>NZ_JBAVCF010000433.1:0-3687 GCF_049586575.1 Bradyrhizobium sp.
AGACGAAGGCGATGCTGGTGTGGTCGGCGAGCCTGCCGAGCAACGCTGCGCCAAGACCGCCGATGCCGAACGCCACGCCGAAGAACACGCCGGAAATCATTCCGAAGCGATGCGGGACCAGTTCTTGTGCGAACACGATGATCGACGACGTCGTCGACGAAATGATGAGGCCGATGAACACCGTCAACACCGCGCTGGCCGTCAGCCCCGCATAAGGTAGCGCCAGCGTGAACGGCAGCGCGCCGACAATCGAGAACCAGATGACGATCTTGCGGCCGAAGCGATCCCCTATCGGGCCACCGAAGAAAGCGCCGACCGCGTTCGCAGCAAGAAAGACGAAAAGATAAAGCTGCGCGGCCTGCGTCGAAACGCCGAAGCGATCGATCAGGTAGAAGATGTAGTAGCTCGAAAGGCTCGATACGTAGAGCTGCTTCGAGAACAGGAGCACCACCAGCACCGCGAGCGCGAGCTGAACCCGGCGCGGAGACGGCGCATCCGGATGCGAAACGACCGCGGAAGCCTTTCGTGCCTTGATCTGCGGCTTGTACCATTGGCCGATCCGCCACAGCACGACGATCGCGAGAAACGCGATTGAAGAGAACCAGGCTATGCTGGGCTGGCCGAACGGAACGACGATCAGGGCCGCAAGCACCGGCCCCATCGAGGTGCCGAAACTGCCGCCGAGCTGAAACACCGATTGCGCAAAACCATAGCGGCCGCCGGAGGCCAGTCGCGCGATACGCGCCGACTCTGGGTGGAATATCGCAGAACCCAGGCCGATCAGCGCGGCGGCGATCAGGATCACCATGTATTGGTGGGCGACGCTGAGCAGCAGCAGGCCGAAGAAAGTCGAGGACATTCCGATCGCCAGCGAGAACGGCTGCGCCTTCTTGTCGGTGAAGTGCCCGACGAGCGGCTGCAGCAGCGAGGCCGTGAACTGGAACGCCAGCGTGATCAATCCGATCTGCGCGAAGTCCAGCGCGTAGCTGTCCTTCAGGATCGGATACACCGATGCGATCAGGGACTGCATGGTGTCATTGAGGAAGTGCGAAAAGCTGATGCCGGCGAGCACGACATAAGCGGGCCCTGCCACGGCTGCCTTCAGCGAAGGCGCCGCTTCCGCAACGATGACCGGTTCGGTCAAGGTTTCATCGGAGACGATAATGGACTTGTTCAAGGAATCATTCCCGGCGCCAGCAAGGCGAACTTCCTACGCCGAGGGCGATCTGGCGACCACCGCCAATAGAAAATGGCTGCGATGCACAGGCCAAATATTTGTTGCCGTCATCGCGAGCGCCAGCGAAGCAATCCAGTCTTGTCGCGACGCTGGATTGCTTCATCGCATTCGAGAGCGTCGCTCTTACGCCGCGGCCTGCCCGAGCGCGGACACGATGTGATCGACCACTTCCTCGACCAGCACGCGATCGTCGCCCTCGCCCATCACGCGGATCACGGGCTCCGTTCCGGATGAACGCACCAGAAGCCGGCCGTGGCCGTTGAGCCGCCTCTCGCCGTCATCGATCGCCGACTTGACGTCGGCATTGTCGAGCGGCTTGCCTGAGCGGTAGCGCACGTTCTTGAGGATCTGCGGCAGCGGATCGAAGCGGCGGCAAACCTCCGACACCGGGCGGCGGAGCTTCTGCACGACCGCAAGCACCTGAAGGGCTGCGACGAAGCCGTCGCCGGTGGTGGCGTAGTCCGACAGGATAATGTGGCCGGAGGGTTCGCCGCCCAGGTTGTAGCCGCCGGAGAGCATCCGCTCGAGCACGTAGCGGTCGCCGACGGGAGTGCGAAAGAGTTCGATGCCCTGGCCTTCGAGGAAGCGTTCGAGGCCGAGATTCGACATCACGGTGGCGACGATGCCCGGCTTCGCCAGACGGCCGTCGTCCTTCCAGCTCTGCGCGATCACGGCCAACAACTGATCGCCGTCGACCAGATGCCCGCGCTCGTCGACCAGGATGACGCGATCGGCGTCGCCATCGAGCGCAATGCCGATATCGGCGCGCAGTTCGCGCACCTTGCGGCTCAGCGCTTCCGGCGCCGTCGAACCGCATTCCTTGTTGATGTTGAAGCCGTCAGGCTCGACGCCGATGGAGATTACGTCGGCGCCCAATTCCCACAGCGCTTCCGGCACCACCTTGTAGGCGGCGCCGTTGGCGCAATCGACCACGACGCGCAGGCCGTCGAGGCTGAGTTCGCGCGGCAGCGTGCGTTTGGCGAATTCGATGTAACGGTCGTGGACGCCGTCGATGCGGCGCGCGCGGCCGAGGCTTGCGCTCTGCGCCAGCCGGCGGTCGAGCGACTCGTCGAGCAACTGCTCGATCTGCTTCTCGACGTCATCGGACAGCTTGAAGCCTTGCGGGCCGAACAGCTTGATGCCGTTGTCTTCGAACAGATTGTGGGAGGCCGAAATCATCACGCCGAGATCGGCGCGCATCGATTTGGTCAGCATCGCAACCGCCGGCGTCGGCATCGGGCCGAGCAGCAGCACGTCCATGCCGACCGAGGTGAAGCCCGCCACCATGGCGTATTCGATCATGTAGCCGGAAAGACGGGTGTCCTTGCCGATGACGACGCGATGACGATGCTCACCGCGCTGAAACACCAGACCGGCCGCCTGCCCCACTTTGAGCGCGAGTTCCGGCGTGATCAGGCCGTTGGCGAGACCCCGAATCCCATCTGTCCCGAAATATTTGCGACTCATAGACCCCCCGCACCGCCCGCACCTCTCAAAGGCCACTGCCGAGAAGTCGAGCCGTCAGCCCCATACTAACGTCGGCCCGGTTATAATGCCTTCGTCGCTAAAATGACTTCAAAAAATATGATGAATCATTTCCGGCAGAACGCTCGCGATCGAACCTAAATCATTGAATATAAATATCATTTTCTTGATCGCCCGGTGCAACTCGGGAACTTCAACCCTTGCGTTTTACCCGGCCGTCCTCTTTTGACGGGGCCGGCTGGGTGACACTGACCGGATCGGAGCCCGGAAAAGTCTCTTCCAACCCCTCCTCCAGCGCCTCTTCGAGCCCCTCGTCGCGCTGCTTCTTCCCGGGTTTTTTGACGTGGGACGACCTCGTGTGCGGTCCGGTCATGGGAAAGTCCTCTGCTTTATCCTGAGCCGATGTTGCGCTGGCCCCTCCCGTGGTAGATGACAGCCAAAGCTGTATTTACAAGACAGGGCCGGAAAACGTCCATGAAACAGATTACCTGCATCGAGGATCTACGGCAGCGCCACATGCGAAAGGTGCCCAAGGCATTTTTCGATTATTGCGACCGCGGTTCCTATGCCGAGGAAACGCTGCGCGCCAATCGCGAGGATCTGCAAGCGATCAAGTTGCGCCAGCGCATTCTCGTCGATGTGTCCAAGCGCGATACGTCGACGACCATTCTGGGCGAGCCTGCGGCATTGCCGCTGATCCTCGCGCCGGTCGGGCTGACCGGCATGCAGTACGGTGACGGTGAAATTCATGCCTGCCGCGCCGCGCAGGCCGCCGGCATTCCCTACACACTCAGCACGATGTCGATCTGTTCGATCGAGGACGTCGCCGCCAACGTCGAGAAGCCGTTCTGGTTTCAGTTGTACGTCATGAAGGACCGCGGCTTCATCAAGGCGCTGATCGAACGCGCCATCGCCGCCAAGTGCAGCGCGCTCGTGCTCACCGTCGATCTCCAGGTGATCGGACA
>NZ_JBAVCF010000434.1:0-7297 GCF_049586575.1 Bradyrhizobium sp.
ATGAACGTCATGCTGGCCGATATCGAGACGGAGGCGCTGGAGGCCGCCGTAAAGAGCCTGCGCGAGGCCAAACGCCTGCGGTCCGGGCTCGACCCGTCCATGGTCGCAGCACGGGTCGTTGCCGCGATCCGCACCGACGAATTCTATGTGTTCACGCACCCGGAGATGCGTGCCGAGCTGGAAGTGCGGTTTGCGGCCATCATGGCGGCGATGGACAGGGCCTAAAGTCTCCGATTGCGACCCGTTATAGCGCTGTTCTTGCCTGCAAAACGACGCTAGTGGTCCGATTCTAACATTCGCATCCCTTTTCAGCGGGCACCTTTGCGAATGTTGGAATCAAAAGGACCACTAGCAAATATTTGTTTCTAGTGGAGTTTCGGATTTGACATTCGCTTTGCGAACTCGAGGTTGACTGGGGAGCGAATGTCAAATCCACTCCACTAGATAGGCGCGGCTAGCGGAGTGGATTTGACATTCGCTACCGGACATTGAAACGGGTTTGCGCGTGAACTTGGATGAACTGAAACGCCAGGCAGCGGCGCGTGCGGTTGAATTCGTGCAAAGCGGCATGAAGCTCGGTCTCGGGACCGGCTCGACCGCCAAGCATTTCGTCGAACTCTTGGGCGCGCGGGTGCAGGGCGGGCTGGACGTGATCGCCGTGCCCACCTCCGAGGCCACGCGCGACGACGCCATCCGCTGCGGCATTCGCCTCACCACGCTGGACGAGATCGACCGGCTCGATTTGACCGTTGACGGCGCCGACGAGGTGGACCCCTCGCTCAACCTCATCAAGGGCGGCGGCGGCGCTTTGTTGCGGGAGAAGATCGTGGCGGCCGCTTCCGACCGCATGATCGTGATTGCGGACGAGACCAAATGGGTCGAGACCCTCGGCCGCTTCCCGTTGCCGATCGAGGTGATTCCGTTCGGGCTGGCCGCGACGCGGCGGGCAATCGAAAAAGTGTTCGCCGATTGCGGCGTTTCCGGTCAGTTAGCGGTCCGAAAAGGGCGTGACGGTCACGTTTTTGTCACCGATGGCGGCCACTGGATCATGGATGCGCATCTTGGGCGCATATCGGACGCGCCGCGTCTTGCGCAATCGCTTGGCTCCATTCCGGGTGTTGTCGAGCATGGGTTATTCATCGGCCTGGCCAGCACCGCGATGCTGGCCGGCTCTCAGGGAATTCGTGTTGTGGAACGGCGATAACGCCGTGGTTGAGGAGAAATCAAAAATGAAGCGTTCATCGGGAATCTTGCTTGCCGCCAGCCTTGCGCTGGGTCTGGCGTTTTCGCCCCTGCCGGCCGGCGCGCAGCAGCCCGCGGCGGCGCCGCTCAAGCCGGTATCGCCCTCGGCGCTCCAGGCGGCGAAGGATCTGCTGACGGTCAAGAACGTCAACCAGGTTTATGCGACGGCCGTCCCCAATATCATTCAGCGCGTCAAGGATCAGATCCTGGCGAGCAACCTCAGCTATCAGAAAGACCTCAACGAGATCGCGCTCGCGGAAGCCCAGTCGAAGGCCGGCCGCGAGAAGGAGATCGGCGAGCAGATGGCGAAGATCTACGCCAACGACTTCACCGAGCAGGAATTGAAGGACCTCACGACGTTCTACAAGTCGCCGCTCGGCCAGAAGGTGCTGGCGCAGGAGCCGAAGTCCATCCAGGCCAGCATGGTCTACATGAACCAGTGGGCGCAGGCCTTTTCCGAAGCGGTCGTGACTGATTTCCGCAACGAGATGAAGAAGCGCGGCAAGCCGCTCGGTTAAGGCACTCTCTTCTCCTCTCCCGTACACTTTCTTATCCCTCCCCTTAGCGGAGGGATAAGAAAGAGCGCACCTTTTTCGTGGTGATTGCTCGCCTATATCCTTTGCTGACCCAACGCTGATCCGCCGGGAGCCACATGGCCGAATTCGATACCGATCTGTTTGTCATCGGAGGAGGGTCGGGCGGCGTTCGCGCCGCGCGCATCGCCGCCGGTCATGGCGCGCGGGTGACGATCGCCGAGGAATACCGGATGGGCGGCACCTGCGTGATCCGCGGCTGCGTGCCGAAAAAGCTCCTGGTCTATGCCTCGCATTTCCATCAGGAGTTCGAGGATGCGGCCGGCTTCGGCTGGACCGTGCGAGAGCCGACGTTCGACTGGTCCACTTTAATTGCCAACAAGGACAAGGAAATCGCCCGGCTCGAGGCGGCCTACACCACCAACCTGGAAAAATCCGGCGCGCGCGTCGTCAAGACCCGCGCCGTGCTCGAGGATGCGCATACGGTCCGGCTTTCGACCGGCGAAGCCGTGCGCGCGAAGTATGTGCTGATCGCGACCGGCGGCGCGCCGAACCACGGCGCCGCCATCCCCGGCATTGAACATGTGATTTCCTCCAACGAGGTTTTCCATTTGCCGTCTCTGCCGCGGCGCATCCTGATTCAGGGCGGCGGTTACATCGCGCTTGAATTCGCCTGCATCTTCGCAGGTTTCGGGTCGGACGTGACGGTCGTCTACCGCGGCGAGAACGTGCTGCGCGGGTTCGATGAGGATGTCCGCACCCATGTCCGCAGCGAAATGGAGAAGGCCGGCATCACCGTCCTGACCGGCTGCACCGTGACGCGGGTCGACAAGCACGCGCATGACTTCACGTCGCATTTGTCGAACGGCTCGAGCATTGCGTCAGATCAGGTCATGTTTGCGATCGGCCGGCACCCGAACGTCAGGGGGCTCGGGCTTGAGAAGGCCGGCGTCGCCATCAACCCGGAGAACGGCGGCATCGCGGTCGACGGCTTTTCGAAGACGTCAGTGGACAACATCTATGCGATCGGCGACGTCACCCACCGCATCAACCTGACGCCGGTCGCCATACGTGAAGGCCACGCCTTTGCCGACACCGTGTTTGGAAAGCGGCAGGTGAGGGTCGACCACGCCGATATCCCGACCGCCGTGTTCTGCCAGCCTGAAGTCGGCACCGTCGGACTGACGGAAGACGAAGCGTGCGAGCGGTTCAGCCATGTCGATATCTTCAAAACCACCTTCCGGCCGATGAAGGCGACGATGTCGGGCCGCGACACGCGCATGCTGATGAAGCTCGTCGTCGACGCCACGACCGATCGCGTGGTCGGCTGTCACATCGTGGGCGATGGTGCTGCCGAAATGGTCCAGGTGCTCGGCATCGCGGTCAAGATGAAAGCCACCAAGGCTGACTTCGATGCGACCATGGCGCTGCATCCGACCGCGGCGGAAGAACTCGTGACCATGCGTACCCCGACCGCGCGGCATGTGCGCGCGGCGGCGGAATAGACGTCGTTTCGCTCGTCAGGGGAACCGCAAGCGCAAGCGTGTCTGCGCGCGCGGGAACCTGGGTTCCAGTCGTGTTCCATTGCCGAGGGTCAAGCTTCCGCCTTCATTCGCAGCCGTATTGCCGCGGGGACTGTGGTGCACGCTGACAAGGCCGGATCATGGGACAACCTGCATGAGCGTTTTGAAGTCGAGCGGTTCGATCGCGAGGAAGCGCGTTCGCTGGACGGCACGCGCCCTCATCAAGCGAAGGAACACGTCGGCCGCTTGCGCCGCGCTGAAATCGGCATCCACCATCACGTTGCGGGCGTTGACCGCCTCCGCGACGCGCAAGATTCCGCGCGGCGTGAGGATGACGGCTGTGTCTCCGACGGCGATCGAGTAAGCCTTGCCTGGGCAGTTCGGCTTGAATTCCTGAAGTCGTGCTCGCCGCGCGGCCGTGCGCATCGCTGCCGGCAGTCCTCAAGTCTCCGTGAAATGTGAGCCGAACCACACGCGCTTCCGGGCGTGCGGTCCATGCTGGACGCAATTGATGAGGCGGTCACGTCGCATCAAGACGCAACACCCACAGAGCGAGGGGCGCTTGCCCCAGACGTCCAACAAATGGAGACGACCATGCGGAAGACAGCTCTTACCATCTTCGGCGCGCTGCTGATCTCGGGATTGGCGGTTCAATTGGCGGCGGCGACCGAGCACCACCGCGGCAAGGCCTATTTCGGCCGTGACCTGTCGAACCTTCGCGGAGCCTACAATCAGGTGAGCGGGCCGATCGTTGTCGCCCCGCGCGCGCTGGATCGTTTGGACGCGTCGAGGCCCGGCGGCGAAGACACGACGTTCAATCCCTCCGGAAGCTGATGTCCTGAGTAGCAGCTTCCGCGATCATCGCGAAGGCGAGCCACACAACCGGCTTGGCTGATGGTTGTTCTCTCGCACGCTAAAGATACCCCACCCCTTTAGACGGGTGGGGTAAGCGCGCCACCTGGTGGTCCGATTCCAGCATTCGCATCCCTTCGCAGCAGGCACATTTGCGAATGTTGGAATCAGGGACCACTAGCAAATATATGTTTCCAGTGGAGTTCAGGATTTGACATTCGCGTTCCGATTTTGCGGCCACGCAGGTAGCGAATGTCAATCCACTCCACCAGCCCGGTGATTTATGGGGATATCTGCCGACAACCGAAGCGCAGGAAAAGTGCAAGTGCGCAAAGCTTCGGTTTCGGGAGCAGAGAAGCGTGCCGGGCCGCGCGGGGGCCTCGCAAAAGACGCCCGTCATTCGCGACGGGCGCCGAGTCTAGGGAGAAACGCCGTGTAAAAGGACGGCGTGAGAACGCTAGCCCGATTCGCCTGTTGGAAGATGTGTCCCAATTCACACAATGGCGGGTAAAGTTTTACAACAAGGGGGAACTCCTGCCCTCCCGCATCTGCTGCAGCCCTTGTGCGAACAATCGCGTTTTCAACGCATCGAGCGTTTCCGCAAAAAAGGCCGGCACTTTAAGTCGCGGCTCCAGGAACCAGGCTGCAATTTCAGGCGTTCTCGCAATCTCAGGAGTGTGTGGGATGCGCGCGAGGAAACGGTCAAATAACAAGCGACCAAATATTCTGGAGCCATGCATCGTGCTTGCCGTCGCCAGCCATGCGGCCATGGGCGTCGCTCTCGGGCTTGTCTTCGCGCTGATCCTGACCTGGACCCCTTTCTTCAACCTCGGCACCAATCCGAAGATGACGATGGCGACGTTCGTGGGCACCGTCGTATTGATGTTTGGAATTGGCGCGGCGTTGACGGGCGTCCTTTTGATGATGGAAGACGCCTGACCTGACGCTTGAGCCGTCGGCCCGCGGATGCGCCGGGCGCAAGCAATCGGTCTTTGAAACCAATCAGTCTTGGAACGATGAACATGCTTCCGGCTTGTTGAAGAACAAGATCGGATGCGACCATGAACGTTGCTCTCAAAGGCGAACCGCGCGGGCTCTCCGCGCTATGGCGATCCTATGCCGGGGATCTGCGCGGATGGGTTGCAAGGTTGGCGGCGCGATACGGCGTCGCTGTCGCGTTGCTGGCCGGCGGTATTTTGGCGGTATTTGCTGCCATCGCCGTGGGCGCGACGGCGCTCTTTCACTTCATCGAGCTTCGCTACGGCGCGAATGCGGCTTTTGCCGCGATTGGCGGCGGCTTGCTCGCGCTCGGCGTCATCCTGCTTCTCGCGGGCTGGCTCACGATGCGACGCCGCGCGCCGCCGCTGCCGAGACCGCGCCGCCAATTCCGCGCCGCCAGGCAAATGCTGGCGGGATCGACTATTGCGCGCGCCGTTACCGCATTGCGCGAGAACGACGCCGCAAAGCCCGATCCCACCACCCAAATCCTGCTGGGAGCCGCGGCCATCCTGGCCGCCGGCTGGATCGTGGCCACGCGTCTCGGGTCCACATCAGGACGCAAGGTGCGGCGGTGACGAGACGGCCCCATCCGTTTGCAAGCCATCTCGCTCTCGTTGCCAGCACGGTTCTCGCGACGCTGGCCATTCAACGGCATCTCGGAAGAGATGCCGGTATCAGTGCCATCGATCGAGCCGCGGCGCCTTCGCCCGGGATGGGCGCCGGAAATCCTTTTCCCGTCATCGCGTCGCGAGGCAAGGAAATCCTGCTCGGCACCTACGCGCGAATTAACCGCGACCGCATCCTGGCTACCGCCGCGGGCGTGGTGTTCTACGGACTGCTCGCGATCTTTCCGGCGATTACGGCGCTGGTTTCGAGTTACGGGCTGTTTGCCGATCCGTCGACGATTTCCGGGAATCTTCAAAGCCTGGCTTTGATGCTGCCGGGCGACTCCTTCGCGATCGTTCAGGACGAAATCACCCGCGTGGTGGCGAAGGCGAACTCCTCGCTCAGCCTGGCTTTTGGCCTTGGGCTGGGGCTTGCCATCTGGAGCGCGAATGCCGGCGTCAAGGCCGTTCTCGACGCCCTGAACGTGGCGTATGAGGCGGAGGAAAAGCGAGGGCTCATACGCCTCAATCTGGTTTCCCTTGCTTTCACCGTTGCAGGGTTAGCTGCCATTCTCGTCATGGTCGGCGCCGTGATCGGCGTGCCGCTTGCGCTCGAACGGTTGGGCCTCGACCAGGGTGCCAGGCAACTTGTTCAACTCGGCCGCTGGCCGATGTTGGGCCTGGTGTTGCTGGCGGCGCTTCTGGCGCTGTATGGTTACGGGCCAAGCCGCGCGAGGCCAAAGTGGCGCTGGCTGGTCACCGGCGCCGTTCTCGCCATCGTGCTGTGGCTGATCGGATCAGTGCTGTTGTCGTGGTACCTCTCGAACTTCGCCAACTACACCGCGACCTACGGCTCGCTCGGCGCCGCCATCGGCCTCATGACGTGGATGTGGCTGTCGGCCATCATCGTCCTGGTCGGCGCCGAGCTCAATTCGGAGATTGAGCGGCAGGCGGTGGTTGGGAGAGGTCGGGTTTAAGAGGTTCGATCGGCAAGACGGTGAGATCAGGTCGATCGAAGTGTGAGCTTAGAGCGCCGCACCTTGGTTTTCATGCCGCATTGCTCGAGAAGAAGAGATAGAGCGCCAGCTTGGTCCATGAGGCCCGGAAACGAACCCAGGCTGTTTGAGATCTGAATACGGCAGCACGCACCGCACAGTGACGGCTATCCCTCCGCCTCCAGCCACTCGGCGGCGCCGCGCCAGAGCGTGTCGCGATGTTCGGGCCGGAAGAAGCCGAGATGGCCGATGGGTCGTCGTGCCCGCATCGGTGGGCGTGCTGCTTGGCGCCGAGCGGCAGGAACAGCGTCGCACCGAGCGCGTATCCGTCAACTGCGGGAAAGGTGATATCGTCGATGAAAACGTCGTCGAGCCCAGCCTCACGCACCGCGATTTCCCTCATCCCCTCGCGAGGTCTTCGGCAAATGCGAATTAGGCTTTTACCGCAAGGGGTTGTCCTGGAGCCTGCGGCTAGAGCTTGAAGAGAGGTGCAGATTGGCGACAGCTCCATCATACTGGCGGTGAGGCGCGCGCCTGTGTATATAGCG
>NZ_JBAVCF010000435.1:0-2031 GCF_049586575.1 Bradyrhizobium sp.
GCGCGAGGGTGTGCCGGTAACACACCGTTTACGATTTCTTCATAATGATTGCTCGTTGTTTCCGTTTGTTTCTGTATGTTCATTGGGACGGGCGCACCGAACGGGGCCAAGCCACCGTCGACAAGGACTCCATCAGTTTCGGCAATAGGCGGCGTTCGAGTTTTCGTATCAGCCAAAGGGGCAGCTTGCCGAGACCGGGAAACAGACCGCGGTGCTCGGCAAGACCGCCGCTTCGACGGCCGATACCAACCCGTTACAGGGCAGTTGGACCGGCGCGACGGCCGGACACAGCGCGTCGTTTCAGATTGCCTCGATCAACGGGCGAGACGCGCAGGTCAAATACAATTTCGACGGCCACAGCGGTCAGGGTGTCGGCGACGTCGTCAAGAATGCGGAGCTGCTCGGCAAGATACAGTTCTCATCCAACGACGGATCGACCGGGAAAGTCACGTTTCAGTCCGGAAAACAGACGATCTCGCTCGCCGTCAGGAAATTGACGCCGAAAACGGCGTGATCGTGACGAACGAACGCGAGCGAGCTTGCCGAAAATGCGCGGTTGCGAAGAACGATGACGCCCTCTCGCCTCACGCCAATCGCCGTACCGGCTCGCCCTTGAACCAGCCGTCGATGCCCTCGACCATCTGGTTGTAGTGGGCGATGAAGGTCTCCTGCGTGACGTAGCCGAGATGTGGCGTCAGCACGAGGTTGTCGAGCTTGCGGAAGGGATGATCGACCGGGAGCGGCTCGACCGAAAACACGTCGACGGCTGCGCCCGCGATCTTGCGCGCCTTCAGCGTTTCCAACAGCGCCATCTCGTCGATGATCGGCCCGCGCGCGGTGTTGACGATGAAGCTTGTCGGCTTCATACGGGCGAGATCAGCAGCGCCGACCAGGCCGCGCGAGCGGTCGCTGAGCACGACGTGGATGGTGATGATGTCGGCGGTCGAGAAAAGCTCTTCCTTGGTGGCGTAGGTAACGCCGACTTCCTTGCAGCGCTCCGCCGTCAGGTTCGGGCTCCAGGCGATGACGTTCATGCCGAACGCCTTGGCAAGTCCGGCAACCTTGGCGCCGAGCTTGCCGAGCCCGACGATGCCGAGTGTCTTGCCCTCGATCTCGATGCCGACATGCTTCTGTAAATATTCGCCGGCATGCATGCGGGCGCTTTCGCGGCCGATATTGCGGGTCAATTCCAGGATCAAGCCCATGGCGAGCGGCGCGGTGGGATCGCGCGGCCATTGCGTGCCGCACACCACGATCCCGCGCTCCTTCGCAGCCGCCATGTCGATCGAATTATTGCGCATGCCCGATGTAATGAGGAGCTTCAAATTGGGCAGGCGCTCGAACATCGCGCGTGGAAACGGGGTGCGCTCGCGCATCGCGCAGATGATCTCGAAATCCTTCAGCGCGCTGGCCGCGGCGTCCGGCGAGGCAAAGGGCTGGTTGAAGACGGTGACCTCGACGCGATCCTCGACCTTGGACCAGTCCGCGACCTTGAGCGAGAGATTGAGATAGTCGTCGAGAATTGCACAGCGCAGCCGCGTCATGGGAAGATCCGTTCATGGCGATGGTGACGGCGCTTCCATAGCGCGCGTCCTGGGGAAAATGGGACCCCCATGGTCGCGCGCGGCGCTTTTTCAGGCAAGCGCCGCAACCATCAAAATTGCGGGTGGGAGGTGCCTCAAAACGCGCGCCTCGACGACACGGCCGGGCAGGTCAGTGGACAGTCTGGCGGGCGGCTGCCTGCTTGGCGCGGCAGGCGGGGCCCGGTCCGCGCATATAGTGCAGTTCCGGGCGGTAGGGGTCGAACGCCCTGGCGAGGAAATCGCTGAAGAAGGCTCGGATTCCGGCGAAGGGATTGGTGCGTCCGTCGCGGCGGTTTGCCGGGGAGGGGAGGGATGCCGAATCGATCATCGCCATGACGAATCCTGTCTTTTTTTCCGACGTCTTCTGACGCGCTGGACGCCTTTTTCCAGCGTCGAAGCGAGTTTCGGCCGCAACTTGTTAAAAGAAGGTTTCAATTGTCGTGATCTG
>NZ_JBAVCF010000436.1:0-3936 GCF_049586575.1 Bradyrhizobium sp.
TGGAGTGGCAGGTTGCCGGTTTCGGCGATTTTTCCGGCAATGCCAACGAGACCGACCTGCTGATGCGCAACAGCAATACCGGGCAATTCGAGATTTATGACATCAGCAACAACCAGCTCGCCTCCGCGGCGTCGATGGGGCAGGTGGGGCCGGAATGGCAGGTGGTCGGGTTCGGCCCGATCGCCGGCGCCAGCGCGGGCGACATGCTAATGCGCGATAGCAACACCGGAGCATTCGAGGTTTACAATATACGGACAACCAGCTCACCGGGGCCGCTGCAATGGGGCAGGTTGGAACCGACTGGGCTGTCGCCGGTATCGCCGCCGATCCTGCGGGCGCCGCGCCGAGCACATCGAGCGCCGGGCTGTCGCAGATATATTGACCCACTTGGCGCCATATGAGATCACTGATATCAATGGCCCCATGGAGCCGCCGGATGACCGGGAACCTGCATGTCCGTAATTTGGAGGACGATCTGATCGCTCGATTGAAGCGTCGAGCGGCGCGGCATGGCCGCTCGACCGAAGCCGAGCATCGGGAAATCCTTCGCCAGGCCCTCGCCGGCGATGTTGAGCCCTCTTTCGACACGTTAGCCGCCGAGCTGCGGAAGCTGACAGGGCGGCGAAAACAGACGCCCTCAGAACTTCTCCTTCGTGAGGGACGCAAAGAGCGGTGAACACGCTCGTCATCGATGCCAGCGTCGCCGTCAAATGGGTGGTTGAAGAGGACGGTACACCAGAGGCGCTGGCACTCCGTCAAAAGGCCAAGCTGATCGCGCCCGACTTGCTCATAGCCGAATGTGCGAACATCCTTTGGAAAAAAGTCCATAGGGGCGAGCTTTTGAAGGAAGAAGCGCTTCTCGCCGCCCGTCTGCTACAGGGCGCCGAAATCGAACTGCTGCCGACGCGGTCTTTATTCGAAACCGCGACACGATTCTCGATCGAGATCGACCATCCTGCTTATGATTGTTTGTACCTTGCCCTGGCGGTTGAGAAAAAATGTCAGTTTGTGACAGCGGATGAGCGCTTTCTGCGAAAGCTGCAACAGGGCCGAAAATACGCGCTTGGCGGCAGAACGATTTCGCTGATCGAAGCCGCGAAACCATAAATAAAAAAATGCATGTGGTATGCTTGCAGAAATGCTGCAAAAGCGGGCACTCGAGACAGACGGCGTCGAGTTTCATACGCTCAATGACGCTTGGAGCAAGGCAAGCTTGGCTAGCATGGAAGCCGAACAGTAATGACGGAACGCCTACAGCTCGACCGCGCCAAGATTGAGGAGGCCTTTCGCATCATGGGCCAGTATCTGCTCGATCGAAAGACGCTCGGCGAAATTGCTATCTATGGGGGTAGCGCAATCCTGTTTCAGTTTGATTGGCGAAAGACCTCTATCGATGTTGACGCGAGAGTGACCAGCGAGCGCAATCATGGTATTATCATCGATGCAGTGCATGAAGCCGCTAAGCAACTTAACCTGCCTCGTTCGTGGCTAAATGAAAACGTGGCGGCCTATACAAGGCGTGGCGAAACCGACGCGGACCGCATCGCAGTGGGGCTCTATCCTTCGCCGGAGCGATTTGGGCTCAGGGTTACTGCCGCCAAGCCGGAATACCTTCTGGCAATGAAACTAAAAGCTTTGGAGCGCGTCACGGCCGACGATCGCGATTTCCAGGACGCAGCCCGAATTGGTGCTGAATGCGGAATAGCCTCGGTCGATCAAATGCTCAACGTTTTTCAAAGATTTTTCGGGGATGAAGCATTGTCCGTTACGGCTCGACTTCGTTTGTCGGAACTGATCGAAGCAATTCAGGCGAGGCTCGCGTGACTGACCACGAGCTGCGGCGTCCGCAGACCCTCGCTGATGTCGCCGAAATTGCCCGGCAGAATTCATCCGACTTTGCGATGGCGCTCGATGAATTCGTCGATGAGTTTTATTTGGATCACCCAGATAAGATCGCTCAGCAGAAACGCCTCGACGCAGTCGCGTCTTGCGTCGACGACCCCGTGATCGATGCGTGGATCGGCGCCGCCGGTGAGCATCTGGCGCAACGCTGGGGACTAAAGGTGCCAGACTGGACCAAGCGGTCCTTTCATTTCGCTCTCCAACAGCCTGTTTTTCTCCCGGCCAGTATCGCGCTTCGTGGCATCGTCATCGTTGAAAGCCCGCCGGCCTTTCGATCACGACTGATATTCACGCGGGCTGAGCCATTAGCACGCGCGCGTTTTCCCTCCGGCGCTCAGCGCGCCAAGGTTCCCCTTGCATGGCCGCCGCCAGGTGCAAACTAACAGGCCGCGGAAACTCTGCGCGAGAGAATGGCATGTGATTCCGTGGATTTGAAACCACGGGGGGCAATATCGGGCCGCACTCGCCACTCTCCTGCTGCCGGGAACCTTGTGCATATCATCCGATCCGCCGGGCATTCACGCAGCGGGGAAAGTCAAAGCGTCAAATAAGCAGCAATGATAGCGACCGCGCGGATGCCAAATATTCGCTAAGCCGCTGGCCGCGATCACAATTCTTGTCCTGGCAATCCGGTGCGGATCGCCGAAGTCGTCGCCGCCAGGCCGCTGTTGGGCGCCGAAGGCAGATGATGACGAGTAGGCGTTGTGACCGTGCATCAACTCGAAGCGGGAACAAGCAAGCCGAGCCAATCGACACTTGAAGTGGTCCGACGCGCCTACGAAGTAGCCGGCGTCGACTTCATCGACGAAATAGCGGCGGGCCGGGTGTGCGTCTCCGCAAGCGGCAGCAGAAAAAGGGTTGACGGTCTTTCAGTCGCGCTTAACCCGTCGTGCGACGTTGACGCCGCTGGCGAGCCGGCCGACGTTTTCGAATGCACCTCTTTAACGCCTTGGCGGGCGACGAATTACACAACGAAGCCAAATTTGCCCTGTTCCCTGAGGGAATCGTGCTTCGCCGTCGGAACGGAGATCTCAACTCCTTGGCATCAATCGCTGCGTTTGTTCGCCGAATGGTGCGTGGAGCAACCGAAGAGAGGCAGGCCGCTTAGGGAGGCGGAAGGATTTCATCGATCAGTTTATCATTTCGTCGGTGAAATGGATTGATGAATGTAACCCCGTGCAGCACGAATCCGTCTTGGAAATCTTCGCTGAGCAGGTAGCGTATGCCGGCACGCTTCGCGGACGCCCATAACATTGCATCCCAGAACGCCAAGCGATGGGTGCCTACCGCACCGAGGGCCTCGAGAAGATCGCTTTGATCGGCTGCCTGAACAGGCAAGACCGCAAGCCAGGCGTCAAGGATCTCGCGAACCTCGGCGACCTGAATCCCGGCCTTACGGATGGCCACGTTGCTGAACTCGGCAAGGGTCTGCAGCAACAGCACCGTTGAGGCGGCTGCCATCCCGCGCGCCATGAGGTCGCGTGCCCGAACGACCTTGACATCCACAATCGGCGCCGTCGCATAGACGAGAACGTTCGTATCGAACCCGACCATCAGCGCTCGTGCATCTCGTCGCGCTGGAACCCTGGCAGCACGCTCCCCCAGGACAAACCTTTGGTCATCACGTCGAGTGCATGTCGAATGGCCTTTTTGCGCTCCGGTGTCATGCGCGGAGGATGATAGGGAACTAGAATGGCGACGGGCTTGCTTCGTTTGGTGATCAGAATTTCCTCGCCCCGCTCGACCCGCGAAAGCAGGTCGGAAAATTCATGATTAGCTTGCCGCGCACTGACAGTTTTCATTTTGCACCGTTGTAGGACGTGTAGCACATTTAGTCGAAGCAAATGGACGGGTCAAGGTCAAGTGACGTCAGCGACCGTGCGCAGGCGATCCCCGGTTTTGGCAGGACGTATCCACCCGAATTGGGCATATCCGAGACAAAGAGGCGAAGGCGGCGAGCCTCCAGCGTGGGCGATCTGCGGGGCCGAAATCGACCTTGCGCCCTCGCGAAGGATCGCCGAGCAATCTGAAAAA
>NZ_JBAVCF010000437.1:0-2214 GCF_049586575.1 Bradyrhizobium sp.
GGAGAAGGGCGACCCCAAGGCAATGACCATGCTCGGCGAGCTCTACGCCAATGCATTCGGCGTCCCGCGCGACGACGCCAAGGCCGCCGCCTGGTACAAGCGCGCGGCGGATGCCGGCGACCGCGAAGCGATGTTCGAACTGGCGATGTTGCGGCTGGCCGGCCGCGGCGGCCCGGTCAACCGCGAGGAAGCGGCGAAACTGCTGGCGTCGTCGGCCAAGCTCGGCAATCCCAAGGCCACCTATAATCTCGGGTTGATGTATCTCGGCGGCGAGACGCTGCCGCAGGACGTCAGGCGAGCGGCGGAATTGTTCCGCGTGGCGGCCGACGCCGGCAATCCGGAAGCCCAGTATGCGCTTGCGACCTTCTACAAGGAGGGCACCGGCGTGCCCAAGGACGCCGAAAAGGCGGCGCGGCTGCTTCAGGCGGCTTCAATGGCCGGCAATATCGATGCCGAGGTCGAATACGCGATTGCGCTGTTCAACGGCACCGGCACCGCAAAGAACGAGGCAGCGGCGATCACTTTACTGCGCAGGGCCGCCAGGCAGAACAATCCGATCGCCCAGAACCGCCTCGCCCGGGTGCTGGCCAGCGGCCGGGGGGTGCCGGTCGACAGGGTCGAGGCGCTGAAGTGGCACACCATCGCGAAAACAGCCGGCAAGGGCGATCCGGAGCTTGATCAGGCCCTCTCCACGATGAGCGCGGAGGATAAAGCCAAGGCGGACGCCGAAGTGCACAAGTGGTTCGGCACCAAATAACCTTGACGGCACCCTCGCCACAGGGCACCCACATCTATCTTCACCTCGTCCCTGTGGGGAGGGGTCGGCGCGCAGCGCCATGTGAGGGGTCTCGAACCTCACTAACACCGTAACCCTCTCCCCAAAGGGAGAGGGGAGCGCACCGTTTCGTCAAAGCAAATCGCCGGGATCAATGCTGCAATCAGCCCTTCTCAATGTCATGGTCAAGGCGGCGCGCCGCGCCGGCCGCAGCCTCAATCGCGACCTCGGCGAAATCGAAAATCTCCAGGTGTCGCTGAAGGGACCGGCTAACTTCGTCAGCCTGGCCGACCGCCGCGCCGAGGAGATGCTGTATTCGGATCTTTCCAAGGCCCGACCCGGCTACGGCTTCATCGGCGAGGAAGGTGGCGCGCGCGAGGGTGACGACAAGACCCACACATGGATTGTCGATCCGCTCGACGGCACGACGAATTTTCTGCACGGCATTCCGCAGTTTGCGATCTCGATTGCGCTCCAGCGCGAAGGCACGGTGATCGCGGGCGTGATCTACAATCCGGCCAATGACGAGCTTTATACCGCCGAGCGCGGCAAGGGCGCCTTTCTCAACGATCAGCGGCTGCGCGTCGCGGGCCGCCGCAAGCTCAACGAATGTGTGATCGCCTGCGGATTGCCGCATATCGGACGCGGCGATCACGAACTTTCGCGCGTCGAGATGGCCGAAATCCAGAACCGCGTGGCGGGCCTGCGCCGCTTTGGTGCAGCGTCCCTCGACATGGCCTTTGTGGCGGCTGGACGGCTCGACGGCTACTGGGAGCGCAACCTTCAGCCGTGGGACATGGCGGCCGGGCAAATCGTGGTGCGCGAAGCCGGCGGCATCGTCTCTGGTATCGCCGGCGACGACGATCCGCTCGTCACCCGCAGCGTGATCTGCGGCAACGAGTTCGTCCACGCTGAACTGGTGAAGATTCTGAAGCCGCTCGGCTAGCGCGCCGGCCTCGACATCCTTGCGATGCATTCCGAGGACAAGGCGTTGGCCGAGCTAGGTCCAGCCAAGCAGGCGAAATGAAACACCGGCGATTTTCGCCGGCGTTGGATAAGCAGACCCCGACAAGCACTTTCACCTCCTCTTGAAAAGGGGAGTCGCTCCGCTCGGAAGAACAAAGCGGAGGGGATCTCGACGCGATGACCCCTCCCCAACCCAACCCTCCCCCTTGCGGGGGAGGGAGAAAGCACAGGCGCCGCCTTCAGTCGATATCGTCTGGCGCCCCACTTGCTGCGCGCCGTTATTCCTTGACCCGCCAGCTATTTGGCGAACGCGGGGAATGCCGGCAATTTCTCGACGTCACGCGCGTCGTGCTGAATGATGAGCGTCGCTTTCAGGTTCGCGGCGATTTTCTTGATGCGCTCGATCGAAGCCACGGTCTGGGCGCGGTCGTAGTTGAACGAGGGTACGCCGTCCGAATCGTAGTTCTCGCGGA
>NZ_JBAVCF010000438.1:0-1952 GCF_049586575.1 Bradyrhizobium sp.
GTCGGCGCTTCCCGCGCTGGCGCGCGGACCCGACGGTATCGCCGACGTTGCCGAGAAAGTGATCGATGCGGTGGTCAACATTTCCACCACACAAACCGTCGAGGCCAAGGGCGGTCCAGGCGAGGGCCGGGGCGCGATGCCGCAACTGCCGCCCGGCTCGCCATTCGAGGATTTCTTCGACGACTTCTTCAAGAACCGGCGTGGCGGCGGCGGTCAGCGGGGCGGCGATATGCAACCGCACAAGACCAACTCGCTTGGCTCGGGCTTCATCGTCGACACGTCGGGTATCGTCGTGACCAACAATCACGTCATTGCCGATGCCGACGAGATCAACGTCATCCTGAATGACGGCACCAAGATCAAGGCCGACATCGTCGGCGTTGACAAGAAGACCGACCTCGCCGTGCTGAAGTTCAAGCCGCCTCATCCGCTGACCGCGGTGAAGTTCGGCGATTCCGACAAGCTGCGTCTCGGCGAATGGGTGATCGCGATCGGCAATCCCTTCAGCCTCGGCGGCACCGTCACCGCAGGTATCGTCTCGGCGCGTAACCGCGACATCGCCTCGGGTCCCTATGACAACTACATCCAGACCGATGCGGCCATCAATCGCGGCAACTCCGGCGGACCGCTGTTCAACCTCGACGGTGAAGTGATTGGCGTCAACACGCTGATCATCTCGCCGACCGGCGGCTCGATCGGCATCGGCTTTGCCGTGCCGTCCAAGACCGTGGCCGGCGTGGTCGATCAGCTCCGGCAGTTCGGCGAATTGCGCCGCGGCTGGCTCGGTGTGCGCATTCAACAAGTCACCGACGAGATAGCCGAAAGCCTCAACATCAAGCCTGCGCGCGGCGCGCTGATTGCGGGTGTTGACGACAAGGGGCCGGCGAAACCCGCCGGCATCGAGCCGGGCGACGTCGTCATCAAGTTCGACGGCAAGGACGTCAAGGAGCCGAAGGATCTGTCGCGCGTCGTCGCCGATACGGCCGTCGGCAAGGAAGTCGATGTCGTCATCATCCGCAAGGGCGAGGAGCAGACCAAGCGCGTCACGCTCGGCCGGTTGGAGGACACTGACAAGCCGCAGCCGGCTGCCGCCAAGTCGGCGCCGGAACCGGAAAAGCCGGTCACGCAAAAGGCGCTCGGCCTGGACCTCGCGAATTTGAGCAAGGACCTGCGCGGCCGCTACAAGATCAAGGACAGCGTCAAGGGCGTCGTCATCACCAGTGTCGATGCCGCTTCGGATGCGGCCGAAAAGCGGCTTTCGGCCGGCGACGTCATTGTCGAAGTCGCCCAGGAAGCGGTCGCAAACGCAGCCGACATCAAGAAGCGCGTCGATCAGTTGAAGAAGGACGGCAAGAAATCCGTGCTGCTGCTGGTGTCGAACGCCGACGGCGAATTGCGCTTTGTTGCGCTGAGCGTGCAGTAGCATCCGCATACAAGGCCGTCATACCCCGCATAGGCGGGGTATCCAGTATGCCGCGCCTTCTCGGCTTTGCATCATCGTCTCTGGAATACTGTATCGCCCGCCTTCGCGCACGACGACGAAGGCAGGACGAAACCTATCCCTCCACAAACTCCTCGCGCCTAAAGCCCTGCGCGTAGAGCAATGCCGTGAGGTCGCCGTAGTCGATGCGGGCGGCGGCTGAGGCCGCGACCGCGGGCTTGGCGTGAAAGGCAACCCCGAGGCCGGCTTCGCCGATCATGCCGAGATCGTTGGCGCCGTCGCCGGCGACCAGGGTGTCTATATTGTCGAGGTCGAAGGCTTCGCGGAGCTGGATCAGGGTCGCGAGCTTGGCGGC
Organism: Bradyrhizobium sp.; assembly: GCF_049586575.1. Classification (GTDB taxonomy): domain Bacteria; phylum Pseudomonadota; class Alphaproteobacteria; order Rhizobiales; family Xanthobacteraceae; genus Bradyrhizobium. Next base: position 1,797 of record NZ_JBAVCF010000438.1, read on the forward strand.
GCGGCCGAGAATGGGCTCCTTGACCTCGCCGGTCAATTTGCCCTCGCGCACGATCAGCTCATTGCCGCGATTTTCCTGAAATCCGATCTTTGCCGCGATCGCTTGCGTGAACAGCGTGAAACCTCCGGAAATCAGGCAAGTCCCGGCGCCGTGCGC
>NZ_JBAVCF010000439.1:0-3649 GCF_049586575.1 Bradyrhizobium sp.
GTTGTAGAACCCGCGCCAAATGCCTTTATCAGGGTGCCTTGCGGCTCCCTTAACCATCGTCTTTGAACCATGTCCTTGATCGTCAAAGTTTGCGGCCTGTCCACGCGCGAGACGCTCGACGTCGCGCTGGATTCCGGCGCGGACATGGTGGGCTTTGTGTTCTTTCCGCCGTCGCCGCGGCATCTCAGCCTTGAGGTGGCGCGTGATCTCGGCCAGGCCGTCAAACGCCGTGCGGCCAAAGTGGCGCTCACGGTCGATGCGGACGATGCGACACTTGCCGGGATCGTCGAGGCGCTGCAGCCCGATCTCTTGCAATTGCATGGTCACGAGACCCCAGCACGGCTGCGCGACGTCAAGCGGAAATTTGCACTGCCGGTAATGAAGGCGTTGCCTGTCGAGACTGCCGCTGATCTTGCCGCCTTGCCCGGCTACGCGGAAGTAGCCGATCGCATCCTGTTCGATGCACGCGCGCCGAAAGAAGCCACGCGCCCCGGCGGTCTCGGTGCGGTGTTCGACTGGCATGTGCTGGAAAATCTCGACCTCAAACTGCCGTTCATGGTCTCGGGCGGTCTTCATGCGGGCAATGTCGCGGAGGCTTTCCGCGTAACGCGGGCTGGCGGCGTCGATGTCTCTTCCGGCGTGGAAGGCACCCCCGGCCGCAAGGACCCCGACATGATCCGAGCCTTTATTCGCGCCGCGCGCGCAACCGAAGAACTGATGGTTCGATGAACAAGCCGATTCCCAATTCCTTCCGCAGCGGTCCCGACGAGCACGGGCATTTCGGCACTTTCGGCGGCCGGTTTGTCGCGGAAACCCTGATGCCGCTGATCCTCGATCTGGAGAAGGCCTACGCCGACGCCAAGGCCGACCCGGCCTTTCATGTGGAAATGAACGGCTACCTGAAGGATTATGTCGGCCGCCCTTCGCCGCTTTATTTCGCGGAGCGGCTTACCGACCACCTCGGCGGCGCCAAGATCTATTTCAAGCGCGAGGAGCTCAATCACACCGGCTCCCACAAGGTCAACAATGTGCTCGGCCAGATCATGGTGGCGCGGCGCATGGGCAAGAAGCGCATCATCGCGGAGACGGGCGCCGGCCAGCATGGTGTGGCAACCGCGACGCTGTGCGCGCGGTTCGGCCTCGAATGCATCGTCTATATGGGCGCGGTCGACGTCGAGCGGCAGCAGCCCAATGTGATCCGGATGGAAATGCTGGGCGCCAAGGTGGTCCCGGTGCAGTCGGGAACGCGCACGCTGAAGGATGCGATGAACGAGGCCCTGCGCGACTGGGTCACCAACGTGCACAATACGTTCTACTGCATCGGCACGGTGGCAGGACCGCATCCCTATCCGATGATGGTGCGCGATTTTCAGTCGGTGATCGGGGAGGAAACCCGCAAGCAGATGCAGGAAGCGGAAGGCCGCTTGCCGGATTCATTGATCGCCTGCATCGGCGGCGGTTCCAATGCGATGGGCCTGTTCCACCCGTTTCTCGATGATCCCTCCGTGGAAATCTTCGGCGTCGAAGCCGCCGGCCATGGCCTGACGCAATTGCATGCCGCGTCGATCGCCGGCGGCCGCCCCGGCGTCTTGCACGGCAATCGGACCTATCTTCTGATGGACGATGACGGCCAGATCCAGGACGCGCATTCGATTTCGGCAGGTCTGGATTACCCAGGCATCGGGCCGGAGCATTCCTGGCTGCATGAAATCGGCCGGGTCAAATATCTGTCCGCGACTGACGAGGAGGCGCTGGCGGCATTTCAGCTTCTGTCACGCCTCGAAGGCATCATTCCCGCGCTCGAACCCGCGCACGCCATCGCCAAGGTGATGGAACTCGCGCCCCAGCGGCCGAAAGATCATCTCATGGTGGTCAATCTCTCCGGCCGTGGCGACAAGGACGTGCCGCAAGTCGGCGATATCCTGCGGGGGAAGAAGAAGTGACCACCCGCATCGACGCGCGGTTTGCGCAACTGAAGAAAGAACGCCGTTCGGCCTTCGTCACCTTCCTGATGGCGGGCGATCCCGATCCCGCGACGTCACTCGATATCATCAAGGCGATGCCGAAGGCCGGCGCCGACATCATCGAAATCGGCATGCCCTTCACCGATCCGATGGCGGACGGCCCGTCGATCCAGGCAGCCGGGTTGCGCGCGCTCAAGGCGGGCATGACATTGAAAAAGACGCTCGCGATGGTGGGCGAATTTCGCAAAGACGATAGCGCCACGCCGCTGGTGCTGATGGGTTACTACAATCCGATCTATATCTACGGCTTCGACAAATTTCTCACCGATGCGAAATCAGCAGGCGTCGACGGTTTGATCGTCGTCGATCTGCCGCCGGAAGAAGACTCGGAATTGTGCGTGCCGGCGATGAAGGCCGGGTTGAATTTCATCCGGCTTGCGACGCCGACCACCGACGACAAGCGCCTTCCGGCTGTGCTCGCCAACACGTCCGGCTTTGTCTATTACGTCTCGGTCACCGGCATCACCGGCAGCGCCAGCGCCGATACCAGCGCGGTCGGCGACGCCGTTGCGCGGATCAAGCGGCACACGGCGTTGCCGGTCTGCGCCGGCTTCGGCATTCGCACGCCGGAAGCAGCATCCGCGATCGCGTCCAATGCCGATGGCGCTGTCGTCGGCTCGGCGCTCGTGGATGTCTTGCGCGGAAGCCTCGATTCGGAAGGTAAAGCTACAGCCAGGACCGTGGGCGCTGTGGCCGAATTGGCAACCGCGCTGGCGGCCGGCGTTCGCCGCGCGAAATAGGCGGTGATGTCGGGAAGGGTGCGTTGCGCGGCGTCTTGCCGGGGCCTCCCGGGGACGCCATATATTTAGACGAATGAAGGCAATGCGGAGCACAACATGAATTGGCTCACCAACGTGGTCCGGCCGAAGATTCGCAACATTCTGCGCCGCGAGACGCCGGAGAATTTGTGGATCAAATGCCCGGACTCAGGCCAGCTCGTGTTCTACAAGGACGTCGAGGCCAATCAGTTCGTCATCCCCGGTTCGAACTACCATATGCGCATGGGCGCGGTGGCGCGCCTGAAGTCGATCTTCGACAACGAGACCTGGTTCGATGTGGCGCTGCCGGAGGTACAGGCCGATCCGCTGCGATTCCGCGATGAGCGCAAATATGCCGATCGCGTCAAGGACGCCCGCACCCGGACCGGGCTCAACGATGCCGTCAAGGTCGGTTACGGCAGGCTCGAGGGCGCGGCCGTCGTCATCGCGGTGCAGGATTTCGATTTCATGGGCGGCTCGCTCGGCATGGCGGCAGGCGAGGCCATCGTGCGCGGGCTCGAACTCGCAGTGGAGAAGAAGTCGCCTTTCATCGTGTTCGCCGCTTCCGGCGGCGCGCGCATGCAGGAAGGCATCCTGTCACTGATGCAGATGCCGCGCACCACGGTCGCCATCCAGATGCTGCGGGAAGTGAAGCTGCCCTATATCGTCGTGCTGACCAATCCAACCACCGGCGGCGTCACGGCGTCGTATGCGATGCTGGGCGACGTGCAGATTGCCGAGCCCGGCGCCTTGATCGGCTTTGCCGGTGCGCGGGTGATCGAGCAGACCATCCGCGAGAAATTGCCGGACGGCTTTCAGCGCGCCGAATATCTCAAGGACCACGGCATGGTCGATATGGTCGTGCAT
>NZ_JBAVCF010000440.1:0-2135 GCF_049586575.1 Bradyrhizobium sp.
GAACCATGCCTTCGGCGAGCTCGCTCATGCGCGGCAAATCGACGTAGGGCTTGACTTGCGGATGACGCAGAATGCGCAGGGCCGACTGCGCGATATTTACGGCCTGGTCGCCGATGCGCTCGAGATCGTTGTTGATGCGCGAGGCGGAAAGAATGAAGCGCAAGTCGACGGCCATGGGCTGTTGCAATGCGACGAGCTGCATGACGCGATCGTCAATTTCGATCTGCATTTCATTGATGGCTTTTTCTTCTTCGAGAACGCGCGTAGCGAGGGCTTCGTCCTTTTGAAACACGGCCTGCACCGCTTGATGAACAGCGCGCTCCGCGAGACCAGCCATCCAGAGCAAGCGCTCCTTCAATTCTTCGAGATCGTGTTCGAAATGGCGTTCCATCAATACTCCTTAGACACTCCTTCGCAAGAATATGCAACAGAAATCCTAGCCGAAGCGGCCGGTGATGTAAGCCTCCGTGCGCGGGTCAGAGGGGGTGGTGAAGAGTGTTCCCGTCGTTTGGTACTCAATCAAATGACCATCCAAAAGGAATGCCGTAAAGTCGCTGACGCGGGCGGCCTGCTGCATGTTGTGGGTGACAATGACAATCGTCCAAGTCTTCTTCAATTCAAAGAGCAACTCCTCGACCTTTGCCGTAGAGATCGGATCCAGCGCCGAGCAAGGCTCGTCGAGTAAAAGCACCTCGGGATTCACTGCCAAGGCGCGAGCGATACAGAGGCGCTGCTGCTGGCCGCCGGAAAGTCCCAGGCCGGATTGATGGAGCTTGTCTTTCACTTCATCCCACAGACCGGCCTTGGCCAAAGCTTGCTGCACGCGCTCGCTCATTTCAGGGCGTCGCAGTTTTTCGTATAGCCGGATACCAAACGCGATGTTTTCGTAGATCGACATTGGGAACGGGGTGAGCTTTTGGAAGACCATGCCGACTTTAGCGCGCAACTGGCCGATGCTTTTGGATGCCAAAATGTTCTCGCCGTCGAGGATGACCTCGCCCTCCGCCCGCTGGCCGGGATAAAGGTCGTACATGCGGTTGAAAATCCGCAAAAGCGTTGACTTGCCGCAGCCGGACGGCCCGATGAATGCCGTCACGCAATTCTGGAGGATGTCGACGCTGACGTTTTTGATAGCGTGGAACTTGCCGTAATAGAAATTCAAATCCCGGGCAGCGATTTTCACGGGTAGCTGAGCGGCACTGCTGCTCGGGGCAGGCTCGGGGGCCTTGATGGAAATGGGCACGGTCGCCATGCGGAACCCTTCCTCTCGCTCCTGAGTCATTTAGGCACCTGTACCTTACCAACGAAGAAGCGCGCGACCAGGCTGAGCACGAGCACAAACACGACGGTGATGAAGGCCGCGGCCCAAGCCATTTGTTGCCAGTTGGCATAGGGACTCAGCGCAAATTCGAAAATGACCAGGGGAATATTGGCGATCGGACGGAACAAATTGGTGGAGAAGAACTGGTCGTTTAGGGCGGTGAAGAGAAGGGGAGCGGTCTCGCCAGTGATACGCGCCAAGCCGATCAATATGCCGGTGAGAATGCCGGCGCGCGCCGCTTTCCAAGTCACTTTGGTGATCACTACCCAAGCAGGAGCCCCCAACGCGACGGCGGCTTCACGCATATCGCTGCCGACCAGGCTGAGCATTTCGTCGGTGGTGCGCACGATGATCGGAATCATCAGAATCGCCAGCGCAACACTGCCGGCGAGCGCCGAAAAATGCCCCATCGGAGCGACAACGATGGCATATGCGAACAAGCCGATTTCGATCGATGGCGCACTTAACATGATATCGTTGATGAAACGAACAGCGTTAGCGGTGCGGCTGCGAAAGCCGTATTCCGCCAACCACGTGCCCGCCATCAATCCAACAGGTACTCCGATAAGCAGGGACAATCCCAACAAGATCAAGCTACCAACGAAAGCATTGCGCAAACCGAATGCGTCGGTGCCGGGCGGCGGCGTGTCTTTGGTGAACAGACTCCAATGCATCCCAGCGAGGCCGAACTTCAGCGTGGTCCAGAGGATCCAAAACAGAAAGAAGACACCAACTATGGTCGCGGCACCCATGAGGATTTTACTGGCCACGTCGATCATGCGCCGCTTTGCATATACACTGTATACGCTCATGC
>NZ_JBAVCF010000441.1:0-2643 GCF_049586575.1 Bradyrhizobium sp.
CACCTCGACCGTCGTGTGCCGCACGCCACGCGACGCACCCGCCGCGGCCGGCACACCCCGCCTGACGCGAAGTGCGACGCCGGACAGGAAATCCACCAGCGCCAGCAGCGTCAGCAGGAAATACGCCGAACTGGCAAAGCGCGGCCACAGCAGGAATTCGGCCAGCGCGCCGCCGAAGACGATCAGCGACAACAGATGATCGGTGAGAAACTTCGCGCCGGGTCGCGCGCCCTTGATCACCTCGAGCAGCAGCATCACGATGCCAATTGCGAGCAGCACATCGCCCAGCGTCACCGGCCATTGCGCGCCCGACGTCAACGGCAGCGTCACCAGCGGCTCGGCGAAGGAAACGCCGGGCATCAGGAACACGATGATGTTGTAGATCGCGAGCGGGATCAGAAGCAGCGGGAAACCGACCATCGACATCGGCAAGGCCTTCTCAAGTGGTCCGGGGGGCGAAGCGATCGGCCGCTTCGCCGTATGCCGTCTCGCCCCCGCCTGGGCGCCTGTTCAGCCAACAAGCGGCCGGATCAGGAATCCTTCTTGACCTTCAGAACCTGCCGGCCCTTGTACATGCCGGTCTTCAGGTCGAGGTGATGCGGACGGCGCAATTCGCCGGAGTCCTTGTCCTCGGCGTAGGTCGGCTTCTTCAATGCATCGGCCGAGCGGCGCATGCCACGCCGCGATGGCGATGTTTTTCTTCTGGGAACGGCCATGTCGGTGTCCTCTAGGGATGTTGTCCGGCGGCATCGTCCCGTAACGGGCGGCTGGAGCGCCAGGGCGCAAGCTCAAAATGCCGATGAGGCCGCGCTTATAGAGGATGATGTCCTCCAAGGCTAGCTTCAAAATCGGTGAAAATGGCTCAAAACCAGTATGGCGTTAGCGATTTTCGGCCCAGCACCGCTGCAATTCAGCGACCTGGGCCCGTGCCACGTAAATCCCGGCCAGGCGGCGCAAGCCGGGTCCGGGATTACGGGCGCTGCGGGTGTGCGGATTGGGCAGGATCGCCGCCAATAGCGCCGCCTCCCGCGGCGTGACCATGGAGGCGCCATGGCCGAAGGCATAGAGGCTGCCCGTTTGCACCCCGAACTGGCCGCCGGGCCCGAGCTCGGCGATATTGAGATAAATTTCCAGGATCCTCGGCTTGGGCAGGACGAAGTCGATCCATAGCGCCAGCGGCAGTTCCAGCGCCTTGCGGACCACGCTGCGGCCCGGCCACAGGAACAGGTTCTTGGCGACCTGCTGGGTGATGGTCGACCCGCCGCGGGAAGCCTCGCCATCCTCGGCGTCGTCGATCACCTCGCGCAAGGCGCCCCAGTCGACACCGCGATGGGTGCAGAACCTCGCATCTTCCGAAGCCACCACCGACCGCGGCAGCGCAGCCGCCATCGCCGCCAGATCAACCCACTGCCGCGATACCGGAGCGCCCCGCACATAACGCCAGGCCATCAGCAGGGAGGCCGGGTGGCCGGTGCGGTAGAACGGCGTCAGCAGATAGGGCAGCAAAAGCGCAGCCAGCAGGATCAGAAGCAAGGTTCGGGCAATGCGCAAAATTAACGATTTTCTCGCTCGATATTCCGTGTCGACCGATATCTGGCTGATATTTACCGACTTTTTCAACGGTTTTAAGGCGCCCCGAAACGGCCTGAGTGCAATTGACGCGGGAAGCGTCATCAACGATTGTCCGCCCGATTTGATCAGGAGCTTTCCTTAATGACGACCGCCACGCCACTCCAGGACTTTGCGAAGCGACTGGACCAGACCGCGGAGGATACCGAGGCGCTGCTTGCAAGGCTTCTCGCCGACACGCTGTTGCCGGACGAAATCGCGCGGCCGAAGCGGCTGATGGATGCGATGCGCTATTCGAGCCTCGGCGGCGGAAAGCGCTTGCGGCCTTTTCTCGTGGTGGAGAGTTCGGCGATCTTTGGCGTAGCCCGCGAAGCCGCGCTGCTGGCGGGCGCGGCGCTCGAATGCATTCACTGCTATTCGCTGATCCATGACGACCTGCCGGCGATGGACAACAGCGATCTCAGGCGCGGCCGGCCCACGCTGCACAAGAAGACGGACGATGCGACGGCCATCCTCGCCGGCGACGGCCTGTTGACGCTCGCCTTCGACATCGTCACCCGTGACGAGATTCACAAAGACCCGACCGTGCGCCTGTTGCTCACCCGCGCGCTGGCGCGAGCCTCCGGCATCGGGGGCATGGTCGGCGGCCAGATGCTCGACCTCGCCGGCGAAGGCCGCTTCGGCGACCGCGAACCGGTCGACGTCGCGCGCTTGCAACAAATGAAGACCGGCGCGTTGTTGCGCTTCGGCTGCATCGCCGGCGCGATCCTGGGTCAATCGTCGCAAAAGGAATATCAGGCGCTCGATGATTACGGCCGCGCGCTTGGCGAGGCCTTCCAGATCGCGGACGACCTGCTCGACGTCGAGGGCGATGCCGCCGCGCTCGGCAAGCAGACCGGACAGGATGCGGCGCTCGGCAAGACCACCTTTGTCACCCAGCTCGGGATCGACGGCGCCATGCTGCGCGTTCGCGATCTGCTGTCGCGCGCGGATCAGGCGCTGTCGATCTTCGGTCCCCGAGGCGACATCCTGCGGGCAGCCGCCCGCTTCGTCGCCGAACGCAAGAGTTAGAGC
>NZ_JBAVCF010000442.1:0-2234 GCF_049586575.1 Bradyrhizobium sp.
GATGGAGATGATCAAGGGCGATCTCGCCGCGCTCAACATCAGGCATGACGTGTTCTTTTCGGAGCGGTCGTTGATGGCCAGCGGCAAAAACCGCGTCGCGGAGACAATCGATTTTCTGCGCGCCAAAGGCGATATCTATGAAGGCCGCCTGCTGCCGCCGAAGGGCGCGCCCGTCGACGACTACGAGGATCGCGAGCAGACGTTGTTTCGCGCCACCGCCTATGGCGACGACGTCGATCGGCCGCTGCTCAAATCCGACGGCAGCTACACCTATTTCGCTTCCGACATCGCCTATCACAAGGACAAGTTCGATCGCGGATTCCGCAATCTCGTCGACGTATGGGGCGCCGATCACGGCGGCTATATCAAGCGCGTCGAGGCGGCGATCAAGGCCGTGACGAGCGGGCAGGCGGCGCTTGACGTCAAGATCGTCCAGCTCGTCAAGCTCCTGCGCAACGGCGAGCCGGTGAAAATGTCGAAACGCTCCGGCGATTTCGTCACCTTGCGTGAGGTGGTCGACGAGGTCGGAAAAGACGCCGTGCGCTTCATGATGCTCTATCGCAAGAACGATGCGGTCCTCGATTTCGACCTCGCCAGGGTCATCGAGCAGTCGCGCGACAACCCGGTCTTCTACGTCCAGTACGGCCATGCCCGCGGGCACTCGATTTTCCGCACCGCACGTGACGAGATATTGCCCGACCTTCCTGAGGCGGAGGCGGCGCGGCTGGCCTATCTGGCGCCGGCCGCGGTGGAGCGGCTGACCGACCCGGCCGAATTGAGCCTGCTTCGGAAGCTTGCGGTCTACCCCCGGACGGTGGAGGCCGCCGCGGCCGCTCATGAGCCACACCGAATCGCGTTTTACCTGTATGATCTCGCCAGCGAATTTCACGCGCTATGGACGAGGGGGCGCGATTTGCCCTATTTACGCTTTATTATCAAAGATGATGCCGAGATGACGAGGGCCCGGCTGGCGATGGTGCAGGGCGTAGTCACGGTCTTGGCGTCCGGCTTGGGGGTTCTCGGCGTCGGCGCTCCAAACGAGATGCGCTAACTGAATTGCCGCTCGCCGGGGATGTTGTGGGTGGCAGACCGGCGGGGGCCGGTTCGTTTCTTGACAAGCGGGTTGGCGGTTTTCCCTTGAGGGGACGCATCACGACGATGGCTGATCGATACCAGAACAGATCTTTCCCTGCCGGCGGCGATTACGATCGCGATGGATCGCCCACGTCCAATGCGGACAGCGATCCGCTGGCGGAGCTGGCACGCCTGATCGGCCAGACCGATCCATTCGGCAGCCGTCCGATAAGTCGCGCCAATTTGCCGTTGCAGCCGCAGGCAAGACCGGTCGATCCCGAACCGTCTTACGATAATTATGCGGAGGCTCCCGAGCCTGACGAAGAGCCGCCGCCGGGGCCCCCGTCATGGATGCAGCGCGCTGTCAGGCAACAGGCGCCCCCGCCACCTCCGCCGCAGGATGATTATCCGGCTGCCGTGCATCCGCTGCATCGTTATGCCGCCGCGCATCCGCCGGCTGAGCCCGATTACGATTCCGAGGAGTCGTTCGCCGATTCCGGTCATGAGCCGGATCTGTCGCGTTACGACGAGGCGCTTTATGGCAGCCTCGATTCACGGGCGCAGCACGCCCAGCACGATCAGGGCTACGCCGACGATTCTTATGGCTACGAAGAAGATCAGGGCTACGAAGCGCAGCAGGAACCGCGGCGTCGCGGTGGCGGTATGATCACGGTCGGTGCCGTGCTGGCACTGGCGGTATTCGGGGTAGGCGGCGCATTCGCCTATCGCACCTATACCGGGGGTGTTCGCAGCGGCCCTCCGCCGATCATCAGGGCTGATGCGGGACCGACCAAGATCATTCCCGCGTCCGCTGATGCCGGAGCAAAGGTGCCGGATCGCATGGCGACCAGCGGCGGTGCGGAAAAGATGGTTTCCCGTGAGGAAACGCCGATCGACCCCAGCACCAGAGCCGGTCCGCGTGTGGTGTTCCCGCCGCTCACGCCAAATGGCAGCGTGCCCTTGCCGGCGGCCGTTGTGCCCGGGGGGGGGCCGCCGCCGGCGTCCAGTGCCGCAAGCGGGACTTTTTCGAATAACGAGCCGCACAGGATCAGGACGCTCTCGGTTCGTGGAGACCAGGCGGAAGCCGGTTTGCCCGCGGGGGCACCGCCGCCGCCGGCCAAGCCCGCGCCGCGCGCGGCGACGAGTTCTCGGCTGACGGC
>NZ_JBAVCF010000443.1:0-2258 GCF_049586575.1 Bradyrhizobium sp.
GCGGTGCGCCGGCGGCGATGGCCCTTCCTGAAAAGGATACCCCGAACATGGCCGACGATCCGCAATGGCGCGAAATGACCTGCGATCCGAAATTCCGCCGGGTCTTGATCACCGACGGCCGCAGCGCGGTGGGGCAGGCGATGGCCAAGGCATTCTCAGAAGGCGGCGCCTCGATCGTCTTCGTCGGCATCGCCGACGGCTGGAAGCCGTTCTCGGGGATGGAGGCGCTTGCGGCGATCGCGCGCGTCGAGATCGTGCCGCTCGACCTGACCGACACCGAATCGGTGCGCGAACTGGCCGAGCAGAACGGCGGTCGGGTGGACATCGTCGTCAACACCGCCGAACACGTCCGCCCCGGCGGACTGATCGGCCGGCACGGCCTGACCGTTGCGCGCGAGGAAATGGACGTCCGATATCTCGGCCTGGTCCGCCTGGCGCAGGCGTTCGGGCCGGCGATGGCCGCGCGCGGCGCCGACGGCGTCAATTCGGCCGTCGCCTTCGTCAATCTTTTGTCGGTGCACGCGCTGGTGAACTGGCCCGCCTACGGCGCCTATTCCGCCACCGAAGCGGCCTGCCTGTCGGCGGCGCAATGCCTGCGCGCCGAACTGCGACCGGGCGGCGTCAAGGTGGTGAACGTCTTCTTCGGTCCGCTGGAAACCGATTGGTTCCAGACCGTCCCGCCGCCCAAGGTCGCGCCGGCGGCACTGGCTAACGCCGTGGTCGATGCGTTGAAAAAGGGATTGGAAGACGTTTTCGTCGGCGATGTCGCCGAGGACATCCGCGCCCGCCTGGCGGTCAATCCAAAGGCGGTCGAACGGGAAATCAGCGAGTAGCAGGGGTCAGCCGTGGCTTTCAATCTTCAATCATTCGCGCAAGGGATCGCCGAAGGCTCGATCAAGGTGATCGATCTGACGCATACGCTGGCGCAGGAGTTCCCGACCATCGTGTTGCCGCCCGAATTCGGCCAATGCGCGCCCTTCCGCATGGAGGAAGTCTCGCGCTACGACGAACGCGGCCCGGCCTGGTACTGGAACAATATCAGTTTGGGCGAGCACACCGGAACGCATTTCGACGCGCCGATCCACTGGATTTCCGGCAAGGACCTGGCCAACAACGCCGTCGACACCATCGACCCGGCGAAATTCATTGCCCCGGCGGTCGTCATCGACTGCACGAAGGAATGCGCCGCCGACGCCGATTTCATGCTCACGGTTGCCTTGGTCGAAGCCTGGGAGCGCCGGCACGGCCGCATCGAGCCAGGCAACTGGGTGCTGCTGCGCACCGACTGGTCGAAGAAACCTTATGCCGGCTATGCGGGGTTGCGCGAGGACGGCGCGCACACGCCCGGTCCGACGCCGGCGGTGGTAAAATGGCTGGTCGAGGAGCGCGACGTGCACGGTTTCGGCACCGAAACGATCGGCACCGACTACGGTCAGGGCCAGCATTTCAACCCGCCTTATCCGGCGCACTTCTATATGCACGGCAAAGGCCGCTTCGGCCTGCAATGCCTGACCAATCTCGATCTGCTGCCACCGACCGGCGTGGTGGTCTTTGCCGCCCCGCTCAAGATCAAGCAGGGCTCGGGCAGTCCGTTGCGCGTCTTGGCCCTGGTCGCACAAGAGCCGGCCTGAGCGGCGTAGCGCAGCGGCGGGCGGCGCCGCCAAGCTCTTTATGGTTAGATATTTCAAGCTTGTAAGATTTTCCGGTTTCCCGCATTCTTGCCACGTCGATCCGTTTTATTGGAGCTGAGCATGCGCACGGTTTGTCTTGGCGGCGGTCCAGGCGGCCTGTATTTCGCAATTTCGCTGAAATTGCGCGACCCTTCCCACGACATCACCGTCATCGAGCGCAACGGGCCGGACGACACGTTCGGCTGGGGTGTGGTGCTCTCCGACGAGACGCTGACCAACCTCAAGGCAAACGACCCAGTGAGTGCGGCGCTGATCCGCGACGACTTCGTCTACTGGGACGACATCGCGGTGCATTATCGCGGCAGCGTTATGACCTCGACCGGGCACGGCTTCTGCGGCATCGGCCGCAAGCGGCTGTTGAATATTCTGCAAGAACGCGCTCGCGCGCTCGGCGTTAAATTGCAATTCGAGACCGAGGCGCAGGACGTCGACGCCTATCGCGACTATGACCTGATCGTGGGCGCCGACGGGGTGAACTCGCGGGTGCGCGCCGCCAGGGCGGAGATTTTCAAGCCCGACATCGACGTGCGCGCCTGCAAATATATCTGGCTCGGCACGCATCAGAAA
>NZ_JBAVCF010000444.1:0-3719 GCF_049586575.1 Bradyrhizobium sp.
AGTGAACGCCGGCAATGTCGCGACCATCGGCGTCGGTCTTCGGAACGAATACCGGATAGGCAACGCCCTTCGACGGCGGCATGTCTTCGGATTTGAGCGCGGTCGGCTGGGCTATCCGGCTCGGATAGGCAAAGCCAGGGATGTTGGGAAAGCCGACCGCGCTGGCCGAGGGCGGCACCAGCGTCGCATCCGTGCGGCTCGGATAACGGCTGTTCGGCGGCAACGTGCCTTTGGCTACCCACTCATTCATGGCGACCAGCAACGCACGTACCACCGGCCCCGCATTCAAAGGATTGGTCGGGTTGGCGCAAACCTTCGCCATCTGGGATTTGTCCCGCGCGAGGGCGTAATGTTGCAGGTTGGACAGCAGGAACAGCCGGATATTATCAGGCATTGCTATGGCATTGCCGTGCGTATCCGTTACGACAAGCGAAGCGCGCTGCTGGTAAAATTCCAGTTCGCTGTCGGTCTTGATGATCTTCGGGCAGTTGCCGGCGGCAAGACAGCGCGCCAGAAAGCCGTCGCTTTTTCCGGAAACGCTGTCGGTCGTCACGGGATAGGTGAATGGAAAGTCCGCGCCCGGATACAGCATGTCCGCGTGCTCGTAAGGTGAGCGGCCGGGCTGGCTGAAGCGATAATTGGTGAAGGTCTTCTTGCCGCCGGAGATATGCGGCATCAGGCCCTCGAAGACGGTGCGGCCGGCTTCATCCGCATTGAAGCCGAGATAGAGATAGTCGTGCAGGTAACGGCCGCTTTGCGACAGGCCGAACCCGATCGCGCGGTCGATCCGGCCGGCGAGGGGATTGCCGGCGCCCGCAGCGTCCGCCGTCTCGTGACGAAGGAACGAGACGACGTCGCGCGTTGCCGCAAAGCCCAGGCCCATCACCTTTGGGTCCTTGGCGATATAGATGAATTCGTAGATCGCGCCGGCGTCAAAACCTTCCGGCCGTTTGATCGAAATTTTTGTTGGACTCTCGAACGTGACGCCAAGGTCCGCCGGCGTAGCGCGCGGATCGGCCTCGCGCTCACGAACGCTGATTTTGGCGTTCGCGGGATCGAGGTCGGCAGCCGGGTAGCTCAGCGTACCGGTCGCCGGATTGGTGGTGTGGTCGAAAACGAAATCTTCACGTGCGAGGCCGGTCACGCCGGGTACGACCGGAGGCGAAAAGGTCATGCGGCCGCCGCCCGGAACGATGTCGCCCTGCCAGCCGCTCCACACCACGGTGTAACCGTGGTTCATCAGGAAGCCGTTGCCGGCATCGGTCGCCTTGACGAGATCGTTGGTTACCGTGGGGATATCGTTGAACAGCGCCAGCCCCAGTTTGCTGCCGCGATTGAGCACCTCGTAGAACAGGGTGCGGTTGCCGTTCGCGGCGACCGTCGGCCGCAGGATTTCCACGTCGGTGGTGGCTTCGACCTGACCTTGCGCATTGCGCGGGGCACGGTCGAGATCGACAATGATCCTGTTGTGGGGATCGTCAGGCGCCACGGCGATCGTTGCGCGAGCCAGAATCCGGTCGTAGGTGCCGACCGCGCCGAAGCTTCGCCCCTCGAATGCGGGAGATTCCACCTTCAGAATTTCGAACTTGACGATTTTGGCGGCGCAGGGGCTGGCGAAAGCAAACGTTGCCGCGATCAGCACGATCGCATGCCGCAACTGGCTCATGACGCTCTTCTCCCATTGCCTACGCGCCCGGCGTTGTCCGCCGCGGCTTTGATCGCCACACTACAGAGATAAGTCCCGGGCGGGAAGGGGCCTAAACCGGCCGGATATCAGCTCTTCCCGGCCGTCGGTCACCAGCGACGGGACACGCCCCTTCGGGTTGATGGCGAGATATTCCGGCGAGCGCTGTTCGTTGGTTGCGAAGCTGATCCTGACGGTCGAATATTCGGCGCCGCTCTCTTCAAGCGCGATATGGGAAGCCAGTGCGCAGGTGCCCGTTGCGTAGTACAGCTTCATCATCGTGACTCTCTCCCTGGAATATGACTATTCAATTGTATCCATTGCCGGTCCAAAGCCGGCTGCCGACAGGACCAGTGTAACAAATGCCTAAACTGTTTTCCGACCCCGAGGCGATTGCAGAGGACATCGTCCGTGACGTCGGCACCGATCTCGTGGTCGGCCTGCCGCTCGGTCTCGGCAAGGCCAACCACATCGTCAACGCACTTTACGCGCGCGCGGTTGCCGACCGCTCCATCCGTCTCACCTTCTTGTCGGCGCTGACGCTGGAAAAGCCGCGCCCGTCCAATTTGCTGGAGCGGCGCTTCATCTCGCCCGTCATCGAACGGCTGTTCGGAGCGTATCCGGATCTTGCCTATGCGGATCCGCTGCGTGCCAATCAATTGCCGCCCAATGTTCAGGTGATCGAGTTCTTTTTCCTGGCGGGAAGGTGGTTGCATGTTCCGTCTGCGCAGCAGAATTACATCTCCGCGAATTATACCCACGCGTCGTCGTACCTGCTCGCGCGTGGGCTCAACGTCGTCACGCAACTGGTGGCCAAGCGCGTGATCGACGGCGTCCCCCGCTACAGCCTGAGCTGTAATACCGACATCACGCTCGATCTCCTGCGGGCACGCGCCGAGGGCCGCACGTCTTTCAGGCTGATCGGGCAGGTGAATTCCGAATTGCCTTTCATGCCGGGCGCGGGCGATCTGCCGGGCGACGAATTCGGCGCGATCCTGGAAAGCCCGGAAACCGAGTTTCCGCTGTTCGCGCCGCCGTCTGAACCCATCACCGACACCAAATACGCGATTGGTCTTCATGTGGCGGGCCTCGTTCGTGACGGCGGCACGTTGCAGATCGGCATCGGCCAGGTCAGCGATGCGCTGGCGCAAGGCCTGATCCTGCGCCATCGCGACCCTGCGCAATTCGAGACGACCGTGCGGCGGCTCGCGCCTGCCAGTCCGCCGGTCGAAACCGCGCCTTTCGAAAAAGGCCTCTACGGCGTCAGCGAAATGCTGTTTGAGGCCTTCATCGGCTTGATCGACGCCGGCGTTCTCAAGCGCGAGGTGGACGGCGTGCTGCTTCATGGCGCGTTTTTCCTCGGCCCGAAATCGTTCTACCGTGCCTTGCGCGACATGACGCCGGAGCAACTCGCGCGCATTCAGATGATGCCGGTCTCGTTCACCAACGAGCTCTACGGCGACGAGGAGCAAAAGCGCCGCGCCCGCGTCGATGCTCGCTTCGTCAATAATGCGATGATGGCGACCTTGCTGGGGGCGGCTGTTTCCGATGGTCTCGAGAACGGGCAGGTCGTGAGCGGTGTCGGCGGCCAATACAACTTCGTGGCGCAGGCTTTCGCGCTGTCGGGGGCACGCTCGATTCTGACCCTCGATGCGACCCGGCGGTCAGGCAGCCGGCTGCGATCCAATATCCTCTGGAGCTATGGCCACGAGACCGTTCCGCGGCATTTGCGCGATATCGTCGGCACCGAATATGGCGTCGCCGATCTCAGGGGAAAATCGGACGCCGATGTGATCGCGGCGATGTTGCAGGTCGCGGACTCCCGATTCCAGGATGAATTGACCCGTCGGGCGAAAGACGCCGGCAAATTGCCTGCGAATTTTACAATTCCATCCGCCTGGCGGCAAAACACTCCGGACCGGATTGCAGACGCGCTGCGGCCGGCCCGGCAGGCGGGTTTGCTTCCCTGGTTTCCGTTCGGCAGCGATTTCACCGACGTGGAGCAGCGCCTGATCCCGGCCTTGCAATTCCTGCA
>NZ_JBAVCF010000445.1:0-4799 GCF_049586575.1 Bradyrhizobium sp.
GCCGAATCCTGGCGAACGCGATAGATTCGGCGAAGAATAAAGCGGTCTGGATCGAACGCGCCGAATATTGGGACGGACTCGCTACAAAGGTCGAGAAAGAATCGCTTCCTAAGCGCCCAAAATAGGCAGCCAACTGATGGCGTGGATGGCCCCCTGACGGCATCGAAGTGCCAAGATGGTGGTCGTCGAAGATCACCAGCAACGGGAGCCATCCATGGGTGAGATTACAACAGTTGGTTGGACTTGGCCAAGAACGTTTTCCAGGTCCATGGGGTGGATGAGACGGGCACTGAGGTCGTTATCAAGCGACTACGACGTAGCCAGGTTATTGGGTTCTTTGCCAGCTTACGACGGTGTCTGATTGGCATGGAAGCCTGCGCGACTGCGCATCATTGGGCTCGCGAGCTGACCAAACTGGGCCCCGCTATACGTTGGATGCCACCGTTTTGATGGCGGGAGGGACGTTGCGGGCTGGGTTAGGCCGTCTTCGCTTCTTGGTGGCGGGTGGAGAGGAAGTGCTGGAGGAGGAGCGTCTCGACGAACCACGTGCGGCTGTACGGGACCCTAATGGGAGGACTTAGTCTGCGTCTGCTCAATGATTTTGGACACTGCAAGATTTTTACACCTGAGAGCCAATTGTCTGAATCTGTGAGATGCCTCCTCATCGGCACACGTCTGCGCGACTTCTTCGAGAAGAGTAGCCTCTTTCAAGAGGCATTTCGCCATGTACCGACGGTCGTATTCGAACGGCTGTCTCATGCGGATCAAATCCAAGAGCCCCGCCTTGGTTCAATCAGAGGTCGCGCAACCCGGTCGAGATAGTTACTGATTTCTTAGGCACGAGACCAAAAGTTGTGAAGGCGGAGTGGAATTGCTGGAGGGAGAGCGTTTCGACGAGCCACACGCGGCTGACCATGCGGGCGCGGAAGCTCACGGATTTTGGACGAATAGCGCACGAATTTCGGTGGGTGAGTGGCTCACGGATATTGATAGGAGGCCTGCGGCTTGGCGGCTCGAATTAGCGGTACAGTTAGCCTCTGTTGATTGACGGGCGATTGGGTGGAGCGGAGCGGCGATGGCGGCCATTATGTTTGTCATGCAGCTTCTGGGAACTGGCCCGCTATGATTTGAGAGCGTCGCTATTTTCGTGCTGAGGTTTGGCGACCTTCGGAATGACGCGGCCTTCGACCGCACCCGGCCGCCCAGGCGGACACTCCCGTCCATTGCATACCACGAGATGCCAGGATCTGCCTGCGGGCCTGAGAGAGCCCGGTGCAAGGATCGCGACGAACAAAGCGAAAAATGAAATTCCGAGGATCGTAAAGAAGAATCGCCCAGAGATCATTGTCTTCTCCCCGGCAAAGAGGCGAAACAATTTCGAAAACGTACATCATTAGAGCGGGAAAGCAAAGAGCCTTGTGGGTCTTGCAGGCTGTTCGATGCGTAAACGTCAGGTTGCATAGCCTGCGGAATTCCGGAAGGGAAGCTCACGGAAATTGGACGGATAGCTCACGGAACTTGGAGGGGAAAGACCTCACGGATTTTGATAGTTGGCGAGCGGCTTGGTGGCTCTACTGAGCCGTCGTTGTTGCGTCGGTCGTGGTCGCGGTATTCATTGCGGACGTTGTCGTTGCCGGGTCGTCACTTATTGCTGGTGTCGATGTTGCGGAATCGGGCGGGGCGATTGAGGGGGCTGTTGCATCGCCTTCCTGCGCAGGCAGGATGATGACGGTGCGGGTAGTCGTCGAGGTGAGGCCGTTTTGGTCAGCGACGACATAGTCGACGGTGTCGGTTGCGGCTTGGCTGGTGTCGATCTGGACGGGGCTCGTTTCAATACCGTTCACGTATGTTTGGATGCCGAGGTTGAGGCTTGCTGCGGGCCAGTGGTCGCCGCGCCGAGGTCGTTGTAGGTGGCGCCGACTTGGATGATGATGGCGGGGTTGTCGCCGTTGGCTTCATGTCCGCTCTTCAACCCCAAGCGCCCGACACCGGACAAAGCGGTCGGGACGCCGGAAAAGCGCCAGAGGGCAAGCAAGTGCACTGCAGCAGCGCGAGGCGGCTTGGCGGCACAACAAAAAGCCCGGGGAGTTTACCCCGGGCGAGGGTGTCAGGAACGTTGTGTAAGGAGGTTTCTGTGAGTTTACCACGAACGGGAGACTCACATGACGACCAATTCGACGATTACACCGGAACTACTGGATCAACTTCTTGCTAACTATGAGAAGCCGGAGGAGGTTGCGGGATGTCCATTGAGACCGCTAACGTCTGTCGCGGTCGGCGCGCTCCCACGCGTTAGGGTAATGCTGGCGACTTTACTATCATGGAATGAGTTGCGTGGTGTTGCTGGATAATAGCATTCGAATGGCGTTGCTGATCTGGAATTGTGTACGAGATTGCAGCGTTTAGAATCGGAGTTGCCGTTGCCGCTCGATTGCGCCGCACGAGCGGCTGAACCGTGGGCGGATCAGATCGATGACTACAATACGGTGTGCGGCGTTATCGGCGTGAGCTGAATTTCGCGCATATCTCCGCGCAGCACCTTGGCCACGTGCCCGTTGTCCCAGGCGATCGTGACCGCATCCCAACTGGTTTCCGTGACGGTGCCGCCGTCAGCGGGATTGCCCTGCCAGTAGACGCGGGAGTCTTTCTTGAGTGTTTTGGATTCATTGGGCGTCATCGTACGTCGAGTCTTCAAATGAGCCGGAATGACTATTCTTAGTCCATATCGGAATCCGTGTCGCGCTCGGGCGCAGTGGTACGGAGCACCTCGTACTCCATTACGCGAACCACGCCGGGGGCCGGCTCATCAACCACATCGATGATCGTATCTTCGACCGGTAGCTTGACGGTTGCGGTCGGTAGTTTGCGCGCTGCCTTTCGTGCTGCGGACTTTGGGCCGGGTCTTTTCTTGGCGGTCACGTTCCGGGAGCCGCGGGCTGGCCTTCGGACCTTGGACCTCACCTTTTTCGGAGCCGCGCGCTTTGCTGTTTTCTTACGCGTCGACGAGGCGCGCACCTTGCTGCGCTTCGCGATGTTCCTTCCGATGCGTCGCTTTGCTTTGGCCATGACGCCCTCCTCTATGAGAGGGTACCTTAGCGCTGATTGGCACATGGGTGCCAGTATGGCCGCTACACCCTCAATCGGCCTGCAGCTTGCCTGCGAGACGCTGGATCATCGGTCGAGATGGAGCGGTGGAAATCTGACGCGCTGCCACGGCTCCGTGAGCATATGGGCGCCGGCTGGAGGCGGCCGGTCGGGGGAGGTGAGAGCGGGGAAGGTCTTGAAGAGCAGGATTTTTGATCCCTGCTTGCCGGTGAGGCGCTCGACGAGCGCCATCATGGAGTTGAGGCGGGCAGAGGTCGTGGTGATAAACGGGACAAAGAAATTGGGAAAGCCGAAGTGGGAGCGATGAATGCCTTGGTCGGCAATGGCCAAATAAGCGGCGAATTTCTTGGCAATGGAGGAGCGCTCGGGATCGGCGGCGTCCACCGGCTCGGTGCCGCAATCGGCCTCGATGCCGGGGAAGAATAAGAAACTGCGTTTGCCGTCGATCATGCGCTCAAGCCCGAACGGGCGAGCGTCAGCGATGATTTGATCGGAGCGAATCTCGCCGCGGAACGAGTAGGAGATCGGGACCGCGTTCGGGATCGGTAACTGGACGGTCGGGGCCGGCGTGTTGGGATTAGCGAGAATGTCGCGCCACGTTATGAGGCGGACGGCGGGGTTTGCTCGGGTGCCGAGTTCGATCGAGGCCGCGATCTGCGCGATCATCAGCTCGTGAATGAAATTGTGGCGCGAGCTTTTGAGGGGCACCGGTAAGTCGCGCTCTCGCAATGCGCGGGCACCGCGCTCGTCGAGCGCGTAGGTGAGGGGGCGGTAGTTGGCGTCGGCGCATTGCCTCTGCTGGGGCGGGCGCGCGAGATACAGGTTTGGCTTGCGCGACAACAGATTGAGCCGATGAAGCAGAGCTTTTTGGTTGCCGCCGACAAAGGCGTGGATGTAATCGCTCGGCAAATAGTGGAAGCGCGCAAGCAACTTAAAGATTTCGATGTCGCGCTCGGTCGGATAGGCAGCGAGCGGTGCGCCGTCCTGCCCCATAACGGGGTCACGGGACCAGCGCGAATTGCGTGATTTCTTTTCGGCTACGGCGTCCATGGTGCGCGCATAGCTGTAAAAGGGACCCGCGTAAACGGGCACGATGAACTCGCCTGGACTACCGCGGCGTACGGTGGACTACGGTGGCGAATTAAAATATTGGTGGCACTCAGGGAGCGTATCACCACAATTATTGTTTTAGCGACTCGCGCGGAAGGGATGGCAGTTCTAACAACGCCAGGCAACCAACAATAGGGTCGCAATCCGCTCCTCCGGCCAACTTGGCGTGCCCCGGCGGCGTGACAAATGGCCTATTGCGGCAGATGCGCATTGGTTGTGCACTGGGCCCGTAGGAGGCCGACCGTGAAATCAGGCCCCTCGGTGGAAAGCCAGACTGCAGCTATGGGGAGGGCGGGATGCAATTTTTAAAAGCCAAAACGCTTGTTTGCACTGTGGTTGCGGCCGGTGCGCTCGGCCTTGGGGCGGCGCTGCCATCCGGCCAGGCGCAGGCGCAGCAGCAAACCTACTTGATGAAAATTTCAACGCCGACCGTTCACGACATTCCGAATGCCTGGATCGACGGCTATGCCGCAATGCTGGAAAAGGACTCCGGCGGTCGCATCAAAGTGCAGGTCTTCCCGGCAAGCCAGCTCGGTTCGATCCCGCGGCAGATCGAAGGAACGCAGTTCGGTTCGATTCAGTGC
>NZ_JBAVCF010000446.1:0-9297 GCF_049586575.1 Bradyrhizobium sp.
CACCATGGGTGCAAACCGCCTTAAAGCGTGCGGCTTGGGCCGGCTATTGGTGCGGGCGGTGGGACTCGAACCCACACGACGTTGCCATCGAGGGATTTTAAGTCCCTTGCGTCTACCAATTCCGCCACGTCCGCTTTGGTCACAAGATCAGATAGTTAGCGCAGTTTTTGAGTCCGGAAAATGAGCCGGTTCAGCTTGGCGCCGCCCCCAAACCTTTATGCGACTGCGCGAAGCAAGGAAAGCCTCATTGCGGACATCAGTGCCGCCTATTTGAAGCTCCGGCATCGCTGGCGGCAAAAACCGTTCAGGAGCTTCAAATAGCAAGCGGCGCTGGAATCACGACTTTACTGGTGCCCATGACTTTCCGAAGTTCGTGAATGGTGGCGCTGAGGGCGGAGCACGAACTTCGGAAAGCGGGTACCAGCGCCTGCTTTACGCAACCTCAATGTTGTCGGTCTAACAGGGTCCCATGATCGTCTCGCTCGCCTGCCGCCGTGCGCCGTCTCATGTCCTCGCGGGCGTGGCCGCGCTGCTCGCCTGTGGCGCGATGTTGTCCGGTTGCGCCGACATGAGCGACGGCATGACGTCGGCATTTGCGGACCCCTCGAAATACAATCTGTACGATTGCAAGCAACTGGAAACCGAGCGCAAGAGTCAGGCGATCAAGATGGCCGAGTTGCAGGGCCTGATGAACAAGGCGCAAGAAGGCTTCGCCGGCCCGGTGGTGGCGGAGGTCGCCTACCGCAACGACTACATTGCGCTGCGCGGCCAGAAGAAGAACGCCGACGAAGCATGGGCGCTCAACAAATGCCACGACAGCCCGCCATCCAAAACGGCGGCGACGGCGGCGCCCGCGCCGGTCACGACGTCCGGCCATGCTCCGACGAGGTCGGGTGGCGCTGCCTATTGATGCGAGTAGCGGCGAGGCGTCGCCGTTTCATATCCGCCAGTCGTAAATCCAGTTTTGCCGCGACAGCATGCGCTTTGGCCCCATCGCCTTGATGACGAGGTCGCGTGCGGCGGCAAGCGGACCACCGAGATGATAGATGCGTCCCGCCTGCCGCGCGCTGCGCTGGATCCGTGTCACGCGCGGCCGGCGCAGCCGCGCATAGCGTTGTAGCGCCGCCGACAACGCCGCGGGTCCTTCGTTCTGGCGCTCAGCGATGCACTTGGCCAGAACGGCCGCATCCTCGATCGCCATGGCCGCGCCTTGGGCCGCGAAAGGCAGCATGGCGTGAGCGGCGTCTCCCAATAGCGCCATCGCGCCGTCGGTCCATTGGCCGCCGCCCGGCACGGTGAACAGCGCCCATCTCCGCCAGCCGTCGACGGCGCTGACCAGCATCCGCGGAATGGCGTGCCATCCGGCCGCGACGAATGCGCTCTTGATCTCGTTGCCGTCGCCCGGCTCGCTCCAGCCCGGCCTGTTCCATTGTCCCGGCACGATCGCAACCACATTGATCTGGCGCGCGCCCGAAATCGGATAGGCCACGAGATGGGCATCCGGTCCCATCCAGAGTTGAACCCGGCGCGAGGTGTATTCACGCGGCAGCTGCGTGGTATCGAGTGTACCACGCCAGGCGATCAGCCCGGAGAAGCGAGGTTGCGCTTCCGGGAGCAGGTGATGACGAACCGTCGACCAGATGCCGTCAGCGCCGATGAGCGCCACCGCGAGTTCCTGCTGGCGCGTCGGGCCGCTGCGTTGGACGACCGTGAGCCCCTTGGCATGGGGGCTCACGTCCTCGAACTGGCATCCGAGCCGCAACTCGATATCGGAATGGCTTTCGACCTCGTCCCGCAACGCCGCCTGCAAATCGGCGCGGTGAATCAGCCAATAGGGCGCGTCCTTCCCGGCGAGGGGAAGGCGGGCGATCTCACTGCCGTTGGTGGCGTTCATCAGGCAGATGGCTTCGGGCGTCACGGCGCGCGAGAGCCGCGGCTTGAGACCGAGGTCGATCAGTACGCGGCTTGCATTGGGCGAAAGTTGCAGGCCGGCGCCAGCCTCCTCGAGCCGCTCGGCCTTCTCAAGAACGATGACACGAAATCCTTGCCTGGCGAGCGCCAGCGATGCGGTCAATCCCCCGATCCCGGCGCCCGCAACGATGATCGTGCGTGAAGCCGCCACGCCACCGGCCGGTCAGGCGACCTTGTCGGTCAGCACGCATTCCGGCGGACGGGCCTCGCCCGCCTTGAGGTCGGCGGCATAGCGATAGAGCGTCGAGCAGTAGGGGCAGATGATCTCGTTGTCGTTGCCGAGGTCGAGAAACACGTGCGGATGATCGAAAGGCGGGTTGGCGCCGACGCACATGAATTCCTTCGAGCCGATCTCAATGACGGCAACGCCGGCATCGTTATGAAAGTGCGGAACGACATGATCGGACATCGGATTCACCTCGGGTAGAGCGAGCAGCAGACGACACCGGCACCAGGTTCCGTCACTGGAAGAGGGGCATCACCATAAAGGCGGCTGCCGTTGATTCCCAGTGTCCGGTATCTGACGAAGCGAGTGTCAAACCGACCGCAGCAGTGGGGGTGGATTTGACATGTTCCGCAACCCTGCGGTAGCCCCGCCACTGATTTCTATCTTACAAGTTCGACACAATCTTGCTGCCCCGGAGAAGCCCTTCTTTCGTCGGGGCGGTTGTGTCGTAAAAGCGGCGCATTACTTCTTTGGAGTCCCGGTTGTGACATTCGTACTCCGTCACGGCGGGCTCTTTTACGAGCGTCAGAGCCAAAGGGACACCACAACTACAAGTTACTAGTGTGGCGGTTCCGAAGTCCGCATCTTTTGTGCCGCGGGCGGGTCATGCGGACTTCTGAACCAAAGCCACACTAGATCAATAGGTTTGCTAGTGTCCTTTCGATTCCGAAGTTCGAAACGTGGCTCCGAAAAATGCTACGAACTTCGGAATCGGGACACCAGAGCTCCGATTCCGAAGTTCGCACGGTATCGCGGCAACCTCCGATGCGAGCTTCGGAATCAAAGGAGCTCTGGTAACTTATTGATTCTAGTGCGGCCTTGAATTTGAAGTTCCTATAAAGCGATTGCGGCAACACTGATAGGAACTTCAAATTCGCCGCACTAGTGTGGTTTTGGGATTTGAGGTACTCGCGTGGAAGCGAACGTCAAATCCACCACGCTGGAAGATGTGCGGCACTTCACCGAGCAGGTATTTCGAATGAAACGGTGGCGGATCGGTTTGGCGCTGGCGGCGGTGACGGCAAGCAGTGCTGCGCTTGCCGTGGTGTGGCCGCATGCGCGCGACGCTACAGCCATGCTGGCGGCGCAGGACGATCCGGCGGAATTGTCGGACCTCCAGGTCAGTTCTGCGCTGCGGAATAGCCAAAACATGGTGGCCAGCCAGATCGAATCGGCGCTCGCCGCGCATGACACGGGCCTCGCCTCAAGCTTCGTCGATCTCGCCAAAGCCAAGAACATCGCGCTGCCGGAGGATCTGCTGCGGCGGGTAGACCAGGCGGTTGCGGAGGAAAGCACGGCTTCGCATTTTGCGAAGCAATTTGCCTCGGGCCTTGTGACGGGAAATGCCGACGACGCCGGCAGCCTGTCCGGTACTGTTGCCGGCGATCTTTTCGTGTTCGGCGACATCAGGGACGTGGTTCGCGAGGGCAAGCATCTGGTCATGGGCGAGGACACCGACCGTCTGGTACTCGGGCTTGCTGCCACAGGTCTTGCGGTGACGGCAGCGACCTATGTCTCCGTGGGTGGTGTGGCGCCGGTCCGTGCCGGGCTGACGCTCGTCAAGGATGCCCGCAAGGTCGGGCGGCTCGGCGAAGGGCTCACCGAGTGGGCCGGGCGCTCCGCACGCGGGATCGTCGATGGGCCGATGCTGGAAGATGCTGTCGCGACCAGTGCGACGACGTCTCCCGGGCAGACCGCGCGTGCAATCCGCGCCGCCTTCCATGCCGAAAAGGCGGGTGCGCTGGTGCGGATGGCGAAGGATGTCGGCCGCGTCGGTGAGAAGGCCGGTGCGCGCGGCGCGCTCGACACGCTGAAGATCGCCGAAGGCCCCGAGGATGTGGCACGCGCCGCGCGGCTGGCGGAATCCTCAGGCGGCAAGACGCGCGCGATTCTGAAGCTGCTTGGCCGCAGCGCGTTGCTGCTGACGGCTGGCGCGCTCGATTTGTCCTTGTGGATATTCGGCGCGTTGTTCGCTCTTTTCTCCCTGCTGGCATCGATCAAGGCGATGACCGAGCGGCTGACGCAGTCGTGGATTGATCACGGCAAGCGGCGAAGGTTGCGCCGGCAACTTGCCGGCCTTGTGCATCCGGCGGTGGCCAGCGCCGTCATAAACGGCTAATTTCCAACTCCTCCTCAAAAACACGGAAGTAGCGATGCCGAGTTTCCATCACGGCGCTGTTGAAATTGCCTATCTCGACGAAGGCGAGGGCGAACCGATCGTGCTCGTACATGGCTTTGCTTCCAGCAAGAATGTGAACTGGGTTTATCCGAGCTGGGTTTCGGATCTGAAGAAGAGTGGCCGCCGCGTGATCGCATTCGACAATCGCGGCCACGGCGATTCGAGCAAGCCTTACGATTCTGCCGATTACGAGCTCGCCATCATGGCAACCGACATCGCAGCCTTGATGGATCACCTCGGGCTCGAGCGCGCCGACGTCATGGGCTATTCGCTGGGATCGCGGATGACGGCGATGTTGGCGCGAAGCAAGCCGCATCGTTTGCGCTCGGCGATTCTGGGCGGCATCGGCATCGGCCTGATCGACGGCGGCGGTCCCGGCGAAAATGTCGCCAAGGCGTTAGAGGCCGATTCCCTCGACGAGGTCACCGACCCCGTCGGGCGTACGTTTCGCGCCTTCGCCGACCAGACCCGATCCGACCGGAAGGCCCTCGCAGCGTGCCTGCGCGGTTCGCGCCGCCTGTTGACGAAACAAGAGGCGGCCGAAATCCCGGTTCCCGTGCTGATTGCGGTCGGCACCGCGGACGAGATTGCGGGTTCGGCACATGCGCTCGGCGACATCATTCCGGGTTCGGAAGTTCTCGACATCCCAAACCGCGACCACATGCGCGCGGTCGGTGACAAGGTCTACAAGGCCGGCGTGCTGGATTTTCTGTCACGCCGGCCGTGACGGACCCTTCGGGGTATTGCCGCGCTGCCAGCGCCTCATCGCCGCGATCATGATGGCGAAGGTCGTGATCCAGACCAGGCGCGAGCCATAGCGATCGTGCGGCCCCGAAATCACGCCGCAGATGAAAGCATTGCCGAGCAGCGTCAGGCACACGGTCGCCATCAACAGCGTCACGTCGTCGATCTGCCTTCGCCAGATCGCAATGATCAGCAGGACAAAGACCAGCGCCGTCGAGAACAGTGCGACGGGAACATGGACCAGGTTGAGCGGCCCGAAGGTGAGGTGGCTCTTCTGTTGGCGCGCCGCATCCACCCATTTCAATTGTTGCGGCAAAAATTCCCGGAAGATGCCGTAGGTGTGCATCATCGTCGGATGGTCGGTATTCTCGCCGGTGGCTACTTTGAGCAGCTGCTCGGTTGTATCCATCAGCGCTGCCTCGGCCTGCCATAGCGGATAGTCGGCGAGGGCGTGGACGGCGATGTATCCCATCTCATCGCCCATGCCGGGAAAACGGCCGAGCTTGTTGAAGACGGTCTCCCGGCTCCACAGGAAATCATCCGCGGTTTCCGGCAGCTCGTTGCGATACGGGCAGAGCTTGAACTGCTGTGTGGGACAGTGGTCGTTCAGATAACGCGTGACGATTCCGTCCTGAAGCATGCGAGCGAAGGCGATGGAATAGCCGCCCGGCGTCCACGCCACCTGTCCGGACAAAGCGTAGTTGGCGGAAACCAGCATGATCGCGCCGGCGGCGATGGTCAGCATGCCCTGCACGAGCGGCGCGGCCTTGATCCGGTCGCGCAGAAAAGGGCGCGCGATCCATCCGACGCAACAGAGACCCAACAGAACGCCCATTGTTGCGCTGTGGGTCGCCGCCGCAAATGCGGTGAAGACAAACAGCGCAGCCTTTTCACGCCCGGAAAGCTTGTCGCCGTGCACGACGAGAAGAAACAGCGACAGCACCGACAATCCGGCAAAAATATCGGTCAGGAGCATGCTGGCGAGCCATGGCAACGCCGTCGTCAGCGTCAGTACCAGGCACGATACGAACAGCCGCCATGGCTTGGCGAGGCCGAAGACCCGCAGCGTGAGCTGCAGGATCCACATTGTCGCCAGCGCCTGGATCGCCAGGTTGACCCAGAAGTGGGTGTGTTCGCCATAATGCAGATAGAGGCCGAACACCGTCGACCGGCTCGGGACGAGGTGGCCTTCGTACCACCTCGCCAGATAGCCGCCGGTATCCGACTGGAGCACGGGGAAGCCGTTCCAGAGCGCCGGCGCGAGCAGCATCAAAGGGATTGCGGCAGCGATCCCCCAGACAACAAGGGGGTTCGTGGCGCGTCTATCCAACGTGTGAGTAGTAATATCTGCCATCCCCGCCGACCATGCCCAAAGACCACAGTTTCATGAAATCCGCCATTAGTCGGCTTGATTTGCAGAAACGGCCAACCAAGTAGGGCCAACGGAACCCCATCCCGCCGGCGCTCGCACGCCCCAGTACGGGCGTTCACCTTGGTGTGAGAGCAACGGGACAGCGGGAAGGGCCCGTGCTAGAATAATGCCGTCATCAAGTCTGATTATCGTTGCCACAGAGGAATTTGCGGGCAAAGCCTATGGTAAAGCATCAGATCAATCCGCAGGCCGGCGCGACGCTCGCCTCACTCGATCCGATCTGGGATCGCGTGCGGGCTGAGGCAGAGGACATCGTTCGCCGGGAGCCGGAACTCGCCTCGTTCATTTATTCCACTGTTCTTCATCACGACCGGCTCGAGCAGGCCGTCGTGCATCGGATTGCCGAACGGCTGGACCATTCCGCCCTGTCGGGCGATTTGATTCGTCAGGCCTATGACGAGGCGCTGCGCGACGATCCCGATCTCGGCAATGCCTTCCGCGCCGACCTGGTCGCGGTGTACGACCGCGATCCCGCGACCTCGCGCTTCATCGATCCCTTGCTCTATTTCAAGGGCTTCCACGCCTTGCAGACCCACCGCCTGGCGCACTGGCTGTTCAAGAAGGGCCGGAAGGACTTCGCCTATTACCTGCAAAGCCGTTCATCGGGCGAGTTTCAGACCGACATCAATCCGGCGGCGCAAATCGGCCGCGGAATCTTCCTGGACCACGCCACGGGCTTCGTGTGCGGTGAGACGGCGGTCATCGAAGATGACGTTTCGATCCTGCATGGGGTTACGCTCGGCGGTACCGGCAAGGAGAATGAGGACCGCCATCCCAAGATCCACCACGGTGTTATGATCGGGGCTGGGGCCAAGATCCTCGGCAATATCGAGGTCGGCCATTGCGCCAGAATCGCCGCGGGCTCGGTGGTCGTAAAGTCGGTGCCGCATAATGTGACGGTTGCGGGCGTGCCGGCCAAGATCGTGGGCGAGGCCGGCTGCGCGGAGCCGTCGCGTACGATGGATCAGATGATCAACGCGATTGGGCTTTGAATTTCAGCGCGCTGTGCGAAAAAGCGGCCGGTGAAACCGGCAAACGGCGCAATCGTGGCTTTGCAGTTGGCCTGATGCGCGGCTATAACGGCCTCTGTGATCCACCACCCTAGCGGTTCTCGCCGGTTCGTTCTAAAATTTCCCAAAGACCTTCGCATTCGGAGACTGCCGTGGACGTTCAGGAAGTCAGGAAGCTCGACGCCTATCTCAAGCGCCTGTTCGGCAACCCCAAGATTCGCGTGGTTCCGCGGCCCAAGAAGGATGACTCAGCCGAGGTCTATATTGGCGAGGAATTTATCGGCGTCTTGTTTGTCGATGACGAGGACGACGACCGCTCGTTTCAATTCCAGATGGCGATCCTGGAAGACGATCTGGTCGAGCAGGGCTGAGGTTCAAATAGCCTGATTTCGCGGTGGCCGTTTGGCCCGTTATTTCTGACCGTGCAATTGCAGCGTCAGGCGATCCATCGCGTCCGCAACGTCGCGCCAGTGCGCCAGCCAGCTGCGTGGAAAGCGAAAGGTCAGATCCGCCCCCTCGACGCGGCGTTCGCTCAGGCACATGCCGGGTGTGGCCGCCTCGCGGCTGCAACGCGCCACGAAGTCAGGGGCGTTCGCTGAGAACAAATCTTCCCCGCTGTAGGGTGAGCCTTCGCGAAAGGCGCGCATCGTCAGACCGTCTTCACCAACCGTGGCCGTCTGATCGAGATAGCGCGGGAAAATGGTGCGGGCGCGGACCTCCGGCGCCAGCGCGTCGTGATGTGCCGCGATCGACAGGAAAATCCGGTCAATCGGCTGCATGGCCTCGTCCACATCGGCTGCGCTGACGCGCTTTGGCGCTTCCGGCGGCTCGAGCGACGGGTAGGCGAAGAAGAGATCGATTCGCTCCTGCGGCCCGGTGTGGTGCTGGATTTTCATCCGGATCGATGCGGAGGGCACGTTGAAGAGTGTCGAGCCGATGCTCACCGGCAAACGCGTCGGGCCGCTCGCAGTGTCAACCTCCCAGGTCGGCCATAACAGATAGGCAACGAGCGCCAGCGCAGCCGCTGCGATGGCGCCGACAAGAAGGATTGGAAGCAAATGGCCGCGCAAATCCTTGCCGGTGCTGCGCGCGATATTCTGGGCCGTAGTGACGAAGGTCATGAGTGGATGATCGTGAATCGGGCGGGACGGAATGGCGGGTCGAATCAACGCCGAATATGCCACGCGGCATCGTGCATCCGAATGGTCTAAGGCGAGGGCAGGCCGCGTGAGCCATGTGCTGTCAGCGGTTCCCTGCGGTTACCCATTAACCTTTCCTTAAGGATGTTGTGGCGGCGGCGAACCAATTTTGCGAAGCAGGGCGCGACTTCAGTTGTTGCGTGGAATGAGCCCAGATGACGCCGGACGCGTTGAATTCCCTGTTTTCCCTTTGCATCGGCTTTGCACTTGCCGGTGCGCTCACCAGCGGATACCAGGCCATCGTGCACCGTCCTGTGGGTTTCAGCCTGCTCCAGGAGGGGGTTGCGCCGAGTACCTTTGCCGCCGTGCCGTTCCTGGTGTTTGCGGCCCCCTTCATCATCATGCGCAACACGCTGCAGGGCGCCCAGATCGAGCGCCGCCGTTTCGAATTCGTGATGATGGCGACCGTGCTGGCGGGGTTCTGGAGCCTGATGTCCGGAACGTTTTTCCTGATGACCTTGCGCGCCACCGGCCTCCTGGCCTGAGGTTTTTCGTCTTCGCGCGTTTTCTTGACGCGAACCGCTATCCGCTTCGCT
>NZ_JBAVCF010000447.1:0-7014 GCF_049586575.1 Bradyrhizobium sp.
TTCTGACCGCAACGCACATTTCGCTTGGCGAAATTTTCAAGTCGGCCATCTCACCTCATGTCTGAATTGCATTCTGGAACGTCATACCGCTCGCTTGCGCGTTTTTTGCTTTCGGATAGGCTTCCTCTCGAAAACAAAACGCGCCCGACGACAAAAACGATCGGGGGGACAGGGAGGGGTGTCATGCATCGCAGATGGTCTCTGGCGATTATCGGACTCGTTTTGATTTTGGCCGGCGGCGTGCTCGCCTGGCTAACGCAGACGTCCGGCGGAATTCAAATCCGCGACGTGCGCTTTCCCGGCGCCAAGGGCAACATCATGAGCGCCCTGCTTTACATTCCGCCGAACGCGACGCCCCAGCTACCCGCCCCCGGCATTCTCGCGGTCCACGGCTATATCAATTCACGCGAAACCCAGGACGGCTTTGCGATCGAATTCGCCCGCCGCGGCTATGTGGTGCTGGCGCTCGACCAGACCGGGCACGGCTATAGCGACGGGCCGGCCTTCGCGAACGGGTTTGGCGGTCCGGACGGCCTCGCCTATCTGCGCAGCCTCGATTTCGTCGACAAGAACAATATCGGGCTTGAGGGTCACTCGATGGGCGGCTGGACGGTGCTGGCCGCCGCGGCTGCGATGCCCAACGACTATAAGTCCATGGTGCTGGAGGGCTCTTCCACCGGCAAACCCTTTGCCGCCGAAGGTACAACGTCCTGGCCGCGCAATGTCGCGCTGGTGTTCGCCAAATATGAAGAGTTCCCGGAGTTGATGTGGGGCGTCGAGCACGCCCGCGATGTCACCCAAAGCCCGAAACTCCAGGCGCTGTTCGGCACGCAGGGGCCGGTCGAGCCCGGCAAGGAATATGGCGATCCCGCGCAAGGCACCGCGCGGGTATTGTATACGCCCGCGTTGACGCATCCCGCCGAGCATATTTCGGACGAGGCCATCGGGTACAGCCTCGACTGGTTTGCGAAAACCCTGAAGGGCGGGACGCCGCGCCCCTCCAGCGACCAGATCTGGTTCCGGAAAGAACTCGGCACGCTGATCGCGCTGATCGGCTTTGTCGTCCTTTTGCTCGGGGTGTTTGAAGGGCTGCTTGAGGCGCCGATCTTTTCCCATCTGAGGCTGCCTGCGGTTGCCGATGGCTCCACGCCGGCGCAAACGACCACGCAAGGCGGCCGCTGGGTCACAGCGTTGCTGCTATCGGCCTTCATCCCGGCGCTGACTTACTATCCCGCATTTGCGCTCGGCGGCAGCCTGGTCGCGCCGTCCCGCTTTTTGCCGCAAGGCATCACCAACCAGATTCTGGTCTGGGCTGTTATCAACGGCCTTGTCGCGCTCGCCTTGATGCCCTTTGCGCCGAAACGGGCGACCCGGTCCGGCATTATCGGGCCGTCGATCCTGATCGCGCTGGTCACGGTCGCGGCGGGCTATGCCGTGCTGTGGCTTTCCGACCTCGCCTTCAAGACCGACTTCCGTTTCTGGATCGTCGCCTTGAAGCTGATGAGCGCGAAGCAATTCCTGATCTTCCTGATCTATGTCCTGCCGATCACGGCGTTTTTTGTGATCGCGCTGCACATCCTGCACCGCAATTTCTCCTCGCTCGGCGCCTCGCGCGGCGCTCTCTATCTGACCAACATTCTGGCCTTGACGCTTGGCTTCATCGTGCTGGTCGGCGCGCAATACCTCACGATGTGGCTGTCGGGGAAACTGTTCAATCCGATTCCCGATCCCGGCTTCGTGCCGCTCTCCACGATCGTGGCGATTACGTTTGTGCCGCTCCTGGCGATATGCGCCGTCATCGCTACCTTCACCTGGCGGCGTACCGGCACGAGCTTTCCGGGCGCGTTGATTTGTGGCCTGTTCGTCACCTGGTACGTGGTGGCCGGCACCGCCACGCAGGCGGCGTTGTGACCACCGGGTAACGCAGGGCCGTGTGCTGAATTCGGTTCTTGCTTCACCTCCCCCGGAAAGGGAGAGGTCGGCGAGCCAAGAAGCGCTCTCGCGCTTCGAAGCGAGCCGGGAGGGGGTCACTTTTCGACTGCGACTCTCTTTGCGTTCGCGTCACCAATTGACCCCCACCCCAACCCTCCCCCTTTCAGGGGGAGGGAGCACACTTCCCTCTGCCGAAATATGAAGCAAAAAGATGGGCTGAAACCGCATAGCCCCTCGGCTTTCGCGCGCCGCCGGGCGGTGCTATAGCGCGGTGGCAAATCACTCCGGTTTCACGCGCGATTCCAAAAAGGCCCGATTCCCCATGGCAAAAATCAAGGTGACCAACCCCGTCGTCGAACTCGATGGCGACGAAATGACCCGGATCATCTGGCAATACATCAAGGACAAGCTGATCCATCCTTTCCTCGACATCGACCTGATGTATTTCGACCTCGGGATGGAATACCGCGACGAGACCAACGATCAGGTCACCGTTGATGCCGCCAACGCCATCAAGAAGGTCGGCGTCGGCGTCAAATGCGCCACCATCACCCCGGACGAGGCGCGGGTGAAGGAATTCGGCCTCAAGGAAATGTGGAAATCCCCCAACGGCACCATCCGCAACATCCTCGGCGGCTGCATCTTCCGCGAACCGATCATCTGCAAGAACGTGCCGCGGCTCGTGCCAGGCTGGACCAAGCCGATCATCATCGGCCGCCACGCCTATGGCGACCAGTATCGCGCCACCGACATCAAATTCCCCGGCAAGGGCACGCTGACGATGAAATTCGTCGGCGAAGACGGCACGGTCATCGAGAGGGAAGTGTTCAAGGCGCCGGGCCCCGGCGTTGCGATGGCAATGTACAATCTCGACGATTCCATCATCGATTTCGCCCGCGCCTCGCTCAACTACGGGCTGATGCGCAACTATCCGGTCTATCTCTCGACCAAGAACACCATCCTCAAGGTCTATGACGGCCGCTTCAAGGACATTTTCCAGGACGTGTTCGACCGCGAATTCAAGAAGGAATTCGAGGCCAAGAAACTCACTTACGAACACCGCCTGATCGACGACATGGTGGCGGCGGCTCTGAAATGGTCGGGCGGCTACGTCTGGGCCTGCAAGAACTACGACGGCGACGTGTAGTCCGACACCGTGGCGCAGGGCTACGGCTCGCTCGGCCTGATGACCTCGGTGCTGCTCACCCCCGACGGCAAGACCGTGGAGGCCGAAGCCGCGCATGGCACCGTGACGCGCCATTACCGCGAGCATCAAAAGGGCAAGGAAACCTCGACCAACTCGATCGCCTCGATCTTCGCCTGGACGCGCGGCCTGTCGCATCGCGCCAAGCTCGACAACAACGCTGCGCTCGCGAAATTCGCCTCGACTCTCGAGAAGGTTTGCGTCGACACCGTCGAGGCCGGCTTCATGACCAAGGACCTCGCGTTACTGGTCGGCGCCGACCAGCGCTGGCTCTCGACCAACGGCTTCCTCGACAAGGTCGCGGAAAACCTCACCAGGGCAATGGCGTAACGATCGTGCAGTTGGTCAAACATGTCGCCCTCTCCGCCCTCTTGTTGTCCGGTCTGGTTGTGAGCGCGAAGGCGCAGACAGCGCTTCCGGCCGCCGTCGCCGCGCCGGGAGAAACCGTTGTTCTCACCGCGCATGCCGAAGGCGCGCAGGTCTATGAGTGCAAAGCAGGCGCCGACGGCAAGCTCGCCTGGGTGTTCCGCGAGCCGATCGCCACGCTCCTGGTCGACGGCAAGACCGTCGGCCGGCACTATGCCGGGCCGACCTGGGAGCATGTCGACGGCAGCGCCGTGATCGCCAAGGCGGCCGGCAATGCGCCGGGCGCGTCCGCCGCCGATATCCCCTGGCTGAAACTGCAAGTGACGTCTTCGCGCGGTAGCGGCGTCTTGACGGGTGTTACCACCGTGCAGCGGATCAACACCAGGGGCGGCAAGCTCGAGGGAGCCTGCGACAAGACAGGCACTTTCAAATCGGCGCCCTATTCCGCGGAATACGTGTTCCTGAAAAAGGCTTGAAACGCCGCACGGCCGCCCGGCGCCCCGGCAGACATCGCTGAACCGCAAAATTAAGAGTCGAACCAGGCGCGGCTTCCCTGTAAGCCGCGCCTGATCATTTGTATGCAACCCGGCCCCAAAGAGCCACTTCGCCACCGCTGGAGGAATCCATGCCCGCCTATCGTTCCCGCACAACCACCCACGGCCGCAACATGGCCGGCGCCCGCGGACTGTGGCGCGCCACCGGCATGAAGAACGAGGACTTCGGCAAGCCGATTATCGCGATCTCGAACTCGTTCACCCAGTTCGTTCCCGGCCACGTGCATCTGAAAGACCTCGGGCAGCTGGTCGCGCGCGAGATCGAGAACGCAGGCGGCGTGGCCAAGGAATTCAACACCATCGCGGTCGACGACGGTATCGCCATGGGCCATGACGGCATGCTCTATAGCCTGCCCTCGCGCGAACTGATCGCCGACAGCGTCGAGTACATGGTCAACGCCCATTGCGCCGACGCACTGGTCTGCATCTCCAACTGCGACAAGATCACGCCCGGCATGCTGATGGCCGCGTTGCGGCTGAACATCCCGACCGTGTTCGTCTCGGGCGGACCGATGGAGTCGGGCAAGGTCAACATCAAGGGCACGGTCAGGTCGGTCGACCTGATCGACGCCATGGTTGCCGCCGCCGACGAGAAGGTCAGCGACGAAGATGTCGAGGTGATCGAACGCTCGGCTTGCCCGACCTGCGGCTCCTGCTCGGGCATGTTCACCGCCAATTCCATGAACTGCCTGACCGAAGCGCTCGGCCTGTCGCTGCCGGGCAACGGCTCGGTGCTGGCAACTCATGCCGACCGCAAGGGCCTGTTCGTCGAGGCCGGGCACCTGATCGTCGATCTGGCGCGGCGTTATTACGAGCAAGACGATGACCGCGTGTTGCCGCGGAACGTTGCGAACTTCAAGGCGTTCGAGAACGCCATGAGCCTCGATATCGCCATGGGCGGCTCGACCAACACCGTGCTGCATCTGCTGGCAGCCGCCTATGAGGGCGAAGTGCCCTTCACCATGAAGGACATCGACCGCCTTTCGCGCAAGGTGCCGGTGCTCTGCAAGGTCGCCCCGTCGGTGGCCGACGTGCATCTGGAAGACGTGCATCGCGCCGGCGGCGTGATGGCGATCATGGGCGAGCTTGAAAAGGCCGGTCTCGTTCACTCGGACCTGCCGAGCGTGCACTCGGCTTCGCTCGCCGCCGCGCTGGAGCGCTGGGACATCACCCGCACCAGGAGCGAGAGCGTCCGCAACTTCTACCTGGCTGCTCCCGGCGGCGTTCCGACGCAGACGGCCTTCAGCCAGGATCGCCGGTTCGAGGAACTGGATCTCGATCGCACCAGCGGCTGCATCCGCAGCGCCGAACATGCCTATTCGCGCGACGGGGGCCTCGCGGTGCTGTCCGGCAATCTCGCGGTGGATGGCTGCATCGTGAAGACCGCCGGCGTCGACGCCAGTATCCTGAAGTTTTCGGGCCCCGCCCGCGTGCTGGAGAGCCAGGACGCCGCGGTCGAAGCCATCCTGACCGGCAAGATCAAGGCGGGCGACGTCGTCGTCATCATCTATGAAGGCCCGCGCGGCGGCCCGGGCATGCAGGAGATGCTCTATCCGACCAGTTATCTGAAGTCGAAAGGCCTCGGCAAAGCCTGCGCGCTGATCACCGACGGCCGTTTCTCGGGCGGCACCTCGGGTCTATCGATCGGCCACGTTTCGCCGGAAGCGGCCGAGGGCGGCTTGATTGGCCTCGTGCAGGACGGTGACCGGATCGAGATCGATATCCCGGCGCGATCGATCAACCTCGCGGTCGACGATGCCGAACTGAAACGCCGCCGCGAAGCCATGCTCGCCAAGGGCGACAAGGCCTGGAAGCCCGCCAAGCGTAGCCGCAAGGTTTCGACGGCGCTGAAAGCCTATGCCGCGCTCACCACAAGCGCCGCCCGCGGCGCGGTGCGCGTGGTGAAGGATTAGGTCGGCCTCACCAAGGACCGCCCTTCATCGCCTTTTCGATCGCAGCCAGTGCCGCGTCGGCCTTCGCGCCATCGGGGCCGCCGGCCTGCGCCATGTCGGGCCGGCCACCGCCGCCCTTGCCGCCGAGCGCTTCGGACGCCACGCGCACCAGGTCAACTGCGTTATAGCGCGAGGTAAGATCGGCGGTGACACCGACCACCACGCCGGCCTTGCCGTCGCCGGTGACGCCGACAATGGCCACGACGCCGGAGCCCAGCTGCTTCTTGCCGTCATCGGCAAGGCTCTTGAGATCCTTCATCTCGATGCCTTCGACCGCGCGCGCCATCAGCTTGACATTGCCGACTTCGCGCACGCCTGCTGCGCCCGACCCGTTCGAGCCGGACGCGCCGCCGCCCATGGCAAGCTTCTTGCGCGCGTCCGACAACTCGCGCTCGAGCTTCTTGCGCTCGTCCATCAGCGAAGCGATCCGCGCCGGCATTTCTTCCAGCGGAGCTCGCAGCTCGGAGGCCGCGTTCTTGGCAAGCTGCATCGTGTCGTTGGCGTGCTTGCGCGCGTAATTCCCGGTCAGCGCCTCGATCCGGCGCACGCCCGAGGACACCGCGCTTTCACTGGTCACCGAGATCAAACCAATATCGCCGGTGCGTCTGACATGCGTGCCGCCGCACAACTCGACCGACCAGCCAAGTGCGTTCGCACCGTGCTCGCGCGCGGTCTTGCCCATCGAAACCACGCGGACCTCGTCGCCGTATTTTTCGCCGAACAGCGCGCGGGCGCCGGCCTCGCGCGCTTCGTCGACGCCCATCAGGCGCGTGGTGACTTCGTCGTTTTCCAGCACCACGTTGTTGGCGATGTCCTCGACGCGGGCGAGTTCCTCAGCCGTGATCGGCTTCTGGTGAACGAAGTCGAAGCGAAGGCGATCCGGCGCGACCAGCGAACCGCGCTGGGCGATGTGATCGCCCAACACCTGGCGCAGCGCCTCGTGCAACAGATGCGTCGCCGAATGATGGGCGCGGATTGAAGCGCGCCGGGAATGATTGACGTCGAG
>NZ_JBAVCF010000448.1:0-1955 GCF_049586575.1 Bradyrhizobium sp.
ACTTTCGGCCGAGCCTTTTTCGTACAAATACTTCGTCGCAAACAGCATCACGACCACACCCGACCAGTCGGCAATCGCATTTCCAAAGAACGAGCCCCAGTGAGTGGCAGGATTTGAGAAGATATAAAAGCAAATCCACAGAATTAGGATACTGGTGCAGATGATGCTCAGCGAGTGCGGATAGAACCAGCGATGGCGACTGTCAGCTTTAACCATGGTCGAGCCTCCGGGACGAAAGTGCGATTGGCCATGGACTGGATTATCACAGAAGAATAGACAGGTGCAGGCAGAAATCGCGCGCGGCGTCAGGCACCCTTCAACCTGTGGCGCGAGCTTGGCTCGATTTCAGTTTCGGGAATTGATGACGCAGACCATCAGGTAACGCGAGAGCGGGGCTGGCCCCGCTCGCAATTATCCCTGAGGCCAGGGATCAGCAGGGACGATATCGGGGTCGTCAAACATGTTCTCGCTGGTAATGTTTTCGATCGGAGCATCGCCTTCGGCGCGAGGAGCAAGTTTTTTCTGCGCGCGACGTTCGGCCTTCATGCGCTGTTTTTCCTGACGCTTCATTTCCTTCTGCCGCTTCTGAAATGTGGATTTCGATCGTGTCGCCATAAAAGCTCCTTGAATTCGCGATAGAATCCTCAGCGATACTCCCAATAAAGTATACAGGAGCAATTCGCACGAGGCCGCGTGTCGATTTCATACGCCGGAATCAGCCGATGACACCGACTGCGGGCTCTGATACCGACAGCCCGAGTCTGGCGTGGCCTTCCCCCGTTACCAGCGGGGTTCGCGCGGCTGACGTGCCGCTTCGCGATAGTCCTCATTCGAGAACCGCTCGCGATTTCCTCCGCGATTACCGCCGCCGCTGCTACGTCCCGGACCGCCGCCGCGTTCAGGGGCGCGACCCTCGCCCTTCGGCCGCGCTTCATTCACTTTCAAATTTCGCCCGCCTACCTCTTTGCCATCCAAGCCGGCAATGGCCTTGGCCGCCTCGGCATCGTTGGGCATCTCGACAAACGCGAATCCGCGGGCGCGGCCGGTTTCCCGATCCATCGCCAGATGAACGCGCGTGACCGTCCCAAACGGCGCAAACAACGCGCGCAAATCTGCCTCAGTCGTTTGGAAACTCATGTTCCCGACAAACAAATTCTTCATGCTCCCCTATCTCCTTCTCTCTTAAATCGAAAAACGTGATGCGTCACCGACCGGTTCAGTGCTTTTCAAGTAAGGCGAGGAAGGCGGATAGGCGAACGGCCAAAAGCTGGCCAGAAAGGCGGCGACGCAATCCGGGCTTCTTCGAAATGCGGAACAATTATAACACGAAGTCATAATTCCGGGATGTGCACCGGCGCCGAGCCACACTGGCGGGGATTTCTGGTCGCGCAGCGCTCCGCCACCTCGCGCGGGGCCTCGAAACCCGTCTCGAGCGGGATCCACAGGTTCCACAGCGATGCACAGGCGTCCGCTTGCGCTGAGCGCGTGCAGCGCCTATCCTTGCGGCATGGCACGGAGCGATTGTCCGAATTGCAGCGGCACAGGCTGGAAAGTTGTCGAGCAGACCGGGTCGAATCAGGAAGCGCGGCCCTTCGCGCCTGCGGGCGGCGCTCGCGCTGGCTCCGCAGTTGGCGAGCCGAAGACGGTCTGGGCTGTGCCGTGCGATTGCACAGTGGGCGACCGCCACTCGCACATTCTGGAACGCGCACGACTGCCCAAGCGTTACCAGCATTGCAATTTCGAGAGCTTCGATACGGATCTCGGCTATTCCGGTCCTGAAGCAACGGCTTGGAACCGCAGTCTGCTTCAGGCGAAGCTCGAGGTGCAAGGTTTCGCGCGTAACTTTCCGATTGGGACCGAACACGGACTTTTGTTGATGGGCACTTGCGGCGTGGGGAAGACGCATCTTGCGGTGGCTGCGCTCGAAGAAATTGTTCTCCGCGGGCACACCGGAC
>NZ_JBAVCF010000449.1:0-2669 GCF_049586575.1 Bradyrhizobium sp.
CAAATCGGTCTACGTGCAGACCAATTGGCCGAAGGAGCGCTACGAGGACGAAGCCATCTGGGTGCAGCAGACCGCGGAAGCGACCGGCTGGCCGCATGCCATCGTCGCCTACGCCGATTTTTCGGTCGAGGACGTGCGCCCACAACTCGACCGGCTGGCGCGCCACAGCCTGGTGCGCGGTGTGCGGATGCAGCTGCACTGGCACCGAAATCCGCTTTATCGTTTCGCTGCGTGGCCCGATCTGCCGCTCGATCCGAAGATTCAGCGCAATGTGGCGCGGCTTGCCGATTACAAATGGAGCTTCGATCTGCAGGTGTTTGCCTCGCAAATGCCCGACGCGGCGAGCCTTGCCGAGGCCTGCCCCGACGTCACCTTGGTGCTGCAACACGCCGGCATGCTGGAAGACCTCTCGCAGGCCGGACGCTCGGAATGGCGCGCCGGCACGGTGCGGTTGGGAGCCTGTCCCAACGTCGTCACGAAACTCTCCGGCCTCGGCACCTTCCTGCATCGCAACGATCCCGCGCATATCGCCGAGATCGTGCGCGAGACCGTCTCGATCTTCGGCGCCGAGCGCTGCCTGTTCGGCTCGAACTTTCCGGTCGAAAAGCTCTGGACGTCCTACGCCGATCTCGTCAGCGCCCATCGCAAGGCGCTCGAGCATCTGTCGCCGCAAGAGCAGCGCGCGGTGCTGCACGACACCGCGACGCGCGTCTACCGGATCACCAATTGAGGGGCGAACGCCCACAACGACAAAGGGGAGGACATCATGGCTCTGGGAATCAAGCTTCTCGACTATGGCGATATCGAACTGGAATCCAGCTTCCTCGTGCTGGGGCGCGACTGCGGCCGCACCCGGCGGGTGCTGACGCTGGGCTTTCTCATCACCGGCGGCCCCTATCCCGTCGTGGTCGACACCGGCTATCGCTCCAACCAGATCATGGAATCGCTGGGGATGCGCGGCCTCCAGTTCCACGAGAACATGATCGAGAACCAGCTCGCCAAGCACGGCGTGCGCATGGGCGACGTCCGTTTCGTGGCGCACACCCATCTGCATATCGATCACGCCGGCAAGGACGACCTGTTCCCGATGAACACCACCGTCATCATCAATCGCAAGGAGCTGGAATATTCCGTCTCCGGGCTGCAGCATCCGCAATATCCCGCGCCCGATATCAAACATTTGGTCGACCGTCTCCACACCAAGAACGCGCTGCGGCTGCTGGATCTGGAAGTCACCGGAATGGTCGAGCTGTTTCCCGGCGTCTATTTCGAGGCCGCGGGCGCACATACCGAAGGCTCGATGAACGTCCACGTCCACACCGCCGAAGGTGTGGCGACGATCTGCGGCGACGTGCTCTACGACATCCACGATCAACTGGTCGAACCGTTCCGACAAACCCAGGACGCCGAGCCGCAGACCACCGGCAACCACGGCCTGTCGAAGCGTGCCGAAAAAGGCGCGATCAAGAAGCTGGTCAACAATGCCCGCTTCCTGCTGCCGGTCCACGACCGGCCCTGCAAGGTCGAGGGCGGCGTGGTGACGGGCCGGCTGCAAGATTCGGTCCCCGGCCCGATCGTCCAATCCTATCCCAAGCGCCAATGGTTCCCGGCCTAACGCACAAGGAAGGATTGCGGCAATGACGCATGCGGTTTTGAAGCCCGAATTCGAGGCGCTGATTGATCGCTACGCGGCGGTCGGGCAGCTCGGCACCGGCTTTACCTTCACCGAGGGGCCGGTCTGGCATCCGACCGAGCACTATCTGTTGTTTTCGGACATGCCGGCGGATGTCCGCCGCCGCTGGGACGCCCAGCGCGGCGTCGCCGAGGTGCGGCGTCCCTCCAACAAATGTAACGGCATGACCTATGACGCCGATCTCAATCTGATCGTCTGCGAGCATGCCACCTCGTCGCTGATCCGGGAGCGGCCGGACGGGCGGCGCGAGGTGCTGGCGTCGCATTTCGAAAAATCGGAGCTGAACAGTCCCAACGATGTCTGCGTGCGCTCCGACGGCTCGATTTATTTCTCCGATCCCTGGTACGGCCGGATGCCGGTCTATGGCGTCGAGCGCCCGCGCCAGCTCGGCTTCCAGGGCGTCTATCGGGTGCCGCCGGGCGGCGGCGCGCCGCAATTGCTGGTCGACCGCTATCTGTTCGACCAACCCAACGGCCTCTGCTTTTCGCCCGACGAGAAGCGCCTCTATATTAACGACACCGTGCAGACGCTGATCCGCGTATTCGACCTCGCCGGCGACGGCTCGCTGAGCAATGGCCGGGTGTTTGCCAGCGGCATCCGCTCCTCGCTGGAAGCCGGGGTGCCGGACGGCATGAAATGCGACGCGCGCGGCAATATCTGGGTCACCGCTCCCGGCGGCGTCTGGGTCTACGCCTCCTCGGGCGACCTGATCGGCAAAGTGCGTGTACCCGAGATGGTCGCCAATTTGTCCTGGGGCGGCGAGGATTTCCGCACCCTGTTCATGACCGCGACCCACTCGGTCTACACCGTCACCACCAAGGTCGGGCCGCGCAACGAGCCCTATATGACCGCGAGCGGCCGCGGCGGGTCGTCGGGGTCCGGCAGCGCCGAGCGTTCGCCGTCTACGGCCCAAACCATCAGCATCGATCCCCGGCGCTGCGCCATGATCATCCAGGACATGCAGAACGACGTGATC
>NZ_JBAVCF010000450.1:0-2044 GCF_049586575.1 Bradyrhizobium sp.
GATCTGGCCTCCGTCGAGCAGTTGATCAACGAACGCACGGTCGCGGTGATGCTGGAGCCGATTCAGGGCGAAGCCGGCGTCCGGCCGGCGAGCGACGAGTTCATGCACGATCTGCGGGCGCTGACGGCAGCCCACGGCCTGTTGCTGATCTTCGATGAAATCCAGACCGGAATGGGCCGTACCGGGACGCTGTTCCACTACGAGCATAAGGGAATCGCGCCCGACATCATGACGCTCGGCAAGGGCATCGGCGGCGGCGTTCCGCTTGCGGCCCTGCTCGCCACCGAGGCCGTGTCCTGCTTCGAACACGGCGACCAGGGCGGCACCTTCAACGGTAACGCGCTGATGTGCGCGGCGGGCCTGGCGGTACTCGAACAAGTCGCGACCCCGAACTTCCTGAAAGCGGTAGCAGAGACCGGGCTTTATCTGGAGAGCGAATTGCAGCGGCTCTCGGCGCGCCATGGTCTCGGCGAGGTTCGCGGGCGGGGATTGTTGCTGGCGCTCGATCTGCAGGTTCCGATCGCAGCATCGATCGTGGCCGCGGCGTTGGACGACGGCGTGCTCTTGAACGCACCGCGTCCCGATGCGTTGCGCTTCATGCCGGCTCTCAACGTCACGCGGCAGGAAATTGACCTGATGATTGATTGCCTGGACGCCCTGCTTATCAAGATGGGCGCCGCGCGCAGGGTTGCCTAATTTATCAGCCTCATGGCTTGAGGATCGATGCGCCGGTGGTCGCGCGGCTCTCAAGATCGGTATGGGCCTTGGCGGCGTCCTTCAGCGCGTAGGCATGGTTGATCGGCACGTGTAGTTTGCCGTTGATCACGGCGGCAAACAGCGTGTCGGCGCCCTCGAGCAGTTCGGAGCGCTTGCCGATGTAGTCGTTGAGTTTCGGCCGGGTCGCAAACAGCGAGCCGTGATTGTTGAGTTCGGCAATCGCGAATGGCGGGACAGGCCCCGACGCGCTGCCGAAGCTCACGAACAGGCCGCGTGGCTTGAGGCACGACAGCGAGCCCGGAAAGGTCGTTTTGCCGACGCCATCATAAACCACGTCGCACAATTCGTTGCGGCTGATCTGTTTGACGCGCGCAACGAAATCTTCCTCGTTGTAGAGGATGACGTGGTCGCAGCCGTTGGCGAGCGCAAGATCCGCCTTCGCCTTGGAGCCGACGGTGCCGATCACGTGCGCGCCGAGCGCCCTCGCCCATTGGCAAGCGAGCAGCCCAATGCCGCCGGCTGCGGCGTGAATCAGGACGCGGTGATGCGGTTCTACCTTGAAGGTCTTGTGCAGGAGGTACCAGACCGTCAGTCCTTTCAGCATCAGCACTGCGCCCTGCTCGTAGGTGATGTGATCGGGCAGCTTGACGAGTTTTTCCCAGGGAATGTTGCGCTCGGTCGCATAGGCGCCGAGATTCACAT
Source organism: Bradyrhizobium sp. (assembly GCF_049586575.1). Lineage (GTDB taxonomy): Bacteria > Pseudomonadota > Alphaproteobacteria > Rhizobiales > Xanthobacteraceae > Bradyrhizobium. The sequence goes on from NZ_JBAVCF010000450.1 coordinate 1,420, forward strand.
AGTAGGCGACGCGGTCGCCGGGATGAAAATTGGTCACGCCGGGGCCGACCGATACTACCTCGCCCGCCGCCTCATTGCCGACGATGAACGGCAGCCCGGGCGCCTTGTAGAGGCCGGTGCGATAATAGGTGTCGATGAAATTCAGGCCGACCGCATGCTGACGAATGCGCACCTCGCCAGGGCCTGGCGCAGGCAACTCGGTATCCTCATAGACGAGGGCCTCCGGACCGCCAATTTTGTGCACCCGCACGGCCTTGGTCATCGTCGTTCTCCTCAAGTGTTTCGGCTGCCGTGAGCGAATGACAACGGGGTCGCCTTGTCAACTCGGCGCGCCTCAACTTGCGACGCTGGTATCGGTTAACGAATTAACCTTTGCTCCGGTTGCCTCGGGCCAGCACGTTGAACAATTCCACCAGCGCCGAAAACGCGATCGCAAAGTAGATATAGCCGCGCGGAATGTGGAATTTGAAGCCGTCGGCCACCAGTGCAACGCCGATCAGAACCAGAAACGCCAGTGCCAGCATTTTGGTGGTCGGATGCTCTGCGACGAATCGCGCTACCGGACCCGAGGCAACATACATGATCACGCAAGCGATGACGACGGCGGAGATCATGATCGTCAGGT
>NZ_JBAVCF010000451.1:0-4099 GCF_049586575.1 Bradyrhizobium sp.
GGCGTATATCGAGCGGCAGATGTACGACCCGCGTTACTGACGAAGTCGCGGGCGCGACGGCATCGACGCCGCCGTGACCTTCCATCGCGATAGACCGCCTCACCCGACGGCGGCGAGAACGGTTATGTCAGCGGCGCCGCTCTCGCTCCGGTTGTGCCGGATGCCAACGGCATAGACGCGTCTCGCCCGATGCAGCTGGTGGAGAAGCCGTCTCTCACGGCTTTGGGCGAACGCCGCGTCTCTGACCGCAAGGCGACCAAAACGGACGCGGTTCCCGTCCGTTTTCCGGTTTTGTGACATCCCCAGGCAAAAGTCAGCGCGCCGCGGCTCATCATCAGCTATTTCCTGCAAGGCTCCGGGTCGGAACACGATCCTGATTTCCTCGGCTCATGGCGCCTGATGCTGTTTTTTCTTGGTTTTTTCCAGGGCCAGGCTTTAGAAAGCCGCGATGAAATCCTCCTTGCTCCCCGTCATGAGCGTAAGCTTGGTGGCTTTGTCCGGCGCGTTGAACGCTGCTATGACCGGCGCTAGCCCATTACGCAATTCCCTTGAGGGATCATCGTATTGACGAGCGATTTTTCGGAAATCGAAGTCGTAGCCACGAATTTCAACTGGCGCCAATCCGGCGGCACGACGGCCGTCGTGCAACTGGTGCCGGAGCAGGCGAAGACGTTGAAAATCGCGGCCCTCGGCTTCGACCTGCCCGAGCGGGTACCGCGCATGCGCTGGCGCGACATTCCGAAGCTATTTCGCCGACCGGCCCATCGGCCGTTCCGGATCTATCATTGTCGCCGCAACAACGAGATGATGGTGGGACTTTTGCTCAGGGATGTCCTGCGCGCGCCGCTCCGGCTGATCTTCAATTCCGCCGGTCAGCGCCGGCACAAGCCGTTGACCCGCTGGATGTTGAGACGGATGGATGCCGTTATCACGACCAGCGAACGTTCGGGCAGTTTTCTCGAAGTCCCTCACACGGTCGTGCCGCATGGAACGGATTTTGAGCGCTTTCACCCCGCCCGCGGAAACGATGACGACTACGCCGCAAGCGGATTGCCGGGGAAATACGCCGTCGGTTGCACCGGGCGGATCCGGCACCAAAAGGGCACCGATCTGTTCGTCGATGCCATGTTGCAGCTTCTGCCGCGCTATCCCGACTGGACCGCGATCATTACCGGCCGCACGACGTCCGACAATCTTGGCTTTGAGCGCGAATTGAAGTCGAAGATCGCCGATGCCGGCCTCACCCAGCGCATCCACTTCCTCGGCGATGTCGCGGACATCTCGGTGTGGTATCGACGCTTTACGCTGTTCGTGGCGCCTTCGCGCCAGGAAGGCTTTGGCCTTACGCCTTTGGAAGCGATGGCTTCGCAGACAGCCGTCGTCACCTCGGACGCCGGCTCCTTTCCCTCGATGATCAAGGCTGGGATCAATGGAGCCATCGTGCCGGCTGGCGATCTTGACGCCCTTGTCGCGGCCATCGAACCCTATTTTCGGGCGCCGCTTCTTGCTAAGGAACAGGGCCGGGCGGCGCTGGAATTCGTGCATGCCAATTTCTCGCTTTCAGCCGAGGCACGCGGCATCCGGGCAGTCTATGATCGGCTATGGACTGAGGGGCAAAAGCCACTCGGCCGGCAAAACGGGGCTGAGACCCAACTCGCAGCAAGTCAGGATCCGGTATCGGTACGCCAGGAGGAAATATGTTGAGACTTGACGCGCTTCGCGCCACACAAGTTGAACGCGATCCCTTCGAATACCTGATCGTGAAGAACTTCGTCGATCACGAGAGGCTGAAAGAAGTCCTGGCCGACTATCCCGCCGTACCGGGCCCGGGGTCACACCCGCCGGTGGGCCTGAATATTTCGGGACATTTCAAAGAGCTCATCGATGAGCTGCTGGGGCCGTCGTTTCAGAATATCGTCGAGGAAAAGTTCGACGTCGATCTGACCGACAGGCCGACCATGTATACGGTCCGTGGTTTCTGCCGCGCGCGCGACGGCAAAATCCACACGGATTCGAAAACCAAGATCATCACCGTCCTGCTCTACATGAACGACGACTCCTGGGAGAGTTCGACCGGCCGCCTGCGCCTGCTGCGGAACGATTCCGATCTCGAAAATTACGTCGCCGAGATCGAGCCTGCCGGCGGAACGCTGCTGATCTTCAAGCGCTCCGACAATTCGTGGCACGGCCATCATCCCTTTGAAGGCAAGCGCAGGGCGATCCAGCTCAACTGGGTGACGGACCAATCCGTCGTCGACCGGGAGCAAGGCCGCCACGGTTTCTCGTCGGCGATCAAGCGGCTGTTTCAACCTGCATTGTCGTGGCGGCAGTGAACGTGGAGTTTCATAGGCTGCCCTACGTTATGGGAACGCCGGACCTTTTTTTCTGACCATGCCTTCGCTACGCCGGGGATGCCCGCTTGACGCCTGACAACGATCTTACCACCGCGCCGTTTGGCGCGTTCGCGCCGAACGCTGCACAGGCGGCGGTCATCCGGCTTGCGCATCGCTCGGGCCTCAAGCGCGGCGCGTTCCGGCCCTGGATGTCGCGACTCGCCAACCTGCTGCGGGCGGGGCCGATCGACGCGCAATACCAGGGAGCCTCGTTTCGTTTCTATCATCAGGCTAGCGCAACCGAACGCGGCGCGTTGTTCAATCCCGACTACAATCTGGAAGAGCTTGCCTTTCTGCGCACATATGCACGCGATGGCGGCGTATTCATCGATATCGGCGCGAATGTCGGCACCTATGCACTCACGCTGGCGAAAAGCGTCGGCGCAAAGGGCACGGTGATTGCGGTCGAACCGCACCCGGTGGCGCGGAGCCGCCTCACCTTCAACCGCGACGCCTCCAGTCTTGCCCAGGTGAAGTTGATTGCCGCCGCGGCCGGGCCATCCGACGGCGAACTCCTGATCGAGACCGATGGCGGCAATCTCGGGGCCAGCCATATTGTGGCGGACAAAACCTCCACAGGCGCTATCCGCGTGCCCTCGCTGACGCTACGGCGAATTCTCAGTGATGCCGGAATCACCCGGGTGGATGCGCTGAAGATCGATGTCGAAGGCTTCGAAGACCGCGTGCTCACGGGTTTCTTTGCGCAGGCCCCGCAAACGCTCTGGCCGCGCGGCGTCGTCATCGAGCACCTGTCGCGCAAGGAGTGGCAGCAGGATTGCATCGAAGACATGGTTGCGCGCGGCTACCGCGAAAAAGGCAAGACGCGCAGCAATATGCTCCTTGCGCGCGAGTAAAACGCAAAGCCGTTTGCCGGCGGATTGATCGGCGCAACTTCACCGTTTCCTAACGTCTATCCGTCGCGACGGTCACGCGTAAACTGCGCGGTAGCGCTGCCGCCCGACCAGCACGCTGATCGTGAGCAGATTGAGAAGGTTGGCGACGATGCCGGCGGTGAAGGCCGGCGCATAATATCCGAAATGGTCGTAGAGCAGGCCTGCGATCCAGCTGCCGGCTCCCATGCCTCCGCCGCTGAAGAGCAGCAGGGTCGGGATCCGCCACGAGGCTTCCGATGCCGGGAACAGTTCACGCACTGCGAGAACATAGGCCGGAATGATACCGGAGAAGCCGAGCCCGAAAGCGGCGCTCACCGTGAACAGGCCGACTTCACTCTGTGTCAACAGCAGCGCGGTCATCGAGGTCGCTTGCCAGGCCGACCCGATCAGCACCGTGGTGAGACCGCCGATACGATCGGAGATCACGCCCCAGACCTGCCGGCTGAGGAATGCCGTACCGAGCAACACCGACAGCATCAGGGCGCCCATCGACCGGCTGATACCGAGGTCGCTGCAAAAGGCGACCAGATGGCCCTGCGGCATCGCCATGGGAATGCAACACAGAACGGCGGCGCAGCACAGCATCACGAACACCCCGTTGGGCGCCCAACCGAGCACGCGCGCCGGACTCGATCCGGTGCCGGCCGACGCCACCGGATGGATCACTTCGGGTGGCTCGCGAAAGTAGATTAATGCAAGCGGCACCACGACGACGATCTCGGCGAGCGCGTACCACAGCATCGCCTGCCGCCAGCCGAAGCTTGCGATCGCGCGCTCGAATATCGGCGGCCAGATCGTGCCGGCGAGGTAGGT
>NZ_JBAVCF010000452.1:0-2074 GCF_049586575.1 Bradyrhizobium sp.
AGCCTGGTTTCGAGCGCCCAGTCGATCGCCAACCAGGTGTTGCAGACCCCGGTCGGCTATTCGACCAAGTCGAACGTCACCTCGGCCGCCATCACCGGTGCGACCGCCAACAACCTGCTCGGCCCCGGCACCAACAACACGGTCACCGGCACCGTGGTCAACAACAACCTGAGCACGCCGGTTGCGATCACGGCCGCCACCAAGCTGGTCACCGCGGCGAACTCCGACACGCTGGCTGCAACGCCTGCGAACGGTTCGTCCTTTACCGTCGATGGCAAGTCCATCACCTTCTCGACCGGTCAAACCACCGTTACCACCGACAGTAGCGGTAACGTCACGATCGGCGTCGGCGCGGGCAGCACGGCGACCGTTCAGACCGTCCTGAGCGCGATTGACGGCATCACCGGTACCTCGACGGCCTCGGTTGTCACCGCCGGCGCACTCGTGATCAGCACGGGGACGACGCAGCCTCTGGTCATCGCCGCTGGCGGCACCAGCGCGCTTGGTTCTTTCGGCCTGACCGCGGCGACGACGAACTTGACGCCTCCGGCGCTCCAGGGTGAGACGCTCACGATCGGCGCCACCGGCGGCGGTACGGCGACCAACATCACCTTCGGTACCGGCTCCGGACAGATCTCGACGTTGAACGCGCTCAATACGGCGCTGGCGGCCAACAACCTGCAAGCCACGCTCGATTCCTCGACCGGTGCGATCAACATCGTGACCTCGAACGATGCGGCCTCCTCGACGATCGGCACGATCGGCGGTACGGCTGCGGCTTCGGGTGCGGCCTTCCACGGCCTGACCGCCGCGGCTCCGGTCGCCGATCCGAACTCGCAAGCCACCCGCGACAGCCTGGTCGCGCAGTACAACAACGTGCTGCAGCAGATCAACACCACTGCCTCGGACTCTTCGTTCAACGGCGTCAACCTGTTGAACGGCGATACCCTGAAGCTGGTGTTCAACGAAACCGGCACCTCGACGCTGAGCATCACCGGCGTGACGTTCAACGGCGCGGGCCTTGGTCTGTCGAACCTGACGGCGGGCACGAGCTTCCTCGACAACAACTCGGCCAACACCGTGTTGTCGCAGCTCCAGAACGCCTCGACCACGCTGCGCGGTGAAGCGTCTACTCTCGGCTCGAACCTGTCGATCGTGCAGATCCGCCAGGACTTCAACAAGAACCTGATCAACGTGTTGCAGACCGGTGCGTCCAACCTGACGCTGGCCGATCCGAACCAGGAAGCGGCCAACAGCCAGGCGCTGTCGACCCGACAGTCGATCGCGGTCTCGGCGCTGGCACTCGCCAACCAGTCGCAGCAGAGCGTGCTCCAGCTCCTCCGCTGATCGAAAAGCTCAACAAAACCATCGAAACGGCGGGGGAAACCCCGCCGTTTTGCGTTGTGTCCCGAAAATGCCGGTCATTTCGGTCAGCAATTGTTATGCTTTACAGTTATGGTTAGCGTTTGGTGAAAACGGCGCACCGATTCAAAATCCATAGCAGGATCAAAGCGCTCGCTAGTTTTTTGCGAGAACGAAGCGGCCATTGCGCGCGGCTAGCGGCGTCTTGCGAGGCGAGGGCGCCGCTCATGGTTCATGTTTTCTTAGCCACTTACTTTCACCGTGCCGGGGTCGCCTGATCCTGAAAGGGCCGGGCTGCGTTTTGAGTTTCACACCAGAAAGGTATGAATTATGTCCGGTATCGTTCTTTCGGCGTCAGTCCGCCAAAACCTCCTTTCGTTGCAGTCGACTGCTTCGCTGCTCGCAACGACCCAGAATGACCTTGCCACCGGCAACGCGGTCAATTCGGCCCTCGACAATCCGACCAACTTCTTCACCGCTGCAGGCCTCAACAACCGCGCCAGCGACATATCGAACCTGCTCGACAGCATCGGCAACGGCGTGCAGGTGCTGCAGGCCGCCAACACCGGCATCACCTCGCTGCAAAGCCTGGTTTCGAGCGCCCAGTCGATCGCCAACCAGGTGTTGCAGACCCCGGTCGGCTATTCGACCAAGTCGAACGTCACCTCGGCCGCCATCACCGGTGCGACCGCCAACAACCTGCTCGGCCCCG
>NZ_JBAVCF010000453.1:0-7773 GCF_049586575.1 Bradyrhizobium sp.
GAGCTGGTCTCAGCCAAATTCTACGCCGTCGTTCCATCCTGCTTGGTGGCATTGGAACTGCAAGGAAAAGGGGAACGAACGGGTTTAGTCGGTGATTATTCTTCGCCCGCTTGATCGGGTTCATCTTCATGCAAGTGAGGGAGTTTCCTGATGAGACTGATATCGCTGGCTTTGGGCCTTGCGGCTGCGTGCGCCGCCACGGCTGCCTCGGCCGAAACGGTCAACCTGACCGGCACCTACCGGTGCATCCAGATGTGCCGGGACGGCAATTTCGGCGCGCCCACCTTCGTTACGCAGAACGGCGATGCCGTGAACCTCACCACGGAAACAGGTGAGTCTTACAAGGCCTGGCCGGACTGGAACGCACCCGCCAGCCGAATTTGGATCGATGCGCGCGGCGAGGGCGCGGTCTATTCGCCCGATGGCATGCGCATCCAATTCGATGATGGCCGCGTCTGGCAGCGTGTGATCGTGCCAGCACCGGGCGTGACGGTCGGCATTGGCCGCGGCCCTGTGGTCTACGGCAGGTAATCTTAAAGGGCTGGGCACCGCGCAGGTCGCGCTGCGCCCAGCTCTTGAACCTGGACAGTCGAGCCTCCGCGCTAGCCTGCAAGATCAACGGCTTGGCAGGCGTGCCGTGAAGGTTGCGCGAACCGGGTGTCGCCGCGCCCCGCCTTGACCTTTAGGCCGGTCCGCAGTACATACCCGCCACCTGCTGCCGGCCCGTTGAACGCGGATATCCGGCGCGGCTTTGAAATCCCCGAACAATCGAGCCCGCGTGCCGGCTCAACCTTCAAAAGAGGGCTGGGCGATACGGGCTGTTCGGATTCCTTAACAAGCTTATTTCGTCTGACGACGGATGCGGATCTCTAACGATGGCGTTCAGCCCGTTTAAATTCTTGCAGGAAGTGCGTTCGGAGACCGGCAAGGTCACCTGGCCGACCCGCCGCGAAACCATGATTACCACGGCGATGGTGTTTGTAATGGTCGCGCTGGCCTCGATCTTCTTCTTCGCATCCGATCAGATCATCCGCTATTTGGTCACCTTGGTCCTGGGCATCCACTGATGGCAAGCACCGCAACGCAAACGATGGATAAGCGCTGGTACATCGTCCACGCCTATTCAAACTTCGAAAAGAAGGTCGCGGAATCGATCCGCGAGCAGGCCAAACAACGCGGGCTCGAAGAATTGTTCGAGCAGGTGCTGGTGCCGATCGAAAAGGTCACCGAAGTGCGCCGCGGCCGCAAGATCGACGCGGAACGGAAGTTTTTCCCGGGCTACGTGCTGGTCAAGATGAAACTGACCGACGAAGCCTTTCATCTGATCAAGAATACCCCGAAGGTGACCGGCTTCCTCGGCGCGGAAAACAAGCCGATGCCGATTTCGGAAACCGAGGCCATGCGTATCCTGCATCAGGTGCAGGAAGGCGTGGAGCGCCCGAAAGCATCGGTGTCCTTCGAGATTGGCGAGAATGTGCGCGTGGCCGATGGTCCATTCGCATCGTTCTCCGGCGTCATCGAGGAAATCGACGAGGCGCGTTCGCGTGTGAAGGTCGCAGTCTCGATCTTCGGCCGTGCGACGCCGGTCGAATTGGAATTCGCTCAGGTCGAAAAGGTGACCTGATCGGAAGTGGAGGCGGCAACGCCTCGAGAAAGAGGACGTGGGAGGTAAAGGCGGTCTGCCTGCCGTCTTGAGCCGAACCACGGAACCTGAAACCGCCGATCTCCCAATGTTTTTTGGGATCGGCACAACAGGAGTGACATATGGCAAAGAAAGTGACCGGATACCTGAAATTGCAGGTGCCGGCGGGAGCGGCCAATCCGTCGCCCCCGATCGGTCCCGCGCTTGGTCAGCGCGGTCTCAACATCATGGAATTCTGCAAGGCGTTCAACGCCCAGACGCAGAAGGAAGAAAAGAACACCCCGATCCCGGTGGTCATCACCATTTATGCGGACCGTTCCTTCACCTTCGAGATGAAGACGCCGCCGATGTCCTACTTCCTCAAGCAGGCTGCTAAAATCCAGTCCGGCTCGAAAGCTCCGGGCCGCGACAAGGCCGGCAAGGTGACCAAAGCGCAGGTGCGCGAGATCGCCCAGAAGAAGATGAAGGATCTCAATTGCGACTCCGTCGAGTCGGCCATGAAGATGGTCGAGGGCTCAGCCCGCTCGATGGGTCTGGAAGTTGCGGGGTAATCGGTCATGGCAATCGGAAAACGCACCAAGAAGGCCCGCGAGGGTGTCGACCGCGAGAAGCTTTATCCGATCGTGGACGCCATCAAGATGGTCAAGGAACGGTCGAAAGCGAAGTTCGACGAAACCATCGAGATCGCGATCAACCTCGGCGTTGACCCGCGTCACGCCGACCAGATGGTCCGCGGTGTGGTGACGCTACCGAACGGCACCGGCCGCACCTTGCGCGTCGGCGTGTTCGCGCGCGGCGCGAAGGCTGAGGAAGCCAAGGCTGCGGGTGCCGACGTGGTCGGCGCCGAAGATCTCGTCGAGAAGGTGCAGGGCGGTGCGATTGATTTCGACCGCTGTATCGCAACCCCCGATATGATGCCGCTGGTTGGCCGCCTCGGTAAGGTGCTCGGTCCGCGTGGCATGATGCCGAATCCGAAGATCGGCACGGTGACGATGGATGTCGCCACGGCGGTTCGAGGCGCCAAGGGCGGTTCGGTCGAGTTCCGTGTCGAGAAGGCCGGTATCGTCCAGGCCGGCATCGGCAAGGCCTCGTTCTCCGAAGAAAAACTGGTGCAAAACGTCAAGGCGCTCGCGGACGCGGTTGCCAAGGCGAAGCCTTCGGGTTCCAAGGGTACCTACATTCAACGCGTCGCGGTTTCCTCCACGATGGGGCCGGGCGTGAAGGTCGAGCCGGGCAGCCTGCTCGGCTGAGGTTTTTAAAGGCGGATCGAAAATAAAAGAGCGGGATCGGGCAACCGGTTCCGCTCTTTGTTTATGATGGATGCGCTGATGCGAGAGGCAAGGCATGCCCGACAGAGTGTTGATCTACTCGAAATTTCCCAAAGCGCTGATGGCGCGGATTGGCGAACGCTTCGAGTTGCTGGATGCCGCCGGCAAGCCACCCGCGGAGGTCTTTCCGCCGGAGCGGCTTTCCCGCGTTCGCGCCATGATCACGGCGGGCGGCACGCAGCTTCCGGGAAGTGTGATGGACACGTTACCGTCGCTGCGGGCGATTATCTGCTACGGCACCGGCTTTGACGGCGTTGATCTTGCGGCAGCCAAAGAACGCGACATCGCGGTTGGCAATAGTCCCGGCGCGAATGCGGCCAGCGTCGCCGACCTCGCGGTGACGCTGATGCTGACGGCGACTCGCCGGATCGTTCCGGCCGACGGGTTCGTGCGCGACGGCAGTTGGGCCGCTTCGAAACCTTCACCGCTGTTGCGCGCGGTGCCCGGCAATCCTGGCCGCCGGGTCGGCATCTACGGCATGGGCGAAATCGGCCGCAAGATTGCCGCGCGCATGTCGGCTTTCGAAATGGAGATCGGCTATTTCAGCCGCAGCCGGCGCGAGGTGCCTTATCGGTATTTCGAAAGCCTGGAAGCGCTGGCTGAATGGTGCAGCGTGTTGATGATCGCGGTCCGCGCCAGCGCCGACACCCATCACGTCGTCAACGCCGATATCCTCAAGAAGCTCGGCAGTGACGGTTATGTCATCAATATCGCGCGCGGCTCGGTGATCGATGAGGTGGCCCTGGCCGCCGCTCTGAAAGACGACACTATCGCTGGCGCCGGACTCGATGTGTTCGAGAAGGAGCCACATCCGCCCGGTGAATTGACGGGCTTGCCGAACGTCGTGCTGACCCCGCATATCGGCGGCCACACCGTCGACTCGCACGCCGCGATGCAGGATTGCGTGATCGCAAATCTGGAGGCGTTTTTTGCAGGTCGGCCGCTGGCCTATCCGGTGCGCTGAGCCAGCGGCCTAGTGGGCCGCTGGCGCGTGGCGCAGCTTGTCGGGATTTCGCACGATGTAGATCGCCGCGATCCGGTCGCCGTCGATCGCCATGCTTAAACTATGATCGAGTTCGCCATCCATGTAGAGCAGGGCGCCGACGGCCCCGTTGATCATGGTGGGTTCGGCGCGGATGTCGCGACGCGAATTCTTGCCGGCGAGACCGATGAAGAAACGGGCCACCTTGTCGGCGCCCATGATCGAATTGAGCGCCGCCGATTTGGGCCCGCCACCATCGGTCACGGCGATGGCGTCTTCGCGCAGTAAGCCGGTTAGTTGCGATAGATCGCCGCTGGCCACGGCCTCCATGAAAGCCTTCATCAAGTACGCGTGACGGTCTGGCGTCGCCGCCGGCGCTGGTCGCTCGTCGCGCACCGCGTGGCGAGCCCTCGGCGAAGAAATCGAACGTGGCGTGATGGTCGTGACCGAAGACGATGCTTGCGAGATGAATCAGGCCGTGAGCGGCGAGGAAACCCGCCCCGGCGACGGCGGCCGGCCAATAGTTCACGCGCCATGCGCGCGCCGCGAGCGCGAGAGCTGCGACCAGAAACGCCGCACCGACATCCGGGACAAAGTGTGCGTTGAAAGGGCCGGTTTCAGCAGCTCCGGGCACGGTGACGTACCAAAAAGGGCCGCTTAACAGCATCGTCAGACCGTCGATGACGTTCGAGACGGCAAGGATCGCGGCAATGGTTCTTCGCATTGTTGCCCAGACGATCGAGGGAGGCCGGATGTGACAATCGGGAAGCGATTTTTTCGGGCTTTGCGCGCCCGCCGTCCGGCCCGAAATTAACCCTTGGCAAGATGGAAAAGACCCGTTAAACACCGCCTTTCCGGATGTGCTGGCTCTCGCTGGCACGTTTGTGCTCGCATTCCGAAAGAGAACGAATAGGAGACTTTTCCTTTCAGGACATTCCGTATGGATGGCTCGAAAGGAAGGGAAGCTGTCGTTCCTGGGAAAGCGGGCAGGGGCAGACCGGCTTGCCGGCGTGCCTCGATCCTGTCCAAGACTACAGGCGCCTGAGATAAGCGTAAGCTTTTCAATGGCTTAATTTAATGGCCTGTACAGACGGGTGAAGACCAGATTTTAAGCCTTCGGGTTACGGCTGGCCGTGACTTGGGGTTGTTTGGTTCGAACCTCGACATCCCGTGGCCCTCAAGGCTCGGGAGGGCAGGCGTTTCAATGTCGTTCTGCCCGACGGTCCTTAAGGCTTGCGTCTTTTGAGGTCTGATGAAGGGCGGAGCGATGGGTGCAACCCGGCGGTCCTGCCTTTCGGCTCAAAGACCGCCAACCGGAGAGAGCTTGCTGTGGAAAGAGCGGCAAAAAAGGGCGCGGTCGAGGAGCTGAACGGTCTGTTTAAGGCCACCAGCGTGGCGATCGTTGCTCATTATTCCGGCCTGACCGTTGCCCAGATGCAGAAGCTGCGCATGCAGATGAAGCAGGCTGGCGCCTCGGTGAAGGTCGCGAAGAACCGTCTCGCCAAAATTGCTCTTGAAGGCACTGACGTCGTTGCCATCGGCCCGCTGTTGAAGGGGCCGACCGTGATCGCGACTTCCAAGGATCCGGTAGCGGCGCCAAAGGTTGCCATCGAGTTCGCCAAGACGAACGAACAGTTCGTCATCCTCGGCGGATCGATGGGTAAAACCGTCCTGAATGTCGATGGTGTGAAGGCGCTTGCCGCCTTGCCGTCGCTCGATGAACTGCGCGGAAAGATTGTCGGCCTCCTCGTGGCGCCGGCGACCAAGCTCGCTCAGCTCTCGAATGCGCCCGCGGCCAAGCTCGCGCGCGTCATTCAGGCTCATGCCTCAAAGAGCGAAGCGGCCTGACCCTTCGCAAATCGTAAAACCTGGTTCGAACCGATACGCTTAAGGAAACAGATCAATGGCTGACTTACAGAAGATTGTTGACGACCTCTCGAGCCTCACCGTGCTCGAAGCCGCCGAACTCGCCAAGCTTCTCGAAGAGAAGTGGGGCGTCTCCGCGGCTGCGGCCGTGGCGGTTGCCGGCCCGGCGGGCGGCGGCGCTGCCGCTGCTCCGGTAGAGGAAAAGACCGAATTCACGGTCGTTCTGGCCGCCGCCGGCGACAAGAAGATCGAGGTCATCAAGGAAGTCCGCGCCATCACGGGCCTTGGCCTCAAGGAAGCCAAGGACCTCGTCGAAGGCGCCCCCAAGCCTGTCAAGGAAGGGGTCAACAAGGATGAGGCCGACAAGATCAAGGCCCAGCTCGAAAAGGCTGGCGCCAAGGTGGAATTGAAGTAAGCGCGCTTAGCTCAATTCCATCCCGGACAAGCGAAGCGCGAGATTCGGGATTTGGTCGCAAAGGTATCGCCCCCGCCGGGTTCCCCGGCGGGTGGCCTACACGAGAATGTGTGGGGATTGATGGGGATACCCCTCGATTTTCCACGAATGCCATCCCATATCGGGACGGCAGCACGAAAGCATGGCCGGCGCGAGGGACCGCAAGGTTCCGCCGCAAGCCGTTGGGAGATAGGCAATTTCGGGCTTTGCAGTCCGTAACGAGACGGTTTTCGACGTGCGGGTGCGTTAGAGCGCCCCGTGCGTCGCTTTGCGTTCTTTGGACCGGATACTTCGATTCAGGCTTTTAGATCCTGATTGAGGGCAAACTGAGTCGAAGGACGAAACGAAATTCAAGTCCGGGCCGAGATTGCTCGCGCTCCGGAAAGGTCCGCTCTCCCCAGGGAGCGGCGAAATGAGAGGCCACGATGGCGCAACAGACGTTCACCGGTCGCAAACGCGTTCGCAAGTTCTTCGGACACATCAAGGAAGTCGCAGAGATGCCGAACCTCATCGAGGTTCAGAAGGCGTCCTATGACGAGTTCCTGATGGTGCACGAACCGCCGGGCGGCCGGCTCGATGAAGGCTTGCAGGCCGTTTTCCGCTCGGTGTTCCCGATCTCGGATTTCTCCGGCACCTCGATGCTGGAATTCGTCCGCTACGAGTTCGAGCCGCCGAAGTATGACGTCGACGAGTGCCGCCAGCGCGGTATGACCTATGCTGCGCCGCTGAAGGTGACGCTTCGCCTGATCGTATTCGATATCGACGAGGAAACCGGCGCGAAGTCGGTAAAGGACATCAAGGAGCAGGACGTCTACATGGGCGACATCCCGCTCATGACGATGAACGGCACCTTCATTGTCAACGGCACCGAGCGCGTCATCGTCTCCCAGATGCATCGTTCGCCGGGCGTGTTCTTTGACCACGACAAGGGCAAGACGCATTCCTCCGGCAAGCTGTTGTTTGCCGCGCGCGTGATCCCCTATCGCGGTTCCTGGCTCGACATCGAGTTCGACGCCAAGGACATCGTGTTTGCGCGCATCGACCGTCGCCGCAAGATTCCGGTGACGTCGCTGATGTTCGCGCTTGGGCTCGACGGCGAACAGATCCTTTCGACCTTCTACAAGAAGATCAGCTACAAGCGCGCCAAGGAAGGCTGGCGCGTGCCGTTCGATGCCAACCGTTTCCGCGGTTATTCCACCATCAACGATCTTATCGATGCCGATACCGGCAAGGTGGTGCTGGAAGCCGGCAAGAAGCTCACTGTGCGCTCTGCACGCCAGCTCCAGGAAAAGGGGCTGAAGGCGCTTCGCCTGTCGGATGAGGAACTGGTCGGCAACTACGTCGCCGAGGACCTCGTCAATCCGAAGACCGGCGAAATCCATGCCGAGGCCGGCGAGGAAATCACCGACAAGCTCCTGAAGGCCCTGAATGAACAGGGTTACAAGGAACTGCCGCTGCTCGACATCGACCACGTCAATGTCGGCGCCTATATCCGCAACAC
>NZ_JBAVCF010000454.1:0-3408 GCF_049586575.1 Bradyrhizobium sp.
GGGTCAGCGGCACGCCCGGCGTCAGGATCAGTGCGGCAAAACGCGACCAGTCCACGCTGCGCAGGTCGGCGGTGACGAAGCCGGCTTTGGCGGCTTCCGCCAACCGCTCGGCGCCGTCGTCGCCTGCGATCACTTCGGCGCCGCCGGCCTTGAGCGCGTAACAGCTCGCCAGACCGGAGCCGCCGAGGCCGAACACCGCAACCGTCTTGCCTGCAAAGGAGGTGACGGGGATCATCACCGCAGCTTCAAGGTCGAGAGGCCGGCGAGCGCCAGCATCACGGAGATGATCCAGAACCGGATCACGATCTGCGGCTCGGTCCAGCCCAGTTGTTCGAAATGGTGGTGGATCGGCGCCATCTTGAAGATGCGTTTGCCGGTGAGCTTGAAGGAAGCCACCTGCACGATCACCGAAACCGCCTCGAGCACGAACAGGCCGCCGATCACGGCGAGCACAATCTCGTGTTTCACCGCAACCGCGATCGAGCCAATCATGCCGCCGAGCGCGAGCGAGCCGGTATCGCCCATGAAGATCGAGGCCGGCGGCGCGTTGAACCAGAGAAATCCAAGACCGGCGCCCAGCACCGCGCCGCAGATGACGGCGAGCTCGCCGGTGCCGGCCACGTAGTTGATCTGCAAATAATCCGAAAATACGGCGTTGCCGGTGAGATAGGAGATCATGCCGAAGCTGGCGGCGGCGATCATCACCGGCACGATGGCGAGGCCGTCGAGACCGTCGGTCAAATTGACCGCATTGCCGGCGCCGACAATGATGAAGGCGCCGAACACCGCGAAGAACCAGCCGAGATTCAGCGCCACGTCCTTGAAGAAGGGAATCACCAGCGACGTCGAGAATGGCTCGCGCCCGAGATGGACCAGGGCGACGCACGCAAGCAAGGCGATGATCGCCTCGATCAGAAGCCGTATGCGGCCGGCAAAGCCGCTATGGGTCTGCTTGGTGACCTTCAGGTAATCGTCATAGAAGCCGACGAAGCCAAAGCCGAGCGTCACCGCCAGTACGATCCAGACATAGGGATTGAGCGGATTGGCCCACAGCACGGTCGAGACCACCAGCCCGGAAAGGATCATCAGCCCGCCCATGGTCGGCGTGCCTTTTTTGGTGACGAGATGAGACTGCGGACCGTCGGTGCGGATCGGCTGCCCCTTGCCCTGGCGAAGCCGCAGGTGATCGATGATCCAGGGGCCGAACAGGAAAACGAACAACGCCCCGGTCACCATCGCGCCGCCGGTGCGGAACGTGATGTAGCGAAACACGTTCAGAAGGCTGTGCAGCGGGGCGAGGCCGGGAACGGTGTTGGAGAGATCGATCAGCCAGTAGAACATTAAATCTGCCTATACCGCGGCATCGTCGAGCGCGGCTTTGCCGGGAAAGCGCTTTTCAAGCGCGGTGACTATGGTCTTCATCTTCGAGCCGAACGAACCCTTGATCATGACGGCATCGCCGGCCCGAATGGCGGTCAGCACCTGCACTTCGAGATTCGCCGCGCTATCGGCATAACCGCCTCGCTTGCCGGTGGAAAGAGCATCCCATAGGTGGCGCATTAGCGGGCCACAACAATAGACCAGATCGATATGGTGGGCCTTGATGGCGTCATTCAGGCCGCGATGCAATTGTGGCCCGGTCGCGCCCAGCTCCAGCATATCGCCCAATACCGCGATCCGCCTGCCCTGCGGACCCACCTTCGTCTGGCCAAGGACACTGAGGGCTGCCGCCATCGATGCTGGGTTCGCGTTATAAGTCTCGTCGATCAGGGTGACGTCGCCGCCGGGCACGGCCAGCATATGCCGGACGCCGCGGCCCGCCGCCGGCACGAGCTGCGTCAGCGACAGCGAGGCCAGCGCAAGATCGGCGCCTGCCAAAGAGGAGGCGGCGAGCACCGCGAGCGAATTCATCGCCATATGGCGTCCGGGCATGCCGAGCTTGTAGGTGACTTCATGCCCGAGAATATCGGCATGCACCGCCGAGCAGGTCGCATGCAGCGAAATGTCGAGGAGCCGCGCCTCTGCTTTCTCGTTGACGCCGAACGAAACGATGCGCGCAATTCCGCACATTTTGGCGCGACGGCTCAGGCGAGCGAACTGCGAATTGTCGCGGTTCAGCACCACGGCGCCGCCTTGTTCGACGCCTTCGAAGATTTCCGCCTTGGCATCGGCAATCGCCTCGATGCCGGAAAAGAATTCCAGATGCACCGGCTCGACGGTCGTGATGATGGCCACCTGCGGCCGCACCATTTTCACCAGCGGCTCGATTTCGCCGGCGTGATTCATCCCGATCTCGAACACCGCAAATTGCGCGCTCGCCGGACAGCGCGCCAGCGACAGCGGCACACCCCAATGATTGTTGAAGGACGCGGCGGAAGCATGGGTCTGCCCCTGCGCCGAGAGCACGTGCAACAGCGCTTCCTTGGTCGATGTCTTGCCGACCGAGCCGGTGACCGCGATCACTTGCGCTTGCAATCGCGCACGCGAGGCGTGCGCCAGATCGACGAGCGCGCCGAGCACATCGTCCACGACGAGCAGCGGTGCATCGCTCCCAAATCTGGCGGCTTGCGCTTTTTCGACGACCGCGAGCGCAGCTCCGGCCTTCAACGCCGCGGCAACAAAGTCATGGCCGTCATGCACCGCGCCACGGATCGCAAAATACGCCTCACCCGGCCGGATCGTGCGGCTATCGATGGAAATGCCGGTGATCGGTTGCGGCAACACGCCATTGACCGTGGCGTGCATCGCCGCGCGCATTGCATCCGATGTCCATAATGGCACTACGCTCATGCCACTGTCTCCGCCAAAGCGGAAGCCACCGCGTCATGATCGCTGAACGGCAGCACACGATCGCCGATGATCTGGCCGGTCTCATGGCCCTTGCCGGCAATCAGAAGCACATCTCCTTTGGCAAGCCCGGCAATGGCGTTTGCGATCGCTTTCGCGCGGTCACCGATTTCCGCAGCGCCTTGGGCGGCCGCCAGGATCGCCGCGCGAATGGTCGCCGGATTTTCGCTACGCGGATTGTCGTCGGTGACGATGACCTTGTCAGCGTTCTCGGTGGCGATCGCGCCCATCAGCGGACGCTTGCCGGCGTCGCGGTCGCCGCCGGCGCCGAACACGACGATGAGCTTTCCCGATGCATAGGGCCGCAAGGCTTGCAATGCTTTGGCCAGCGCATCCGGTTTGTGGGCGTAATCGACGAAGATCGGCGCGCCGTTATGTTCGCCGACCCGCTCCAGCCTGCCCCTGGCGCCTTCGAGATTTTCGAGCGCGGCGAAAACCTCATCCGGCGCGCTGCCGGTGCCGATCGCAAGGCCCGCGGCCACAACCGCGTTCTCGATCTGGAACTCGCCGACCAGCGGCAGATGGATCGAATAACGACGGCCACGATGGACGAGCTCAAGC
>NZ_JBAVCF010000455.1:0-10106 GCF_049586575.1 Bradyrhizobium sp.
GGATCGCCCACGACAGCCGCGGCGCCTCGATACGCCAGCCGCCGCCGGTGCCGTGGTGTTCGCTCTCGCCGAGAAAGTGATCCTCCAGCCGGCGGAAGGCCGGCAATACGTCGCTGTAACCCCAGCCGGTCAGGCC
Organism: Bradyrhizobium sp.; assembly: GCF_049586575.1. Classification (GTDB taxonomy): domain Bacteria; phylum Pseudomonadota; class Alphaproteobacteria; order Rhizobiales; family Xanthobacteraceae; genus Bradyrhizobium. The sequence continues at coordinate 137 of NZ_JBAVCF010000455.1, forward strand.
AAGCTGGCGCCAGTGATCGTAGTCGGCAGCCTGTCCGCGCATCGAGATCATGGCGTTGATGGCGGACGAGCCGCCGATCACCTTGCCGCGGGGATAATTCAGCGAGCGGCCGTTGAGACCGGCCTCGGGCTCGGTCCGAAACATCCAGTCCGACCGCGGATTGCCGATGGCGAAGAGGTATCCGACCGGGATGTGAAACCAGATCCAGTTGTCGCTGCCGCCGGCTTCGAGGATCAGCACCCGGTTCTGCGGATCGGCAGACAGGCGATTGGCGAGGATGCACCCGGCGGTGCCAGCGCCGACGACGATATAGTCGAAATCTCCCTCCAGCCGTGTCGCCATTTTCCGTTTTCCGCCCTTCGTCTCCGCGCATCTGGTTGACCAGACGTTAATAGGTCGGACCAAAGTCCGGCCATTGCACTTTTGTCAATGCACGGCCTCCCGTACTCATAATAACGGGTATTGGGCCGATCAGGCCTCACATGCTAAACAGGGGCGCCTGCAATGATTTAGCACCGAGATTTTCATGCCCATTGTCAACCGCGTGGCCGACTTGCAACCCGATATCCAGGCATGGCGCCGTGATATCCATCAGCATCCGGAACTGGGATACGACGAGCACCGCACGTCGGCCTTTGTGGCCGAACGGCTTCGGGAGTTCGGTTGCGATGAGGTAGCCACCGGGCTTGGTGGTACCGGCGTCGTCGGTGTCATCAAGGGACGCAAGCCAGCCGGCAAGCGCGATGTAAGGACCATTGGGCTGCGGGCCGACATGGACGCGCTTCCGATCGAAGAGGCCACCGGATTGCCCTATGCCTCCAAGGCCTCCGGCAAGATGCACGCCTGCGGCCACGATGGGCACACCGCGATGCTGCTCGGCGCAGCGCGCTACCTTGCCGAGACGCGGAACTTTGCCGGCGATGCGATCGTCATCTTCCAGCCGGCGGAAGAGGGCGGCGCGGGCGCGGCCGCCATGATCAAGGACGGGCTGTTCGATCGCTTCACCATCGATCAGGTCTACGGGATGCATAACGGGCCGGGAATTCCGGTGGGTTCCTTCGCCATCCGTCCCGGTCCGATCATGGCCTCGACCGATGCCGTCAATATCCATATCGAGGGGCGCGGTGGACACGCGGCGCGGCCGCATCTGTCGATCGATTCCGTCATGGTCGGCGCGCAACTGATTACGGCGTTACAGTCGATTGTCGCGCGCAACGTCGATCCGCTGGAATCCGCCGTCATCTCGATGTGCGAATTCCATGCCGGCAACGCGCGCAATGTGATCCCGCAAACCGCCGAATTGAAGGGCACCGTTCGCACGCTGACGCCGGAAGTCCGCGCCTTGGTTGGAAAACGCGTTCGCGAAGTCGTGGAAGGTGTCGCCCTCCTGACCGGCGCCAGGATCGACCTCGAATACGTGCCCGGCTATCCGGTGGTGGTCAATCACGCAGCGCAGACGGATTTTGCGATTGGCGTGGCGAAGGAGATTGCCGGCAGCGGCAATGTTGCGGAGATGCCGCCGATGATGGGTGGCGAGGACTTCGCCTTCATGCTGGAGAAGCGTCCGGGTGCGTTTATTTTCTGCGGCAATGGCAACAGCGCCGGATTGCATCATCCCGCTTATAATTTCGACGACAATGCCATTGTGTTCGGCACCTCGTACTGGATCAAGCTGGTCGAAAACGCGCTAGTCGTCTGATTCTAGCATTTGCATCCCGGTGAGGCAGGCACTTTTGCAAATGTTAGAATCAAAAGACCACCAGCAACTATGGTTTTCTAGTGGGGTTCTGGATTTGACATTCGCATTCGCTGGCATCGACGTCGGCATAGATGCTGTAGGCGACGAACAGCAGCGCCGCGGCCACCACCCCCATGTAGATGATACCGGTCAGCGGATTAAACCCGCCGTCAAGGTTAGGTCCCTTCCGGGCTGCGGGCTCGATCGAACCCGGTAACGCAACGTCGCTCATGTGAATATACCCCCGTCCCAAGAGGGAAATTTTAGATTGGCGTAGGTGACAGGAGCGTGAAACGCGGGGGGGAAGTTGCACCGCAGCATTGTCTCAGTGGATGATAACTATCGAGGGGCAGACGAGGGTTCAATTCAAGCCACGTCCGCCGCTTGTCGCAGCTCAGCTGCCGCAATCCTGAGATCACTGACAAAGTGCTGGTATTCCCGAGCCTTGGCTTCCGCATCCGGCAGCCGCAGAAGATAGGACGGATGCACCGTCACCAGTGCCTTGGTTTCATCATCGAGATCAATGAGATGGCCACGGTTTTTGTTGATCGGCGTGATCTTGCCGAGCACGCTTTGCGCGGCTGTAGCGCCCATAGCCACGACCAGCACCGGTTTGATGGCAGCCTGTTCGCGTTCGTACCATTGTCGGCACGCCTTGATTTCCGACGTTGAGGGTTTCTGGTGCAGGCGGATTTTGCCACGAGGGACGAATTTGAAATGTTTGACCGCGTTGGTGACGTAGACTTTGCCGCGATCGATGCCGGCATCCTCCAGCGCGCGATCAAGCATCTGGCCCGCCGGCCCAACGAACGGTTTTCCGGCCAGATCCTCTTTATCGCCGGGTTGTTCACCGACCAGCATAATGGGCGCGTGTGGCGGGCCTTCGCCGAACACGGTCTGGGTCGCATCTTTCCATAGCGGGCAGGCGCGGCAGGCGGCGGCTTCCTCGCGCAACGTCTCAAGCTCATCGGTTGCAGCAATGGTTTTAGTTTTGCCTCGCATCGGCTCCTCCAGCCGCTTCTGCGCCTTGGCAGGCTCAGTCGCGGCTTCGGCGATCATCGCGTTGGTGGCGCGCGCGGCGCCCGCGATCAGAGGTTTAATCATCGAGGCCTCCGGCAAGTTCCGCCAGTACTTTCTTGGCATTTCCGCACTCATGGCTTTCACTTTGAGGCGGGCGGGATTGAAGATCGCGGCGTAATAGCGCCGCCATGTCTCTTCCAGACGGTCCGAGGTTGGCGCTTCAGCCTTGTTGACGCCGGGGGAAAATGAAATCGCGACGCCGTCCCAATGCGCGCAGAGGTCGGGCGTCAGGATCGACCAGGGCATGTCAGCGAAACGGCGCGCGAAGAATGGCGCCGCCAGTTCGACGATGTGATGCTCCGGCTCGAACCAGGCGACATAACGTGCGTCGCGTTCACGGCCGATCTCGCGGAAGCGGACAAAGGCGTGCATCTTGTGCTCGTCGCGGCGCACCGCTTTTGCCATCGCCAAGACGCGCGAGACGTCGGGATCGGTCGCAACTTCCAGAAGGTCATGGTGGCTGCGCAATTGCCACAGCAGGCGGTAAAGCACTGCAAACCGCTCCCGGTCACGGTGGAAAATCGCAATGCTGGCCAACTCCACGAACTTGGCCGGGACGTTGAAGGTCTCAGTCGACGAGCGCGGTTGCGGTGCCATCCCGGTTGTTGCGAATAATTGCTCCTCATCGCCCTCGACACTCCACGTCACATCTATTGGCTTAACGCCGCCGAGCGCCAGCGTGCGTGCGGCTTGCCGCCAGCCGTCGAAATCGGTTTCGTGCTTGAGGACGATGGTGATCATCTAGAACCCGAAGCCCAGCTGCGCCGCTTTCGGTTTGAAGCGCTCGGCAAGATTTGCGGCGTCCAGCAAATGCGGCGAGGGGCGATGATCGCTGAGAACGATGAACGGCAGCGCCTTTTGCCTTGGGATGTGAAGGCGGGGGAGATCGGCGGCGCGGATCGACGTCACGCGGCGCGTGGCGATGATGCGATCGACGGCTTTGGTGCCAAAGCCGGGCACGCGTAATAACTCCTCGCGGCTGGCGGTAGCGACATCGAGCGGGAAACGGTCGCGATGCCGCAGCGCCCAGGCGAGCTTGGGGTCGATGTCGAGCGGCAGCATGCCGGCGCCTTCTACGATTTCGCCTACGTCGAAACCGTAGAAGCGCATCAGCCAATCGGCCTGGTAGAGCCGATGCTCGCGCATCAGGGGAGGCGCCGAAAGCGGCAGCGCGCGGCTTGAATCCGGGATCGGGCTGAAGGCGGAATAATAGACGCGTTTGAGTCGGTAGGCGCCGTAGAGATTAGCGCTGGTTGCGAGGATGGTCTGATCATTTGAATTGTCCGCGCCGACGATCATCTGCGTGCTCTGGCCGGCTGGCGCAAAGCGCGGCGGTTTTGCTTTCGACGTCGTGGTTTCCTTTGCTTCGTCGAGCTTGAGGCGAAGCCGGCCCATGGTGCGGCGGATCGCGCGCACGTCCTTTTCCGGCGCGAGGGTTGCGAGGCTGTTCTCTTCGGGGACCTCGATATTGATAGAGAGGCGGTCGGCATATTTGCCGGCCTCGGTGATCAGCGCGTCATCGGCTTCGGGGATGGTCTTTAAATGAATGTAGCCGCGGAAATGGTGCTCTTCGCGCAGCTTGCGCGCGACGCGGATCACCTGCTCCATGGTGTAGTCGGCGCTGCGAATGATGCCGGAGGAGAGAAACAATCCTTCGATGTAATTGCGGCGATAGAAGTCGATCGTAAGCTTCACGATCTCGTCGATCGTGAAGCGGGCGCGCGGCACGTTGCTGGAGGTGCGGTTGACGCAATAGAGACAATCGTAGTTGCAGGCGTTGGTGAGCAGCACCTTCAACAGGGAGATGCAGCGGCCGTCCGGCGCGTAGGAATGGCAGATGCCCATGCCTGGGGCGGTGGATCCGAGGCCCTTGCCGTCACTGGAATCCCGCATCTCGGTGCCGCTGGACGCGCAGGAGGCGTCGTATTTGGCGGCGTCCGCCAGGATTTCCAGCTTGCGTTGTACGTCCATCTTCAAACCCCTTTGATTCTATTCATGAATCATCAAATCGCCAATTCGATTGACTCTTTGATCGCTGTTAGCTTTAAATTAGAACATACCATGAACAAATGAGCCAGCTTCTGGTTCTCTAAAAATCGGAAGCGGCCAGATCAGTTTTCGTAAAGGACGCGGCGCATCATGAGGATGAGCGCAGCAAGGAATCTTGCGGCCTTACGCGGCAGCATCGAGCGCATCGAGGCCCATGGCGAAGCGTACTCGCCACGCCGGGTGACGCTTGGGCACGCGGATGCCGATGCACACCTGCAAGGCGGGCTCGCTTTGGGGACGATGCATGAAGTGTTTGCGGAAGCCGGACGGCAGAGCGCTGTGGCGACCGGTTTTGTTGCAGGACTTGCCAATCGTGCCGCCGCGCGGCGGCCCATGGTGTGGATCCGGCAGGATTTCACCGAGATTGAATCGGGCGCGGTCTCGATGAGCGGATGGGCCGAACTCGGTCTCGATCCGCGCCTCCTGGTCACCGTTCGCGCTACCGATGTGGACCATGCGCTGCGGACGGCGGCGGACGCGCTCGCCTGCGATGCGGTGGGTGTGGTTGTGCTGGAGGTCTGGGGCGAGGCGAGACAGCTCGACCTTGTCGCCAGCCGGAAGCTGACGCTGGCCGCGCAGGCTTCCGGCGCGACCTGCCTGGTGCTGCGGATGGCCGCAGAACCTCAGCCGTCGACGGCGGAAACCCGATGGATCGTGCGCGCGGCGCATTCGCCGCCGGGCTCTACGTCCTGGAGTGCATGGGGCGCGCCTCTGTTTGAGACGCAACTTGTCCGCAACCGTCATGGGCCCGTTGGCCGCTGGATCATGGAATGGAAATGTGATGAGTGCCTTTTCGGAGAACCGGCGGCGTATCCTCAGCCTGTGGCTGCCACGCCTGCCCACCGACCGCATCAAGCGCGTAAAAATCCTCTCAAAAGAAGCAGTTACCGGGTCGCGTGAAGACGGCGCGTCAAGTCGCGCCGAGCCGTTTGATGAACCCACGATCGTCGTCGCCAGGCAAAACAATGCGTTGCAGATTTTTGCGCTGAACGATGCGGCTTCGCATCTCGGTCTTGCGGCAGGCTTGCCGCTGGCTAACGCCCGCGCCATCTGCCCCGAGGTGCAGGTGTATGACGCCGATGAAGCCGCCGACGCTGCCGCACTGAACGCCATCGCCGATTGGTGTGACCGCTTCACCCCGCTGGTTGCGCTCGATCCTCCCTACGGTCTTTTTCTCGACATCACCGGCTGCGCGCATCTGTTCGGCGGTGAGACAGCGATGATGAACCTTGCGTGCGGTGTGTTGACCGCGCAGGGCTTTACGGTCAGCGCCGCCATCGCCGGCACGGCCGTCTGCGCACGGGCGCTGACCCGCCATGCCCATGGCCGGATCGCCCGCGACGGCGAGGAAGCGGGTGCGGTCAGGCCGCTTCCGGTATCGTCGCTGGGTGCGGATGCGGCCGTGGTGACGGGCTTGCGCCGCGCCGGCTTGAAAACCATTGGCGATGTGGCCGACCGGGGACGGCACGAAATCACCGCCCGATTTGGCGCCGGCTTTACGGCGCTGCTGGAACAGGCCTTGGGGCAGGGCGATGCGCCGATCAGCCCGCGCCAGCCGCTGCCCGACTACATCGTGGAAAAGCGGTTCGCCGAGCCGGTCGCGACCGAAGCGGTGATCTCCTCGACCTTGTCGGGTCTTGCGGTGAGGCTGGTCGCGGCGATGGCGAAGCAAGGCAAGGGTGCGCGGCGGCTGGAAGCGCGCTTCTTTCGTACCGACGGTGCGGTTCGCACCATCATGGTCGATACCGGGCAGCCCGTCACCAGAGGCGAGGTGATCGACCGGCTGTTCCGGGAACGGCTGGACGCTTTAAGCGACCCGCTCGATCCCGGATTCGGTTTCGATCTCATTCGTCTGTCCGCGGGCCATACCGAAATCGTCGTGCAGCAGCAGCGCGATCTCGATGCCAACGTTCATGACAATGATGAACTCGCGGCCTTGATCGATCGCATCGCGGCGCGGATCGGCGGTAAGCGCGTGGTCGTACACCTGCCGCAGGAAACCCATATTCCGGAGTGCGCGGTATTGGCCGCGCCGGCGCAATATCATCTGGCTGCGGCCACGCAAGCCGTCTGGCCGGCGCGCGCCGTGGGCGAGCCGCCGCTGCGGCCACTGCGGCTGTTCGAGCGTCCGGAACAGATCAAGGTCATCGCAGAGGTGCCGGATGGTCCGCCGGCGCGGTTTGTCTGGCGCCGCGCCGCCCACGCTGTCATCCGCGCCGAAGGCCCCGAGCGCGTCGCCATGGAGTGGTGGCGGGCAGGAAGCGCGGTGCTGACGCGCGATTATTTCCGTGTCGAGGATGAAGAGGGTTTGCGGTTCTGGCTCTATCGCGACGGGCTTTACGATCGCGAGATCGAGCAGCAGGAAGGCAAGCCTGTGCAGCCGAACTGGTTCATGCATGGACTGTTCGCATGACGATAGAATATGCGGAAATCGGCATCACCACGAATTTCTCGTTTCTGCGCGGGGGCTCGCACCCGCAGGCCTATGTGCAGCAGGCAGCCATTCTCGGTCTTCCTGTCATCGGCATCGCCGACCACAACACGCTCGCCGGAGTAGTGCGGGCTTTCAAGGAACTCGAAAATCCCGTTATCCAGCACAAACCAAGACTTCTGATCGGATCGCGGCTCGTTTTCATCGACGGCACGCCGGACATTCTGGTTTATCCGCGCGACCGCGCAGCCTACGGCCGGCTATGTCAGTTGCTGACCCAAGGCAAACGCGGAGAGGGGACCCTCAAGGGCGAGTGCCATCTGAAATTCGGTGATCTGCTTGAATTCGCCGAAGGGCAGCTTCTCGTGCTGGTGCTGCCGCATCGCTTCGAGGAGACAAAAGCACAGGAGGTTCTTGATCGTTTGCAGTCGAGCCGCGCCGATGGGGTGTGGTTGGCGGCAAGCCTGCTCTATCGCGGCGACGACCGGCGGCGTTTGGCGCGGCTTGGGCGTGTCGCGGCTCACGCCAATGTGCCGCTGCTCGCTACCAACGAGGTGCTTTATCACGATCCGTCGCGTCGTCGTTTGCAGGATGTCATCACCTGCATCCGCGAGAAGACGACCATTGAAGCCATCGGCAAGCGCCTCGAAGCCAATGCCGAACGTCATCTCAAACCGGCGGAGGAGATGGCGCGGCTGTTTCGCGATGCGCCGGAGGCGATCGCGGAGACCATGCGGTTTGCCGATCGCATCACCTTTTCGCTCGATCAGCTCAAATATCAGTATCCCGACGAGCCGGTGCCGCGAGGCAAGACCGCGCAACAGCATCTGGAGGACCTGACCTGGGCGGGTGTGCAAACATATTTTGGCGGCAAGATCGACGACACCCTGCGCGCGACGCTGTGCAAGGAGCTCGATCTCATCAATGAGCTGAAATACGCGCATTATTTCCTCACCGTGCATGACATCGTTCATTATGCGCGCGGCCAGAAAATTCTTTGTCAGGGGCGGGGATCGGCGGCGAATTCGGCCGTCTGTTACGTACTCGGCATCACTTCCGTCGATCCGACCAAGATCGATTTGCTGTTCGAACGCTTCATTTCCAAGGAACGGCTGGAGCCGCCCGATATCGACGTCGATTTCGAACATTCGCGGCGCGAAGAGGTGATGCAATATGTCTACCGGCGCTATGGCCGGCATCGCGCCGCGATCATCGCAACCGTCATTCACTACCGGCCGCGCAGCGCGATCCGCGATGTCGGCAAGGCGCTCGGGCTAACGGAGGATGTGACCGCGGCCCTTGCCGATACGGTGTGGGGAAGCTGGGGCAGCGGCCTCAACGAAATGCAGGTCAAGCAGGCCGGGCTCGATCCGCAAAACCCGATGGTGGCGTTGGCGATCGAACTCGCCACCGAACTGATCGAGTTTCCGCGGCACCTGTCGCAGCATGTCGGCGGCTATGTGCTGACCCAGGATCGTCTCGACACCTATGTGCCGATCGGCAATGCCGCGATGGACGACCGCACCTTCATCGAATGGGACAAGGACGATGTCGACGCGCTGAACATGATGAAGGTCGATGTGCTGGCGCTGGGCATGCTGACGTGCATCCGCAAATGCTTCGACCTGATCGCCCTTCACAAGGATAAGCGTTACGAACTCGCAGACATCAAGTCGGAGGATGACGACGAAGTTTATCAAATGCTGCAGAAGGGTGAATCGCTCGGCGTCTTCCAGGTCGAAAGCCGTGCACAGATGAACATGTTGCCGCGCCTGAAGCCGCGAACCTTCTATGACCTTGTCATTGAAGTGGCGATCGTGCGGCCCGGACCGATCCAGGGCGACATGGTGCATCCTTATCTTCGCCGGCGAAACCGCATTGAGAAGGAAAATTATCCGGCGCCTTCGCCGGACTACGGCCCGCCTGACGAATTATACAAGGTGCTGCACAAGACCCTCGGCGTCCCCCTGTTTCAGGAGCAGGCGATGCGCATTGCGATCGAGGCTGCGGGATTTTCCTCTGAAGAAGCCAACGGCTTGCGCCGTGCGATGGCGACATTTCGTAATGTCGGGACGATCGGAAACTTCGAAGAGAAGATGATCGGGAACATGATCAGGCGGGGTTACGATCCGCAATTCGCCAAGAACTGCTTTGAACAAATCAAGGGTTTCGGCTCCTACGGCTTTCCCGAGAGTCACGCCGCAAGCTTCGCGCAACTTGTCTATGTCTCGTCATGGCTGAAGCATTTCCACCCCGATGCGTTCTGTTGCGGGCTCCTGAATTCGCAGCCGATGGGCTTTTATGCACCGGCTCAAATCGTCGGCGACGCGCGCAAGAACGGCGTCGAGGTACGCGAAATCGATGTGTCCTTTAGTTATGCCCAGAACACAATGGAGGAAGGAAGCGGAAAATATTGCGCGGTTCGGCTTGGTTTCCGCCAGATCGATGGATTCAAGTGGAACGATCCGGATGAGGCGAGGCTGAAACGACAGCAGGCGTTATTCTGTGGTGACGTCGCCACATCGTCATTCCGGGATGCGCCACTAGGCGCAGGCCCGGAATCCATAACCACCATAGGGTCCGGGTTTGCGCTAAAAGGCGCGCCCCGGAATGACGACGCTGAGGGAATCCCGATGCCCCGCAACGACAACGAAGTCCTACTCGACGACTGG
>NZ_JBAVCF010000456.1:0-2681 GCF_049586575.1 Bradyrhizobium sp.
CGCTTCAGGGCCGATGCATCGGGTGCAGCCGCCAGCGGCAGCACTTCGCGCATCAGCGCGCGCAGGTCGGTATATTTCCAGTCTTCGAGACGCCGATGCGGCAGGCCGGCGCGCTCGAAAGCATCGAACGCCTGCCGGCGGACATCGGCAACCTTGCCGGTGCCGGGCAGCCGGTCACGCGCCGCAGCAAATATGCTCTCCACCGCGCGTCCGCTTCCGGTCTTTGCCAAAACAATGTTCATCACAAGATCCGCATTCGTCAGGCCGCGTCTTCGAACTGCGCGTAGCCCGACGCCTCAAGCTCGAGCGCCAATTGCTTGTCGCCGCTCTTCACCACCCGTCCCTTCGACATCACATGCACGAAGTCCGGCACGATGTAATTCAGCAGCCGCTGGTAATGCGTGATCACCACCATCGCTCGCTCCGGCGAGCGCAGCGCATTCACGCCATCAGCCGCAACCCGAAGTGCGTCAATGTCGAGACCGGAATCCATTTCGTCGAGAATGCACAGGTTCGGCTCGAACAGCGCCATCTGAAGGATTTCGTTGCGCTTCTTCTCGCCACCGGAGAAGCCGACGTTGACGCCGCGCTTGAGCATGTCCTGCGGGATGTTCAATCGCTTGGCGACTTCACGCACCTTCTTCAGGAAGTCCGGCGCCATCAACTCGCTCTCGCCGCGCGCCTTGCGCTGGGCGTTATAGGCCGTGCGCAGGAAGTTCATCGTGATCACGCCAGGGATTTCGACCGGATACTGAAAGGCGAGAAACACGCCCTTGGCGGCGCGCTCGTCGGGCGCCATCCCCAGCAGGTCTTCGCCCTTGAACAGGATCTCGCCGCCGGTAACTTCATAGCCCGGCTTGCCGGCGATGACGTGAGAGAGCGTCGACTTTCCGGAGCCGTTCGGCCCCATGATCGCGTGCACTTCGCCCTTGTTCACGGTAAGCGACAGCCCGTGGAGGATCTCGCGATCCTCAACACGAACTTGCAGGTCTTTGACTTCAAGTAATGCCATCACGTTGTTCCGTCTTTCCGTTCATCCCTCGTCCTGAGGAGCGCCGAGGGCGCGTCTCGAAGGACTTGGCCGACAATCTTTCCTCTCATCCTTCGAGACCGGCCGCTCACGCGGCCTCCTCAAGATGAGGATCTACCCGACCGATCCCTCGAGCGAGATTGAGATCAGCTTCTGCGCCTCAACTGCAAACTCCATCGGCAGTTGCTGCAGCACGTCCTTGACGAAGCCGTTGACGACAAGGCCAACCGCCTCTTCCTGGCTCAATCCGCGCTGCACGCAGTAAAACAGCACGTCCTCGGAAATCTTCGAGGTCGTCGCTTCATGCTCGAACAGCGCGGACGAATTCTTTGCTTCCACATAGGGCACCGTGTGCGCGCCGCATTTGTCGCCGATCAGAAGCGAGTCGCAGGCCGTGAAGTTGCGCGCGCCCGTCGCCTTGCGATGGGCCGTGACGAGGCCGCGATAGGTGTTCTGCGATACGCCGGCGGCGATGCCCTTGGAGATGATCCGGCTCGTCGTGTTCTTGCCGAGATGAATCATCTTGGTGCCGGAATCGACCTGCTGGTGGCCGTTCGAGATTGCGATCGAATAGAATTCACCGCGCGAGTTGTCGCCGCGCAGGATGCAGCTCGGATATTTCCAGGTGATGGCCGAACCGGTCTCGACCTGGGTCCAGGAGATCTTCGAATTATTGCCGCGGCAGTCGCCACGCTTGGTGACGAAATTGTAGATGCCGCCCTTGCCTTCGGAGTTGCCGGGATACCAGTTCTGGACCGTCGAATATTTGATCTCGGCATCGTCCAACGTGACGAGTTCGACCACGGCGGCGTGGAGCTGGTTCTCGTCGCGCTGCGGCGCGGTGCAGCCCTCGAGATAGCTGACGTAGGCACCCTTGTCGGCAATGATAAGGGTCCGCTCGAACTGCCCGGTGTTGCGCTCGTTGATGCGGAAGTAGGTCGACAGTTCCATCGGGCAACGAACGCCCGGCGGCACGTAGACAAACGAGCCGTCGGAGAACACGGCCGAGTTCAGCGTGGCGAAGTAGTTATCGGAGGTCGGCACCACCGTGCCGAGATACTTCTTCACGATCTCCGGGTGCTCGCGGATCGCCTCAGAGATCGGCATGAAGATCACGCCGGCCTTCTTCAGCTCTTCCTTGAAGGTGGTCGCGACCGACACCGAGTCGAACACGGCGTCCACCGCAATCTTGCGTCCTGCCGGTGCCGCCTCACCCTCAGGGCGCGCTACGCCTTCAAGCACCGCAACTTCGCGCAGAGGAATGCCGAGCTTCTCATAGGTCTTGAGGATTTCTGGATCGATCTCGTCGATCGAAGCGAGCTGCTTCTTCGGCTTCGGCGCAGAATAATAGTAGAGGTCCTGGTAATCGATCTTGGGATAGTTGACGCGTGCCCAGGTTGGCTCGGTCATAGTCAGCCAGCGGCGATAGGCCTCCAGGCGCCATTCCAGCATCCACGCCGGTTCGTTTTTCTTCGCAGATATGAAACGGACGGTATCTTCCGATAGCCCCTTCGGGGCCTTCTCGGACTCAATAACAGTCTCAAACCCAGACCGATATTGATCGACGTCGATCCGGCGAACCCGGTCGACGGTTTCTTGTACGGCAGCCATTCCAACCTCCGCTCGCGGTTTCAAGGACCGCGGTGGATCA
>NZ_JBAVCF010000457.1:0-2385 GCF_049586575.1 Bradyrhizobium sp.
GCCTATACGCCTGCAACGAGGAGCATGCCCGTGAGCCCACATCTACATGCGCTGCGTCACGCTGACGCGCCGCAAGCCGACGTCCAAAAACCCAGCCGATCGGAAGTCGAGGCTGCGGTCCGAACCATCATCCGATGGGTGGGCGAGGATCCCGGACGCGACGGCCTGATCGAGACTCCGGCGCGCGTAACCCGTTCGTTCGAGGAATTCTTCTCCGGCTACGATCAAAATCCGGTTGAGATTCTGGAAAAGACTTTCGAGGAGATCGAGGGCTACGACGAAATGATCGTTCTGCGGGACATCAGCTTCGAGAGCCACTGCGAACACCACATGGCGCCGATCATCGGCCGGGCCTGGGTGGCTTATATTCCAAACGGCCGCGTGGTCGGCATCTCCAAGCTCGCCCGCGTGGTCGACGTCTACGCCAAGCGGCTGCAGATCCAGGAAAAGATGACGGCGCAAATCGCCAACACCATCAACGAGGTTCTGAAGCCCCAGGGCGTCGGCGTGATTATCAAGGCGACGCATCATTGCATGACCACCCGCGGCGTCCACAAGCCCGGCACCGACCTCGTCACCAGCCGTATGCTGGGCTGCTTCCGCGACAATGCGCTCACACGCCAGGAATTCCTTGGCATGGCCACATAAGATAGCGTGTGGCTGACGTATCGTAGCGACGGAGGGAATAGACATGGCTGAAGAGCAATCCCCGCCCGCGGGACCAGACCTCACACAAGGCATTGCGTCGACTGACTTCAGCGGCGCCACCCTGCTCGGCCATGTTGGCGAACATGAAGTTCTGCTGGTTCGGTCGGGGTCCGAGATTTTCGCGATCGACGCCCACTGCAGCCATTATCACGGGCCGCTCGCGGACGGGCTCGTAGTCGGCCACAGCATTCGTTGCCCCTGGCATCATGCCTGTTTCGATTTGCGCACCGGAGAGGCCGCGCGGCCGCCCGCGTTGAACGCGCTGTCAGTCTGGCAGGTCGAGCACGAGGGCGACCGGATCTTCGTCCGCCGCAAGCGTGAACAACCGAAGTCCCGCGGCAAGAGACCTGTCGACGCGCCGGGCAAGATCGTGATCATCGGTGGTGGCGCGGCTGGCCTTGCGGCGGCGGACATGCTGCGGCGGCAGGATTTTCGCGGCAGCATCGTGATGCTCAGCAGCGACGCCGCGCCGCCGGTGGATCGGCCAAATCTGTCGAAGGACTATCTCGCGGGCAGTGCGCCGGAGGACTGGCTGCCGTTGCGCCCCGATAGTTTTTACGCCGAGGCCGGCATCGATCTGCGGCTCAAGAGCAACGTCACATCGATCGATACCAAAGCGCGCGATGTCATCGTCGCCAACGGCGGCGCCATTCCCTATGACCGCCTGCTGCTGGCGACGGGCGCCGAGCCGGTTTGGCTGCCGATTCCGGGGGCCGACCAGCCGCATGTCCATGTACTCCGTACACTCGCCGATTGCCGCGCGATCATTGAGTCCATCAGGGGTGCGCGTCGCGCGATCGTGATGGGAGCGAGCTTTATCGGGCTTGAGGCGGCGGCGGCCTTGCGCACGCGCGGCATCGAGGTGCATGTGGTCGCGCCGGAGCAGCGGCCGATGGAACGCGTGCTGGGACCCGAGATGGGCGACTTCGTTCGCGCCCTGCATGAGGAGCATGGCGTCATTTTTCACTTGGGTGATACCGTCGCTGCGATCGAGGGCAAGCGCGCGACCCTCAAGAGCGGTAGCGTGCTCGAGGCCGATGTCGTGCTCGCCGGCGTCGGTGTTCGCCCGCGTCTTGCCTTGGCGGAACAGGCCGGCCTCAAAATGGACCGCGGCGTTGCTGTGAACGAATTCCTCGAAACCAGCGTCACTGGAATCTACGCCGCCGGCGATATCGCGCGTTGGCCCGACCCGCATTCGAAGGACAACATCCGCGTCGAGCACTGGGTTGTAGCGCAACGCCAGGGCCAGACCGCCGCGCGCAACATGCTGGGACAGCGCGAGGTCTTCGACGCGGTGCCCTTTTTCTGGAGCCAGCATTACGATGTGCCGATCAACTATGTCGGCCATGCCGAGAAGTGGGATGAGATTGCGATCGATGGCGATATCTCAGGCCGGGACTGCCTCCTGAAATACAAGAGCAAGGGCCGCGTGCTTGCGGTCGCCTCGATCTACCGCGACCTTGCAAGCCTTCAGGCAGAGCTGGCGATGGAGCAGGCGTTAAGCCGATAGGCCGCAAGACACCTATTTGAACCCGCGCTCCCGTCGCGCCGGTTCGAGAGCACTCCGCCCCTACTCCACGCCGCGGAGGAACTTGTTCGACTTCGGCAAGCCGTGCGCCAGGCGGCCGGCATCGGCGCGGTTACCACGCCAGTCGGACAATTCCTTGAGCGTCATGC
>NZ_JBAVCF010000458.1:0-2392 GCF_049586575.1 Bradyrhizobium sp.
TTCGCGCTCGCGAGGTCCTTGCTTAAAGACATCGACAGATGTCAGGCGGTGACGGCGTCTGGCCGAAACCTGCTCTTGGAAAGCCCGCGAAGATGCCCTAGATGATCTCGCTTCGGACGCCCAGCACGCCGGCGTCTGCTCCAGACGGGCCCATCTCCCGGCTGACGACCGCACGGCGGCAGACCGGCAACAACGTCGGCCGCAGCGCGCGTTGGGGAATAGTTCAACGGTAGAACATCGGACTCTGACTAATTTTTGTTGTTTGTTCACCGTTCGCCACTGTCACCACTTCCCTTGATTTTATCGGCACTTCCTCGCATATCATTGCCCACGGCAAACCGCTGCAATCCGCGATCCCAGGTGCCTAGGAAGTGCCTAAGATTTCGCTTTCAGATGTCGGATTGAGAAGCCTTGCGCTGCCATCGCAGGGCCAAGTGATGTATTGGGACGCGAAGCTGCCGTGCTTCGGCGTCCGGCTCTCACAGGGGGGCGCAAAGACGTTCGTCCTCAAGCACGACAACCGCAGGATTACGCTCGGGCACTTCCCTCTCATCTCGCTCCAGGACGCGCGAAGCGAGGCAAAGCGGCTGCTCGCCGAGTTCACCTTGGGCCACCTGCATCCGCAAAGCATGAGCGTCAAAGCCGCGATCGACGATTACCTGGCAGAGAAGGCGAAGAACCGGCGCCCGCTCACCGTCCGAGGCTATCGCTGGCTCTTATATCGCCACTTTCGCTTCCAAGGGCGCTTAGGCGACATCACGCCGGCACAGATCACGCATCGGCTCGCGAAATTGCCTCCGGGCCAGTACAACCACGCCCTTACGGTTGGCCGCATCTTTTTCAATTGGTGCCGAAAGCGCCGCTACCTCACCAACAATCCGTGCGATGGCCTCTCGCCGTACGCGCGCGAGCCGCGCACCCGTGTGCTTTCCGATGACGAACTTGGTAGGATATGGAACTGTACCGCGGCGTGCCTGGAAACTCCCAGCGAACTGCCGGCGAGTTTCGCCCGCATCGTTCAGCTGCTTATCCTCACAGGGCTTCGGAGGGGTGAATGTGCGCATATCCAATCAGACCACGTGACGGACAACCTTCTGATACTGCCGGCGGCCCTGACAAAAAACCACCGCGAACACATCCTCCCATTGAGCGGCTTCGCGCTGCGGCTGCTGTCACCAAAACCCCCAGGCTCTTTTATGTTTCCGGGGAAAGGCAACGAGCCATTCCAGGGTTGGGGCAAGGCAAAAGCGACACTGGATGAATTGAGCGGCGTCTCGAAATGGACGCTTCACGACATCCGCCGCACCGTTGCGACGCGCATGGCGGAGATGGGCGTTTTGCCTCACGTCATCGAGCGCATTCTCAACCACGCGACGGGTACGATCAGTCGCATCGCATTTGTCTACAACAAAGCCCGCTACATCGAAGAAATGCGTGCCGCCCTCGCCATTTGGGAGGATCGTTTAGCCTCAATCATAAGGCCTGTGGGGCCAGCTCTTGAAGCCGCCGAATAAGCCTCTGAGTCATTGCGGCGCAACAATCAACCAGTCCCGGACCTCATTTTGCCCATCGACAGTCCACCATGACGCATCCTGGCGCAACGATTCCCTCTTGCAATTATCGCGTGAGCCCTTTTACAATTTTGGCGGGTTGGCATCCGCCAACCCACAACCGCGTGTGACGTCCGGATGTCTCCGCACTCTGGAGATTTCCGATGTCAGACAAGGTGAGACTGCCGCTGTACTTAACGTGGAATGCGTTAAAGCGAGTTCTGGGATGGCCTTACGGGAGAAGCCACACTCAAAGGCTCGAGACCGATCCGAAGTATCATCACGGCGATCCATTTCCGCTACGCGGGAAGGTCGGCGGTAATCATCGGAGCGCTCACGTGCTGTGGTACACCCCCGATGTCTTGGACTGGCTAAAGCGGCGGGGTTTGCGCGTTCCTGAGAACATCGAGTTCATTGGGGCTGCGTAGACGACAACGAGGGCGCTCGGTGGCCACTGGGCGCCCTCACCTTTTTCGGGGGGATAATGCGCCGCTTCGCGATCACGCTGTTTGTTCTACTCGCACCCACACCTGCATTCGCCTTTGGCGCCCTCGCATGCGGCCGTACGCTCGATAACCAGCACTGGTATTGTGCGTCTAGCTATAACGATTCCACGGAAGCTCAAGCTCATGCTGAAGCGTTGGCTGTCTGCAAAAACGAAAGCTCCAGCTGCAGAATATTCAGTGATTTTTCTAATGAATGTATTGCCGCTGCGAACGACGGCGGCTTCATTATTACAGCGCACGCTCCAACCATTCAGGCAGCGCGCGAGAAAGTTTGTGATGGACACGGCTCCGAATGCAAACCTTTTAACGCTCAATGCGATCCATATGATCCAGACC
>NZ_JBAVCF010000459.1:0-1580 GCF_049586575.1 Bradyrhizobium sp.
GATGGACCTGAAGCGCGGTATCGACCTGGCGGTGGAAGCCGTGGTCGCCGACCTCGTGAAGAACTCCAAGAAGGTCACCTCGAACGAGGAAATCGCCCAGGTCGGCACCATTTCGGCCAACGGCGATGCCGAGATCGGCAAGTTCCTCTCCGACGCCATGAAGAAAGTCGGCAACGAGGGTGTGATCACGGTCGAGGAAGCCAAGTCGCTCGAAACCGAACTCGATGTCGTCGAAGGCATGCAGTTCGACCGCGGCTACATCTCGCCCTACTTCGTCACCAACGCCGACAAGATGCGCGTTGAGATGGACGACGCCTACATCCTGATCAACGAGAAGAAGCTCTCCTCGCTGAACGAACTGCTGCCGCTGCTCGAGGCCGTGGTGCAGACCGGCAAGCCGCTGGTCATCGTCGCGGAAGACGTCGAAGGCGAAGCTCTCGCCACCCTCGTCGTCAACCGTCTGCGTGGCGGTCTGAAGGTCGCCGCCGTCAAGGCGCCGGGCTTCGGCGATCGCCGCAAGGCCATGCTGCAGGACATCGCCGTCCTCACCGGCGGCCAGGCGATCTCGGAAGATCTCGGCATCAAGCTCGAGAACGTCACCCTCAACATGCTCGGCCGCGCCAAGAAGGTGATGATCGACAAGGAAAACACCACCATCGTCAACGGCGCCGGCAAGAAGGCCGACATCGAGGCCCGCGTTTCCCAGATCAAGGCTCAGATCGAGGAAACCACCTCGGACTACGACCGTGAGAAGCTCCAGGAGCGTCTGGCCAAGCTCGCCGGCGGCGTCGCGGTGATCCGCGTCGGCGGCGCGACCGAGGTCGAGGTGAAGGAGCGCAAGGATCGCGTGGATGACGCGATGCATGCGACCCGCGCGGCTGTGGAAGAAGGCATCGTGCCGGGCGGCGGCGTTGCGCTGCTGCGTGCTTCCGAGCAGCTCAAGCGCATCAAGACCGCGAACGACGACCAGAAGACCGGCGTCGAGATCGTGCGCAAGGCGCTGTCCTGGCCGGCTCGTCAGATCGCGATCAACGCGGGCGAGGATGGCTCGGTCATCGTCGGCAAGATCCTGGAGAAGGATCAGTACGCCTACGGCTTCGACAGCCAGACCGGCGAGTACGTCAACCTCGTCTCCAAGGGCATCATCGACCCGACCAAGGTGGTTCGCACCGCGATCCAGAACGCAGCCTCCGTGGCCGCGCTCCTGATCACGACCGAAGCCATGGTCGCCGAGCTGCCGAAGAAGAACGCCGGCGCTGGCGGTGGCGGCATGCCTCCGGGCGGCGGCATGGGCGGCATGGATTTCTAAGGTCCACGCCTCGCTTCAAGCGATCCACGAAATGCAAAACCCCGGCAGCAATGCCGGGGTTTTTGTTTTGGGGGCTTTGATTGTCGTGACGGGCTCGCCATACAATGTCCGTCATTCCTTGAAACCGGACGTCGAAGGCTCGCAACCATTGTGCGCGTGCGTCGAGCGGCCATGCGACGGCCCGGCTGCCGGGGAATGCAGTGAATTTGCGCCGTCGCGTGCAGAATTGCCGATCGATGGCGAACCCTACCAGAGGCAGCGTTGTGCGTCT
>NZ_JBAVCF010000460.1:0-7877 GCF_049586575.1 Bradyrhizobium sp.
AAGATCGGGGATGATCTCCTGCGCGACTTCCTTGCGCGGCTCCTCGAAATTGACGAATACGTTGAGCTGGTCCTGCAGGATGCGCGCGGCATAGGCCACTGCATCGTCAGGCGAAATCGCGCCATTGGTCTCGATCGTCATGGTGAGCTTGTCGTAGTCGAGGATCTGGCCCTCGCGGGTGTTCTCGACCTTGTAGGAAACCTTGCGTACCGGGGAAAAGAGGCTGTCGACCGGTATCAAGCCGATCGGCGCATCTTCGGGACGGTTGCGCTCGGCGGCGACATAGCCCTTGCCCGAGGACACCGTGAATTCCATGCGGATCTCGGCGCCGTCGTCGAGGGTGCAGATCTGAAGGTCGGGGTTGAGCACGGTAATGTCGCCGACCGTCTGGATGTCGCCGGCCGTGACGACGCCCGGACCCTGCTTTTTCACGACCATGCGCTTGGGGCCCTCGCCCTGCATCTTGATCGAGATGTCCTTGATGTTCAGCACGATGTCGGTGACGTCCTCCCGGACGCCCGCGATCGAGGAGAACTCATGCAGCACGCCATCGATGTGCACCGACTGCACGGCCGCACCCTGAAGCGAGGAGAGCAGGATGCGGCGAAGCGCATTGCCGAGCGTCTGACCGAAGCCGCGCTCGAGCGGTTCGGCGACCAGCGTCGCAAAGCGGGTCGCATCATGCCCCGCAGTTACGTGGAGCTTGTTCGGCCGGATCAGTTCTTGCCAATTTTTCTGGATCGTCACTGTTTTCACCCATGGGCCAGTCGACTGGGGGACTAAGTCACTGGCGTTGGAGACCTCGCGGGACCAATCCCGCGGCTTGCAATCTCAAAAACCTCGCGGGCGTGAGAGACGCCCACGCCTTCAAAACATCAAACCCGCCGGCGCTTGCGCGGTCGGCAACCATTGTGCGGAATCGTCGTCACATCGCGGATCGAGGTGACGGTGAAGCCCGCCGCTTGCAGCGCGCGAAGCGCCGATTCACGGCCCGAACCGGGGCCTGCAACTTCAACTTCCAGCGTACGCATGCCGTGTTCCTGCGCCTTCTTGGAAACGTCTTCGGCGGCGACCTGCGCCGCATAAGGGGTCGACTTGCGCGAGCCCTTGAAACCCATCGTACCCGCCGACGACCAGGCAATGGTGTTGCCCTGCGCATCGGTGATGGTGATGGTGGTGTTATTGAACGACGAATTCACGTGCGCCACACCGGAAGCGATATTCTTGCGTTCACGGCGGCGTACGCGGGTGGCATCCTTGCCCATCTAAGAACCTTTCCTGACGATCTCAACGCCGCCGTAATGCCAGCGGCTACACCTGTGAAGCGAGTAGTGAGTAGCGAATGGCGAATAGAACTACTCGCCGCTCCCTATTCGCCGTTCGCTCTCTTACTTCTTCTTGCCGGCGATCGACTTGGCCGGACCTTTGCGCGTACGCGCATTGGTGTGCGTGCGCTGACCACGCACCGGCAGACCGCGGCGATGGCGAAGGCCGCGATAGCAGCCGAGGTCCATCAGACGCTTGATGTTCATGCCGACTTCGCGGCGAAGGTCGCCCTCGACCATATAGTCGCGGTCGATCACTTCGCGGATCTGCAGCACTTCCTGGTCGCTCAACTGGTTGACGCGACGCTCATCGGGAATCTTGACCTTCTCCATGATTTCGGCAGCATTCTTCTGACCGATGCCATGGATGTATTGGAGCGCGATCAGCACGCGCTTGTTGGTCGGGATATTCACACCGGCAATACGGGCCACGAACTTCTCTCCTGTCGCCAATCCCCGTTTTGGGAACGGCTGTCTCTTTCTGTTTCGGGCAGGTGTCCACAAACGCGAACACGACGCCCTCCCCTTCAATGATCTCGGGGCCCGGCATCGTTGAAAACTATCCGACTTGGATGTGGGCTTATTAAAGGATTGAAACCGGTTTCGTCAACCGTCTCCAAGCCTTAAGCCCGCCGTTTCCCGGCCTTTTTCGCTGCCTTTTTGGCAGGCTTCCGCAGCCCCACGGCCGGCCGCTTCCGGGAACCCGAGGCTGCCTTCCGGGGCGGCTTTTTGGCCTTCTTTTTGGCGCTTGCCTTCCCGGAGCGGCTTGGGCTCGCCTTGGAGGCCTTTCGGGCTGCGCCGACGGTCTTTTTGGCCGGTTTTGAGGTTTTCCTGCCGCCAGCCTTCGCGGCCTTTATAGCCGGTTTGACCGTCTTTTTGGGCGCTTTGGCCTCCGCCGCCCCGATCGCCGCAAGAATGCGGCCGATCTCATGGGTGACGTGCTCGATGGTCATCATGCCGTCGACCGTCAGCAATTTCCGGCGCTCCGAATAGTAGTGGATCAGGGGTTCGGTCAGCATCCGGTAGCTCGCCAATCGCTTGACCAGCACTTCCGGGGTGTCGTCGACCCGAACCTCCTCCCCGCGGGCGCGGGTTTCGGCGGCGCGGGTTTCGACCCGCTGCAGCAGCGCGCTTTCATTGACACGCAGTTCGATCACCGCGTCGAGCTTGAGGCGCTTTTTCTTCAGAAGCTCGTCCAGCGCTTGGGCCTGCGGCACCGTGCGCGGAAAGCCGTCGAGGATAAAGCCCTTCGCCGCGTCCGCCTGGTCCAGCCGGTCGGAAATGATGCCGATGACGACATCGTCCGGCACGAGGCCGCCGCTCGCCATGATGTCCTTCGCCTTCAGACCTACCGGCGTTTGCGCTGCCACTGCGGCGCGCAACATCTCGCCGGTGGAAAGCTGGACGATGCCATAACGGTGGATCAACCGCTGGGCCTGGGTACCTTTGCCCGAGCCCGGCGGGCCAAGAAGAATCAGTCTCATCTCTCGTTTCGCCCCCGGTAGTGCGGCTTTTGGTCAGAAGTCCGCATCGTTTGTGCCGCGAGTTGATCACGCGGACTTCTGAACCAAAGCCGCATTAGATCAATAGGTCTGCCAGTGTCCTTTCGATTCCGAAGTTCGAAACGTGGCTCCCCAAAATGCTACGAACTTCGGAATCAGGACACTAGAACGCGAGAGATTCCGGACGAACCGCCGTCGCATTCTTGTCTTTATTATTTCGCGCACGCGCCCAGCGCAAACGTCTTTGGCAAATGTCGCAAGAAAACTCTGCGATCACCGCACACCCACGATCGAAAATCAACAATGTCGCTAGTAGATGCCGCAACGCAGCGCAAAATGCGCTCTATCGGCGGCGGCCGCGCAACTTCGACTTTCGGATCAGCCCTTCATATTGATGGGCGAGCAGATATCCCTGCACCTGCGCCACCGTATCCATGGTCACGCTGACGACGATCAGCAGCGAGGTTCCACCGAAGTAGAACGGCACCGAGGCGTAGGAGATCAGGATTTCAGGAATGAGACACACCACTGCGAGGTAAACCGCGCCCGGGACCGTAATTCGCGACAGCACGTAGTCGATATATTCGGCGGTGCGTTCGCCGGGCCGGATACCCGGAATAAAGCCACCGTGCTTCTTGAGATTATCGGCGGTTTCCGTCGGGTTGAACACGATCGCGGTGTAGAAGAATGTGAAGAACACGATCAATGCAAGATAGAGAATGAGAAACAGTGGACGGCCGTGGCCGAGCTGCGTCGTGATCCATTGAAACCATTCCGGGCCGTGACCGGCGTTGAAGTTGGCGACCGTGGTCGGCAGCAACAATAGCGATGATGCAAAGATCGGCGGAATCACGCCGGACGTGTTCAGCTTCAGCGGCAGATGCGAGGACTGGCCCTCGAACATCTTGTTGCCGACCTGACGCTTCGGATACTGGATCAGAAGCCGCCGCTGCGCGCGTTCCATGAACACGATGAACGCGATCACCACGACCGCCATCGCAATCACGACCAGAATAATGCCGGTGGACAGCGCGCCCTGACGGCCGAGCTCCAGCATGTTGGCGAGCGCCGAAGGCAATTCGGCGACGATGCCGGAAAGAATGATGAGTGAAATGCCGTTGCCGATGCCGCGCGAGGTGATCTGCTCGCCGAGCCACATCAGGAACATGGTGCCGCCGGTCAGCGTGATGGCGGTCGACAGGCGGAAGAACAAGCCGGGATCGGCGACCACGTTGCCGGCGCCTTCGAGGCCGACCGCGATGCCATAGGACTGGAAGGCGGCGAGGATCACGGTGAGATAGCGGGTGTACTGATTCAGCGTCTTGCGGCCGGCCTCGCCTTCCTTCTTCAGGGCTTCGAGCTGCGGCGACACGGTGGTCAGAAGCTGAATGATGATCGAGGCCGAGATGTACGGCATGATGTTCAGCGCAAAGATCGCCATGCGGTGGATGCCGCCGCCGGCGAACATGTTGAACATGCCGAGAATGCCGCCGGCCTGGGTGCGGAACACCTGTTCCCAGATGGTTGGGTCGATGCCGGGCAGCGGAATGTAGGTGCCGAGGCGGTAAACCAGCAGCGCGCCGAGCGTGAACCAGATTCGCTTCTTCAGCTCATCGGCCTTGGCGAAGGCGCTGAAGTTGAGGTTGGCCGCTAATTGTTCTGCTGCTGATGCCATCTCTAAGGCTCTCTCCCGCCGCCCGCTGCCCCGCCGCGGCCTCGCAAGGCCGAACGCGCGGCATTATTTGGTGCTCCGCGGCGATAAGTCCATCGCCTGTCCTGCACTTTGGCCGTGCCGGCGCAACCGATGACGCAGATGTTACGCCGCCTTGCCTTCGTCCTTCGGTGCCGGCGCCAGAATCTTCACCGTGCCGCCCGCCTTTTCGACCGCCGCAATGGCGGGCCTGGAGGCGCCGTGAACTTCGATATTGAGCTTGGCCTTGAGCGCGCCTCGCCCGAGCAACCGCACGCCATCCCTGGAGCGCCGCAACACGCCTGCCTTGACCAGCGATTCAGCGGTGACCGTCTCCTTGGCGTCGACCAGCTTGGCATCGATCGCCTCCTGAAGCCGGTCGAGATTGATCTCGGCGAACTCAAGGCGGAAGATGTTGTTGAAGCCGCGCTTGGGAAGGCGCCGATGCAGCGGCATCTGACCGCCCTCGAAGCCCTTGATACGCACGCCGGAGCGCGCGGTCTGCCCCTTGCCGCCGCGGCCCGAGGTCTTGCCCTTGCCCGAGCCGATGCCACGGCCGACGCGCATCCGCTTTTTACGCGAGCCGGAATTGTCGGCGATATCGCTAAGCTTCATCGTCTGATTCCTTATCTTTTACTTCTCGACCACGACGCGGACGAGATGCGCAACCTTGGCGATCATGCCGCGAATCGCCGGCGTGTCCTTCAGCTCGGTTACGCGGCCGATCTTGTTGAGCTTCAATCCGATCAGCGTGTTGCGCTGCGAATGGTGGCGGCGGATCGGGCTGCCGGTCTGCTCGACCTTGATTGTCTTTGCGGCCTTGGCCATCGTCATGACTCCATAACGCGCGGATGAGCGCGGATTTGTTATTCGGCAACCGCTTCGGCGTCGCCGCCGACCCGGCGCGACTGCAACGTCGACACCTTGATGTTGCGGCGAGCCGCAACCGAACGCGGCGAATCCTGATGCTTCAGCGCATCGAAGGTCGCGCGAACCATGTTGTAGGGGTTCGACGAGCCGATCGACTTCGCGACCACGTCCTGGATGCCCAGCGTCTCGAACACCGCGCGCATCGGCCCACCGGCAATGATGCCGGTACCGGCCGGCGCCGCTCGCAGATAAACGCGTCCCGCGCCGTGACGGCCGGCGATGTCGTGATGCAGCGTGCGGCCCTCGCGCAGCGC
Organism: Bradyrhizobium sp.; assembly: GCF_049586575.1. Lineage (GTDB taxonomy): Bacteria > Pseudomonadota > Alphaproteobacteria > Rhizobiales > Xanthobacteraceae > Bradyrhizobium. The sequence continues at coordinate 5,702 of NZ_JBAVCF010000460.1, forward strand.
CACGCGCGTCAGATTACGCTTGGCAGCATCGGTGGCTTTGCGGATCGCTTCGGGGACCTCGCGCGCCTTGCCGTGGCCGAACCCGACCCGGCCCTTCTGGTCGCCGATCACGACCAGCGCCGCAAAGCCGAAGCGCTTGCCGCCCTTCACCACCTTCGCCACACGGTTGATGTGGACGAGCTTGTCGACGAACTCGCTGTCGCGCTCCTCGCGATCCCTGCTGCGTCCGCCGCGTTCGCGTTCACCTGCCATGGTGTTTTCCAATCCTTGAGAGGCGAAAGGCCCCTGTCCTCGTGTCGGTTAAGTCCGTAATTCCTAGAAGCTCAATCCACTTTCGCGCGCGGCATCCGCGAGCGCCTTGACGCGGCCATGATAAAGATACCCGCCGCGGTCGAACACCACTTCGGTGACACCGTTCTTCACGGCGCGCTCCGCCAGGAGCTTGCCCACGGCCTTTGCTGCGTCGATGTTCGCACCGGTCTTGCCGCCATCGCGCATCGTCTTCTCCAGCGACGAAGCCGAAGCCAGCGTCTCGCCCTTCAGGTCGTCGATGACCTGGGCGTAGATGTGCTTCGACGAGCGGAACACCGACAGGCGCGGACGTCCGCCGGCGGAACGGCGCAATGCAAGCCTCACGCGCTGCGTGCGCCGGGCATTCGTAGCTTTCAATCTCGACATGACCGGCTCCGTTACTTCTTCTTACCTTCCTTGCGGAAGATGAATTCGTCGACATACTTCACGCCCTTGCCCTTATAGGGCTCCGGCGGACGGTAGCTGCGGATTTCGGCGGCGACCTGGCCAACGCGCTGGCTGTCGTTGCCGACGATGACGATCTCGGTCGGCTTCGGCACGGTGATCGCGATGCCTTCCGGAATCGCATAGACCACGTCGTGGCTGTATCCGAGCGCGAGCTGCAGGTTCTTGCCCTGCAAGGCGGCACGATAGCCGACGCCGTTGATCTCGAGCTTCTTCTCGAAACCCTTGGTGACGCCCAGCACGAGATTGGCGACCTGCGCCCGCGCGGTGCCGTACATGGCCTGGGCGCGGTTGGTCTCGTGGCGCGGCGCTACCTTCACCTGGCCGTTTTCGAACTTCACCTCGACGTCGTCGTGCACGACAAAGGACAACTGGCCCTTCGGCCCCTTCATCTTCACGGTCTGTCCCTCGACGGTCGCGGTAACGCCCGAAGGGATCGTCACAGGCCTTTTGCCGATACGTGACATGGGTTTCTCCTCAGAACACCGTAAAGAGAACTTCGCCGCCCACGTTCGCGTCGCGCGCTTCGTGGTCGGCCATGATTCCCTTCGGCGTCGACAATACGGAAATGCCGAGCCCATTATTGACGCGCGGCAGGTTCTTCACCGAGGCGTAAACGCGACGTCCGGGCTTCGACACCCGCTCGATCTCGCGGATCACGGGCTCGCCGTCGAAATATTTCAGCTCGATCTCAAGCTCGCTGCGTCCGGACGAATGCTCGACGCTGGCGTAGCCACGGATGTAGCCTTCCGTCTTGAGCACTTCGAGCACGTTGGCGCGCATCTTCGAGCCCGGACTCGAGACCTTGGGCTTGGCGCGCATCTGCGCGTTGCGGATACGGGTGATGAGATCGCTTATCGGATCGTGTGTGGACATGCCCGACCCTCCTTACCAGCTCGACTTCACGAGCCCGGGAACCAGGCCCTTGGAGCCGAGTTCGCGCAGCGCGATACGGGAAAGCTTGTTCTTGCGATAGACCGAGCGCGGACGCCCGGTCAGTTCGCAACGGTTGCGAATCCGGGTCGGCGACGAGTTGCGCGGCATCTCGGCGAGCTTCAGCGTCGCCGCAAACCGCTCTTCCATCGGCTTGGTCTTGTCGGCGATGATGGCCTTCAGCTTCGCGCGCTGTGGGGCGGCGTTCTTCACCATCCGCTTGCGCCGGTTGTTCTTCTCGATTGAACTCTTCTTTGCCATGTTTGGCTCCTGGGTATCCGCGTTTGAGATGCTGTTCTTAAAAGCGTCTCACTGCCGGAACGGGAAATTGAATGCGGTCAACAATGCCCTTGCCTCTTCATCGGTGGGCGCGGTGGTGCACACCGTAATGTCCATGCCCCACGACTCGCCCGCCTTGTCGAAGTCGATTTCGGGGAAAATGATGTGCTCCTTGATGCCGAGCGAATAGTTGCCGCGGCCATCGAAG
>NZ_JBAVCF010000461.1:0-8573 GCF_049586575.1 Bradyrhizobium sp.
CGCAAGCCGAGGCTGGCCCTGTGTCCCAAGCCCGCTTGGGCATGGTCAACAGAGTTTAAACAGGCTGCGGAGGGCTGAATTGCGACCAAAATGGCAGAAAGTTGACGGAAATGGGGCCGCCGGAGCCGGGCTGATTCCGTAACAGTGGATATCTCTCAGAACGATTTCCGGCCGATATCGAGGAATTTCTGGCGCCGCTGCTTGCGGATCGCTTCGGCGTCCAGATGCTTCAGGTCATTCAGCGTCTGGGCGATGGCATCGCCCGTGCTTGCAATCATGGCAGCCGGATCGCGATGCGCGCCCCCGACCGGTTCTTTAAGGATCTGGTCGATCACGCCAAACCGCAGCATGTCCTGCGCGGTGATTTTCATGCTGGTGGCGGCTTCCTGAGCCTTGGTTCCGTCGCGCCACAGGATCGAGGAGGCGGCCTCCGGCGAGATCACGCTATAGATCGCGTGTTCGAACATCAGCACGCGGTTGGCTGTAGTGATCGCGATGGCGCCGCCGGACATTCCCTCGCCGGTGATGATGGCGATGTTCGGCACGCCAAGTGACAGACAGGCATCGGTGGATCGCGCAATCGCTTCGGCCTGCCCGCGCTCCTCGGCGCCGATACCGGGATAGGCGCCGGCGGAATCGACAATCGACAGCACGGGAATGCCGAAGCGGTCCGCCATCTCCATCAGCCGCACCGCCTTGCGATAGCCCTCGGGGCGCGCCATTCCGAAATTGTGCTTGATCCGCGATTCGGTGCTGGCGCCCTTTTCCTGGCCGATCACGCAAATGCTCTCGCCGCGGAAGCGGCCGAAGCCGCCGACCAGCGCCTCATCCTCGGCGAACTTGCGGTCGCCGGCGAGCGGGGTGAATTCCGTGATCAGCCCGCCGACGAAATCGGTGAAATGCGGTCGCTGCGGATGGCGCGCCACCAGCGTTTTTTGCCACGGCGTCAAATTGGCATAGAGGTCGCTCAACGCCTGCGCGGCCTTGTCCTCGATTCGCGAGATTTCCTCGCCGATGTCGCTGCCGGACGCCGCGAGCACCCGCAATTCGTCGATCTTGGAATCGAGTTCGGCGACGGGTTTTTCGAAATCGAGGTAGCTGCGCATGTGATCCGGCATCAAATCAATATAGGGACAAAGCCACCCCGGGGCGAAGCGGCTCCTGGGTCGCGAGAAGAAAGCACGCATCTTCAGATGGTTAGCGTGCGGGCGTGTGGACCTCCCTTTGGCCGGCGTTGCCTTGGGGACTGAGAGGAAATCGCTCTTTCGGGGGAGAAGGCCCCGAAGTCAAGCAGGCCTTACCAGCCGACGTGATTCGCTATTTCTCCGCCAGCGGATGCAGGTCGCGCACCAGACTTTTCAGGCGCTCTTCGACGACGTGGGTATAAATCTGGGTCGTGGATATATCGGTGTGGCCGAGCAGCGTTTGCACGATTCTGAGGTCGGCGCCGTTATGCAGCAGGTGACTGGCGAAGGCGTGGCGCAGCACGTGCGGCGAGACCAGCCGCGGCGCGAGACCGGCAGAGGCGGCCAATTCCTTCAGGTCGCGCGCAAAATGCTGCCGCGTCAGATGGCCGCTTTCGCCAAAGGAGGGAAACAGCCATTTCGAGCTGGTCGCCGTTTTCTGCTTCGGCGCCTTGAGCGCGTTCGTTGCCGCGAGGTAGTCGGCCATGGCGCGGCGCGAGGCCTCGTTGAGCGGCACCAGCCGTTCCTTGTTGCCCTTGCCGCGCACCACGATCATGCCGGCGCTGCTGCGCGACGCCGATAGCGGCAGTGAAACGAGTTCGGAGACGCGCAAGCCCGTGGCGTAGAGCACTTCAAGCAGGCAATGCAGCCGCAGGGCGCGAAGCCGTTCCTGGGGTGAAGCGTCCGCTTCCTCGGCTAATGCCTTCGCGCGCACCAGCAGGCGGTCTACATCCGATATCGACAGCACTTTCGGCAGGCCGCGTCCGCGCTTGGGTCCCGACAGGATGGCCGCCGGGTCATCGGTGCGAATCCGCTCGTTGAGCAGGAAGCGAAACAGGTGCCGCATCGCCGACAGCCGCCGCGCGACGCTCGTCGATTTGAATCCGCGGCTGTCCAACTCGGTGAGATAATCGCGTAACGATTGCGTCTCGGCGCCGGCGAAGTTCTGGCTCTTGGCCGCCAGAAACGCGGAGAAGTCGGCCAAGTCGCGGCGATAGGCATCGAGCGTATTGTCGCCGGCGCCCTGTTCGGCCGCGAGCATATCGAGGAACAGCTCGATCAGTCTGGCGTCGGAGGGTTTGGCGCGCATTCGCAAACCTTAGCTCTCAAATCCTTGACGAACCCTATCTGGCTCGCGCCGCGTCGCGCACCTATTTCTTGAGGAACTTGTCCGGATGAATGTTGATGGTCATTTCTCGCGGTTTCGGGTTGACGAAATTCGCCAGCGCAAAAATCGCGCCGTAAACGACCCCGACGATTACGGCAACGACGGTCAGAAAGCGGAACAGGCTGGGCATGCGAAAGCCTCAGGCGGCGAATTAACCATTTGAATTCATCGGGGATGGCCTGACCTGACTACCACCATGTTCGACATTTCCTTGCAAGGGCTTATGGCTCTCCTCGTCGGACCACTAGAAACCTATATTTGCTGGTGGTCTTGTGATTCTAACGTCCGCAACAGTGCCTGCCGGGATCGGATGCGAACCTTAGAATCAGACCACTAGCAACGCTATCGGCGGGGGTAGTATGGTGACTTGAAGCGCCGCTTGCTGCGGTGATTGGGCAGTGAAATGTCTGAAACAACAGTCTCGTCGGCCGCCCCTGGTACGACCCAGGACGCCGGGATTTCGGCGGCCCTGGGCAATCGTTCGATCGTGTTGGTGGGAATGATGGGGGCCGGCAAATCCACCATCGGACGCAGGCTGTCGGTCCGGCTCGGGCTGCCGTTTCTTGATGCCGACGTTGAAATCGAGGCGGCGGCTGGCATGTCGATTCCCGACATTTTCGAATCGCGCGGCGAAGCCGATTTCCGCGATGGCGAAGTACGCGTGATCGCGCGGCTGCTCGACAACGGGCCGGCGGTGATCGCCACCGGCGGCGGCGCCATGATGCGGCAGGAGACCCGTGACCGCATCCGCGACAAGGCTGTCTCGATCTGGCTCAAGGCCGATCCCGATATCATCATGCGCAGGGTGAAGCGGCGATCCGATCGCCCGCTGTTGCAGACCGCCGACCCCGAGGCGACCGTCGAGCGGTTGATAAGGGAACGAGAGCCGATCTACCGCCATGCCGACTTGACGGTGTGGTCGCGCGACGTGCCGCACGAGAAAATCGTCGATGAATGCCTGGAGGCCCTGTACGGGAAGCTTTGCAGCGGCCATATCGAACCGAGCGCCACCCCATGACCGTGCCGTTGAAACACACTGATCCCATCACTGTCGATGTCGCGCTCGGCGAGCGCGCCTATGACATCGTGATCGGCCGTGATGTCCTGCCATCGCTGGGCAAACGCGTCGCCGCGTTGCGGCCGGGTGCGCGTACCGCTGTCGTCACCGATCGCAATGTCGCGAAGCACTGGCTTGCGAAGACCGAGGCGTCGCTGGCGGAGGCCGGCATCGCCAGCTCTCATGTCGTCGTCGAGGAAGGCGAGGGCTCGAAAAGCTATGCCGTGCTCGAACAAGTGAGCGAGGCGCTGGTTTCGGCCAAAATCGAACGCGCCGATCTCGTGGTCGCGCTTGGTGGCGGCGTGGTCGGCGACCTCGCGGGATTTGCCGCTGCGATCCTCCGCCGCGGCGTCGATTTCGTACAAGTGCCGACCTCGTTGCTGGCGCAGGTCGACTCCTCCGTCGGCGGCAAGACCGGCATCAACTCGCCGCAAGGCAAGAATCTTCTGGGCGCGTTTCATCAGCCGCTCCTGGTGGTTGCGGACACCGCGGTGCTCGACACCCTGTCGCCGCGCCAGTTCCGCGCCGGTTATGCCGAAGTCGCCAAGTACGGCTTGCTCGGCGATGGAGCCTTTTTCACCTGGCTGGAAAAAAATCATGCCGATATCTTCGCAGGCGCCGCCGCGCGCGAGCATGCGATCGCAACTTCCTGCCGCGCCAAGGCGGTGATCGTCGCGCGCGATGAACGGGAGAATGGGGAGCGCGCGCTGCTTAATCTTGGCCATACCTTCGGCCACGCGCTTGAAGCCGCGACCGGCTTTTCCGACCGGCTGTTTCACGGCGAAGGCGTTGCCGTCGGCATGGTGTTGGCAGCGGAACTGTCGGCGCAACTCGGGATGATCGCCGAACATGACGCCGCGCGCATCAAGCGCCATCTGGCCGATGTCGGCTTGCCGACCACTTTGCAGGACATCGCTGGCTTCGCGCAGGAAGGGCTCGCGGATGCGGACGTCCTGATGGGGCTGATGGCGCAGGACAAGAAGGTCAAGCGCGGGCGCCTCACCTTCATCCTGCTCAAAGCGATCGGCCAAGCCGTGATTGCGCCTGACGTCGAACCTTCATTGGTTCGTGATTTTCTGAAAGTGAAGCTGCAACGCGCCTGATCTGGATAGGACGCGCATGGACTGGATCACGTTTTTCGTCGTTATGGTTTGTTTGCTGGTATCGGCCTTTTTCGCCGCCAGCGAAACCGCGCTGACCGGCGCTTCGCGGGGCAGCATGCTGCGGCTGTCGAAGCAGGGCAATCAGGACGCCGCGATTGTCTCGAACCTTTCGGCGATGCGCGAGCGGCTGATCGGCTCGCTCTTGCTCGGCAACAACATCGCCAATATCGGCGCCTCGGCGCTCGCTACCGGGATATTCACGGTTTGGTTCGGCGCAGCCGGCGTGCTCTATGCCACCGCCTTCATGACAGTCCTGGTCGTGATCTTCGCGGAGGTGTTGCCGAAGACGATCGCCATCAATGCGCCGGACCGCGTCGCACTCGCCGTGGCGCGGCCGATGAAGACCGCGATGTTCCTGCTCGGGCCGCTGGTCACGGTGGTCGAAGCCGTCGTGCGGCTCTTGTTGAAATTGTTTCGTGTCACGGCGCATCACAATCAGCCGATCCTGTCGCCGTTCGAGCGGCTGCGCGGAGCGGTCGATCTGCTCCACCACGAGGGCAAGGTCGAGAAACAGGATCGTGACATGCTCGGCGGCCTGCTCGACCTGCGCGAGCTTGAGGTCTCCGATGTGATGGTCCACCGCACCGAAATGGTGATGATCAATGCCGACCTGCCGGCGGAAGATCTGGTGCGGGAAGTGCTCGCGACCGAATACACGCGAATCCCGCTATGGCGCGAGAAGCCCGAGAATATCGTCGGCGTGTTGCACGCCAAGGATTTGCTGCGCGCGATCAGGGCATCGGATGGCGAGACGTCGAAGATCGATGTCTCGACCATCATGCAGCCGCCTTGGTTCGTCCCGGAAATGCGCCCGGTCTCGGAGCAGCTCAAGGCTTTCCGCCGCCGCAAGACCCACTTCGCGCTCGTGGTCGACGAGTACGGCGAGGTCGAGGGCATGGTGACGCTGGAAGACATCTTGGAGGAGATCGTCGGGGACATTTCCGACGAGCACGATGTGGTGGTTGCAGGCGTCCGAGCTCAGCCCGACGGCTCGGTGGTGGTCGACGGTTCGGTGCCGATCCGCGACCTCAACCGCGCGATGGATTGGCATCTTCCGGACGAAGAGGCGACCACCGTAGCCGGTCTCGTGATCCACGAAGCGCGCTCGATCCCCGATCGGGGCCAGAGCTTCACCTTCCACGGCTTCCGTTTTCGTGTATTGCGCCGGGAGCGCAACCGCATTACGGCGCTTCGGATTGTAGCGGTGCCGCGCGAGAGCGAAGTTGCGGGGAAAAAGCCGAGGCGGGCCGGCAAGGCCTTTTAATCAAGGACGCTTAAAATTGGTTTGCTCCGGTTTGACCGGCAACAAGCTATTCCGCTTCTCCCGGCGCCTGTGCCTTGATCGCCAACGCGTGAACGCCGCCCTGAAGTTCCGTAGCCAGCGTTGAATTAATCATGCGGTGGCGCTCGATCCGGCTCTTTCCTTTGAAGGTGGCAGACACGATATACACCCTGAAATGAGTCTCGCCGCCTGGCCTGTGGCCGGCATGGCCTTCATGAAGATGTGATTCATCCGAGACGTCGAGGCTTTCCGGCGAGAAAGCTTCACGCAACTTGTTTGTGATAGTACCTTTGGTGTTCATGGTTGCGGCAATACGTCGGGTACTGTCGATCGTCAATGGTATCTCAGCGGAGTGAAGCGTTTCGCAATGTCAAGACTTGAAGCCTTGAGCGTTGCGTAGTCAAAGACAGTATGGCGATTGATTCATCCAAATTCTTCGATTCTATTCGAATCAAGCCCACCAAGGTGAGCGCGAAGCGCCAGGCGCAGGCGGGCAGCGAAGCCATGACCTGCGAGTGGGTGGGCTGCCAGAACAAGGGCGCGCATCGCGCGCCGAAGGGCCGTGAAAATTCGCGTGAATATTGGCATTTCTGCCTCGACCATGTCCGCGAGTACAACCAGTCCTACAATTTCTTCCAGGGCATGAATCCGGACGACGTCGCCCGCTACCAGAAGGATGCACTGACCGGCCATCGCCCCACCTGGAAAATGGGCGCCAATAGCGGCGCCAAAAAGGGAGAAGGCGATTTCGACACCGCGGCCGATCCCTTCCATGTGTTCGGCGAACTCAACGGTCGTGGCCGCTGGCGGCCGGGTCCGGGCGCGCAGCAGGCCAAGCCGGAGACGCGCAAGGTCATGAACGCCGAGCGCAAAGCGCTACAGGTGATGGGGCTCGGCGCAGGGGCCACGCTCGACGACGTCAAGGCCAAGTACAAGGCGCTGGTGAAGCAGCACCACCCCGATGCCAATGGCGGCGACCGCTCGACCGAAGATCGCCTTATCGAGATCATCAAGGCGTATAATTATCTGAAGACCGTGGTACGCGCGTAGTCGCGCCTCTACGTTTGGTGCGATGATCGCCTCAGAGCTTGCCGCGATCCGCCTGAACCGCGGGTTTAATGACTCCATCTCCGCGCCTGCGGCGAGCCATCCAGCTCCACGCCGCAATAACCAGCACTCCGGCGATAACAGCCAAAATCCAGCAGTATTTGGCGATGCCCGCGTGGGGCGCGAAGCCGCCGTAACGGTGCAGGGCTGAAACCGCGAGCACCCCTGGCAATACATGAGCCGGCGCCCATAGCAGGATCGCCGGAATGTTGACGGCGTAGAATATCGGCGGCGACATTCCGAGCGCGCCGGCGGTGATCGGAACAAAGGCCCTGATCGGCGGAACGAAGCGTGCAAAGAACACGGCGAGCGTGCCCCAGCGATGAAAGAACGCCTCGCTCCGCGCGACCACGCGCGGATAGTTCGAAAGCGGCCAGCAATTGAGGAACTCGCGTTGCTCGCGATGTCCGAGCCAGAAGGCGGATCCGTCTCCCAGCAGGGCGCCGGCGACCGCGGCCGCCAACACCCATTCCAGCCGCAGATCGCCGCCAGGCACCAGCGCGCTCAATGCAAAAATGATGGTTGAACCCGGAATCACGGAACCGATGACCGGAACGGCTTCGAGCAGCGCCGCCAGAAATAGCGTCAGATAGGCGAGCCACACATGGGCAGAGACGAACGCAATCAATGGATCAATCAGCGAGGCCACGAACATCCTTCGGTTTGGGTCGGTCGCTCGGCGCGCAGACCTACCACAACTCGCCGAAGGGTTGGAAAGTGCCGCAACATCCTGATCGGTGGAGGCCGGGGCCCGGATCTGTGGCAAACGCAGCCCTGGACGAAAACTTGCCGCGATTCGCAGGGCAGCCTTCCAAAAACTGCGATCGATACCTATCTTCATGATAATTCAACGGAACTTTGATTGCGGCATGGGCTTCTTCCCGTCGCCGCTCTCTGATAGGTTTCGCCCACTAACCATCCGCAGCCATGCCCATTAAATCTGGTTTCGGGAGCGCCCCGGGACCTCGGAGGACTAATGACGACCGCCGCCATGACCAAAGCCCAGGAACCCGCTGGAATGCCCGACATGAAAGTGTCGGTGCGGCAGGTATTTGGCATCGACAGCGACCTCGAAGTGCCGGCTTATTCCGAAGTCGATCCGCACGTGCCGGATGTCGATTCGGATTATCGCTTCGATCGCGCCACCACGCTCGCCATTCTCGCCGGCTTTGCGAAGAATCGCCGCGTCATGGTCACCGGCTATCATGGTACCGGCAAATCGACCCACATTGAGCAGGTCGCCGCAAGGCTCAACTGGCCATGCGTGCGCGTCAATCTCGACAGCCACATCAGCCGCATCGATCTCGTCGGCAAGGATTCCATCGTCATCAGGGACGGCAAGCAGGTTACCGAATTCAGAGACGGTATCCTGCCATGGGCTCTGCAACACAATATCGCGCTGGTGTTCGACGAATATGATGCCGGCCGTCCCGACGTGATGTTCGTGATTCAGCGCGTGCTGGAAGTTTCCGGCCGTCTGACGCTGCTCGACCAGAACAAGGTCATCAAGCCGCATCCGGCGTTCCGCCTGTTCTCGACCGCCAACACAGTCGGCCTCGGCGACACGTCGGGCCTCTATCACGGCACCCAGCAGATCAACCAGGGCCAGATG
>NZ_JBAVCF010000462.1:0-2633 GCF_049586575.1 Bradyrhizobium sp.
GTCTATTTGCCGGAGGAAGATGCCTATCGCTGTCCGGCTGGGGAGCAACTGCCGTATCGCTTTACGAGCGAGGAAGATGGCAAGCGGATAAGGCGCTACTGGACCACAGCCTGTCAAAAATGTTCGCTCAAATCGCAATGCACGACCGGGCCAGAGCGGCGGATTACGCGATGGGAGCATGAGCATCTGCTCGAGGCTGCGCAGCAGCGCCTTGATGCAAACCCACAAGCCATGCGCTAGCGTCGAGAGACAGTCGAGCATCCGTTCGGCACGATGAAGGCCCGCATGGGGCAACACACTTCCTCACCAAACGCTTCCAAAAGTAGCCGCCGAGATGGCTCTCTCGGTCCTCGCCTATAATCTGACACGGGTCATGAACATCGTCGGTACCAAGCCGCTGATGGCTGCGATCGTGGCCTGAGACCGAGCCGGTCCTGGCTTCTCACCGACTTCCCTGGGAAGGGTGGTTTTACACGGCCAAGACCCCGCCGACCTCGCGCTGCCTTGGTCTGATGCGAAATCGAGCCTTCCACATCAACATCTTGACCGCCAGATCGGATCGTTGTACCAATGCGTAACCATTAGGTTACTCATTATGCATCGCGCCCAAGCTAACGCGGACGTCTATCACGCCATCGCCGATCCCACGCGTCGCGCAATCTTGGACAAGCTGCGGACAGCGCCTGCGCCGGTGAACGCCATCCTCGCTGATTTCCCGCAAAGTCGGCCGGCGATTTCGAGACATCTGCGGATCTTACGAGAGGCACGTATTGTCGCTGAGCAGCGCATGGGCCGCGAGCGGATATATCGCATACAACCTGAAAAGCTTCATCAAGTTGCCATCTGGATCGAAAGCTATCGTTCCTTCTGGCAATCCAGTCTCGAAAATCTCAAGAATCACTTGGAGGCCAAGACATGAGTTTGACTAAATCCGCACGCGCTGTTGCCGATCTTGAGGATGGTTTGATCCTCGCGACTGTGACAATCGCCGTGCCACCCGAGCGGGTTTTTCAGGCGCTCACCTCCGATGAGGTCGTCAAGTGGTGGGGATCGGATGAAGTCTATCGCGTCCTGAACTGGACGTCGGACCTGCGCGTTGGCGGTTCATGGAGGTCGGAGGGTCAGGGCGCGGACGGTTCGTCATTCAGCGTCGAAGGTGAGTATTTGGAAATTATTTCTCCTCATAAGCTGGTTCTGACTTGGTCATATGATTGGGCCGAGCGGCACGTAACCAAGCTCACATATCAACTAGAATCTATTTCGGAGGGTACTAAGCTTACGGTTCGCCACGAAGGATTTAAGGATCGATCCGAGCAATGCGGTTCGCACGCAGGCGGTTGGGAAATGGTACTGGACTGGCTCAGTGCCTATCTCGTGCCTGCGACCACCAGTACATCGTCCAAGTATTTCTTCTGCCGCCTGATGCCGCCGAGGGCTACCTTCGCCTTCGATATGACGGATGAAGAGCGCGCGATGATGCTTGAGCACGCCAATTACTGGAGGAAGCAGATGGGATGCGGCAAAGTGCTCGTCTTTGGGCCTGTAGCCGACCCCGAGGGGCCCTGGGGATTGGGCGTCGTGAAGGCACAAAGTGAAGAGGAGTTGAGAACCTTCGAGGCCGGCGATCCCGCGATCCGGTCAGGCCGAGGTTTCAGCTACAAGACGCTGCCCATGCTTCAGGCGGTAACCGCAACCTAATGATTTCGCCTGCCAGATCACCAGCGCGGCCGTCGTGCTAAATAGCAGGTGACCAACTTAATGTCGCATCATGGCCCATCGCGTCAGTTAGCGCAGTGCAGCGACATATCTGGAGTTAGGGGTACATCGGAAGCCGGCCGATGGTCACACCGGCGCTTTTGACCATAGGGGTCAATCGCCCGGTGACGTTCGGCAGCGTTAACATCGCGCATCCCTTTGAGTGGAGGCTGTCTACCTCAGGTGCTACCTGGTGAGGAGGTCCTCGCGGTAAGAACGGGCTTCAAAGGAGGTGACCTGGAGCTCTGTTAGAAGGGCTCTAATTGAGCGGCTTCCGCGCTGGCGTTACGAAGCTTTCCTGTCCGACCATTTGACTGGGTATCATGGTGAGTCTGCATTCGTTGTTGTTCCGCTATGTGGCGTTCGTCGTGCTGACTTTCGGCCTCTTCGGAGCGGCCAAGGCGGAGACGAGTGATGTCGAGACGGCGTGGCGCCTGCTCGACTACATCGCGGTCGATTACCCGGGCGCGGTCGCGCACGGCGCAATTACCAGTCCTTCCGAATATGCCGAACAGAACGAGTTCGCTGCGACCGTCGCCGAAAAGCTCGCAGCGTTGCCGCCAAAACCGGAACGGCAGGCGCTTCTAACAGAGATAACCCGGCTGCAACGCGCCATCGCAGACAAGGCCGAAGCCGAGAAGGTCGCGGAGATCGCTCACGGCCTGGCCGCGGCCCTTCTCGCTGCCTATCCCGTGCCACTTGCGCCGAACAGGACTCCTGATCTCACGCGTGGCGCGAAACTGTACGCGCAGAACTGCGCCGCCTGTCATGGCGCCACCGGCGACGGGCATGGTCCAGAGGCCGCCAAGCTCGGCACGCCGCCCATCGCATTCACCGACTCCGACCGAGCCCGGCAGCGCAGCGTGTTTGGTCTCTAC
>NZ_JBAVCF010000463.1:0-6667 GCF_049586575.1 Bradyrhizobium sp.
CCTTCACGGATTTTCCGAGCGAGGCTTCATAGTCGGGCACCGGACGATCGACCGAGGTGGTGTCCTTCGGGTCGTGGCCCGCCATCGAACGCATCAGGATCGCGGTATCGCGCACGGTGCGGCCGATCGGACCTGCCTGATCGAGCGAGGAGGCAAAGGCGACGATGCCCCAGCGCGAGCAGCGCCCATAGGTCGGTTTCATGCCGACGGTGGCGGTGAATGCCGCCGGCTGGCGGATCGACCCGCCGGTGTCCGTCGCGGTTGCGCCCATGCACAACAGCGCGGCGACGGCCGAGGCCGAACCGCCCGACGATCCGCCCGGCACCAGCGTGGTGTTGGCGCCCTCGCGCCGCCAGGGATTGACGACGGGGCCAAAGCACGAAGTCTCGTTGGACGATCCCATCGCGAATTCGTCGTTGTTGAGTTTGCCGAGCATCACGGCGCCATCGCGCCAGAGCTGCGCGGTGACCGTCGACTCATAGGTCGGCACGAAATTACCGAGAATCTTCGAGCACGCGGTCGTGCGGACGTCTTTGGTGGCGAACAGATCCTTGATGCCCAATGGAATGCCGGCGAGCGGACCGCCCTCGCCCTTGGCGATGCTGGCATCGGCCTTTTGCGCCATCGCCCGTGCGCGATCCGGCGTCTCCAGCACAAAGGCATTGAGCGCGCGCGCTGCTTCGATCGCCGAAAGATGCGCGTCGGTGAGTTCAAGCGAGGTGAAAGACTTGGCTGCGAGGCCTTCTCTAGCCTCAGCGAGCGTCAGCGATGTCAGGTCTGTCATTTATTACCTAGTGCCCATTTTCCGAAGTTCGTGCCCCGCCGCAGCGCCCACCTTTCACGAACTTCGGAAGGTTATGGGCACTAGCAAATCTACATTCTTCCAAATGAAGTTCCTGAAAGAGTTTGCCGCTTGTGGTGCAGGAACTTCATTTGGGTGGCACGGGGCTGCAGAAGAAAGGAGAAAGCGTCTTGTCGCTGGCGGGATCGTCACGCTTCACTTCGCCGCGCGTTTCACTTGCGGCTTCCAGCGCATCGAGCACTGCATCGATCGCCTTGTCGGGATCGGCCGCCTTGCCCTGACGCTCCATGGCGTCGAGATACTCCATGTAGGCGCGGTAGGCCTTTTCGTCGTCGCACAGCATGCACATCGGACATCTCGCTCAAGAGTTATTCGACGACTTTCGGCACCAGAAAGAAATGATCTTGCGTTTCCGGAGCGTTTTTGACGATGTCGTCTGCGATCTCGCCGTCGTTGACCACATCGGCCCGTTTCTTCATCTCCATCGGGGTCACCGAAGTCATCGGTTCGACACCCTCGACATTGACCTCCTTGAGCTGCTCGACAAAGGCCAGCATCGCGTTGAGTTCGCCCTGAAGATGCGAAACCTCGGATTCCTTCACCCCGATCCGCGCCAGATGCGCGATACGGCGAACAGTGGCAGCATCAACCGACATTATATATGGCCTCAAACGGCGATTTTCAGCCTGCCGTATAGCAGAGGCTTGTTTTGCGCCGCAACCTCAGCCTCTTTTGCCCGTCCCACCGGGAGAGAGAAAAGCTGGCGGATTGGCTGCCCAATCAGCCGGCCAATTTGCTCAACCGCGCCAGGGCGCTGCCCGCTAGCGCCCGGGTCAGCTCCGCCGCCGGCATGTCCTTACCCAGCCGCACGGCCTGCCCCGCCCAAAGGTTGGTGAAATCGAGCTTGCCATGCTTTTCAGCAGCCGCTTTCAGCGGCCCCAATGCGGTCGCGGCGTGGGGGAATTCCGGCGCATCCGGCGAAATCGGGCCGACTTCGTCCATGACGCGGTTCACCAGTCCCCGCGCCGGTCGTCCGGTCATGACGTTGGTGATGACGGTGGAATCGTCCCGTCCTTGCGCCAGCGCGGTGCGGGCCGGCGCGGAAACCTTTGATTCCGGGCAGCGCAGATAGGCGGTGCCGATCTGCACCCCGGCCGCGCCTAGCGCAAAGGCGGCGGCGATCCCCCGCCCGTCGGCAATGCCGCCGGCGGCGACGACCGGTACTTTCACCGCATCGACCACCTGCGGCACCAAAGCAAAAGTACCGGGCTGTTCGGCAATGTTGTCGGTCAAGAACATTCCGCGATGACCGCCGGCCTCGGCGCCTTGCGCAATGATCACATCAGCGCCGTGTTCTTCGAGCCAGATCGCTTCTCGTACGGTGGTCGCCGATGCCATCACCTTGCAGCCGGCGGCTTTGACCCGAGCCAGCAGGCTTTGCTCCGGCAGGCCGAAATGGAAGCTGACGATCTCTGGCTTGAGCTCCTGGACAACGCTGCACGTGGCCGCGTCGAACGGCGCGCGATTGGCGGCATTGATTGGCGCTGCCGGATCAAGGCCCAGTTCTTTATAGTAAGGCGCAAGCCGTTCTTTCCATCTGGCTTCGCGCGCCGGGTCCGCCGGGACCGGCTTATGGCAAAAGAAGTTCATGTTGACCGGCGCGGAGACGCGTTGACGGATAATCTGGATCTGCTCACGGGCTTTTTCCGCCGACAACATCGCGCAAGGCAACGAGCCCAGCGCCCCACCTTTCGCCGCCGCGATCACGAGCTCCGCATCCATCACACCCGCCATCGGCGCCAGCACGATGGGAAATTCGGTCTTGAACAGGTCGATCAATCGGCGGTCCGGCCACATGTTCGTTCTCGCTTCTGATTAGCGTGCGTTCATGGCGAGCGGCGCGCCTGGGAAGTTGCGCTGCCCGCTGAGAATTTGATCGGCTTCGCGCGCGATCCGCTCGACGATTTCGGCCGCCGGCGGAATGTCATGGATCAGGCCGGCGGCTCCGCCGGCAAAGACGGCCGCAACGTCGTAATTTCCAGCATCGCGTTCGGTGGCGTACTCGGCCGCGACGGCCTCGACATTGTGGATCAACTCGGTCTCCCGTCCGCCCCATCGGCGCGCGTGGTCGTTGATCAAGGTGCGGGCGGTGAAAGGCGCCGGCCACCAGATCTTGCGCGAAACGTCAAAGACGATGCCGCGCACCGTGTCGCTGCTGCTCGCCGCGCAAATCCGCCGCTTGGCTTCCTCCGCGCCGTCGCATTCGACGCTGGCGTAGAAACGTGTCCCGAGCAGAACCCCGCTCGCCCCCAGCACCATCATGGCCGCGAGTCCCCGCCCATCGGCGACGCCACCGGCCGCCACGACAGGCACGCGGCCCGCCGCAAGATCGATAACCGCGGGCACGATATCGAGCGTCGTACGCGAAGCGCCATGGCCGCCGGCTTCCGTGCCTTGAGCGATCAAAATATCAGCGCCGGCATCGAGCGCCTGTTTCGCCATGTCCTCGGTCTGGATCTGGCAGATCAGGAGGCTGCCGGCTGCCTTGATACGGGGCGCAAACGGTCTGACATCGCCGAAAGACAGCATGATCGCGCGTGGCTTTGCCTTCAGCGCAATGTCCAGCAGTTCGGGTTGCTTGGCCAGGCTCCAGGTAATGAAGCCGATGCCGAACGGCGCGGCGACAGCTTTCAGCTTGGCGGTTTCGAGCTCGAGCCAATTTTTGTCGCCATAGCCGCCGCCCAAAATGCCGAAGCCGCCCGCCTCGCCAACCGCCTTGACCAGCCGGCTGCCGGCGATGATGGCCATCGGCGCGGAAAGGATCGGATGCTTGATACCCAATAGCGATGTCAGCGGTGTTTCGATCGGCATGGATGTTTGTCCCTCTCGACAGACATGCTAGCGCGGCTTAGTCTTCTTCAAAAGTGAATATTCAAGAAGATAGTCATCTCTAAAAGAAAACGGTGGTTTGGCCATGGAGTTGAGCGATCTCCTGACGTTTTCGGCCGTGGCGCGCAACGGCGGCATCACCCGCGCCGCCGAAGAACTCAAGACGGTGCAGTCCAATGTCACCCAGCGGGTGAAAGCACTTGAGGCAGAAATGGGCGTCGCGCTGTTCGAACGGCACAGCCGCGGCATGACGTTGACCGGCGCCGGCCGGCGGCTGCTCCCATACGCCCAGCGGATGGCGGCGCTATCGCGCGAGGCCATGCTCGCCGCGCGCGACGATGGCGAGCCGAAGGGCCCGCTGGCAATCGGCTCGATGGAAACGACTGCCGCGGTTCGCCTGCCGCCGCTGCTTGCGGCGTTCCATCACCGCTTTCCGGCCGTGCAACTGACGCTCAGGACCGCAACGACCGCCGACCTGATGGCGAGCATATTGGACGGCGCGCTGGATGGCGCTTTTGTCGCCGGCCCGATCGAACATGCCGATCTCATTTCGACCGTCGCGTTCCGCGAAGAGCTGGTGCTGGTGACGGCGCGGCGTTTCACCACTCTCGCCGCCTTGCGCGCCGGAACGCCGGAATCGGGACCCACCGCGCTGGTATTCCGAACTGGCTGCACCTATCGCCAGCGTCTCGAACAGCTGTTTTCGGATTTCGGCTGGCCCTCGGCGACCCGCTTCGAGCTTGGTACGCTCGACGGCATGATCGGCTGCGTTGCCGCGGGGGTCGGCGTCACGCTGCTGCCGCGCGCCGTGGTCGAGCGCAGCGAGTTGCGCAAGGACGTCAGCACCCACTCCCTCGATACGTCATGGTCGAACGTCGACACGCTCTTCATTCAGCGCCATAGCGCCCATCAATACAGCGCGCTGGATGGCTTCACCTCCTGCCTGAACGGCACCGATCGCGTAATCGCTGCTTGACCGGAGTGCTTCGAGGCTTTGCGAGCCGGGCAGCTTGCGTGTTATGCGACTGGTGGAGTGGATTTGACGTTTGCCGTCTTTCCACACAAGCACTCGTAAGCGAACGTCAAATCCAAAGCTCCACCAGATTTAATATTGTTACTAGTGGTCCTTGGATTCAAACATTCGCAAACATGCCGGCCCCAACGAGATGCGAATGCTAGAATCGGACCACTAGCCATGCCCGCTCCCATTCTGCCCCTGATCGATGCCATGGCCTGTTGGCCTCAACGCGGCGCGCTGATAGGGCTCGATCTCGGCACCAAAACCATCGGCATTGCAGTCTCCGACCCCGACCGGCGGCTGGCGACAGGGATAACGACCCTCCAGCGCAAGGCTTTCAAGGCTGACGCCACACGCCTGCTCGAGATCGCGACCGAGCGCGCCGCCGTTGGCTTCGTGCTCGGCCTGCCGATCAATATGGACGGCAGCGAAGGGCCGCGCGCGCAGTCAACGCGCGCCTTTGCACGCAATTTCTCGCAAATGACGAAGCTTGCCATCGCACTGTGGGACGAGCGGCTTTCGACCGCCGCCGTCGAACGCGAACTGATCGGGATGGACATGAGCCGCGCCCGCCGCGCCAAGGTGATCGACGAACACGCGGCGATCTTCATTCTTCAGGGCGCACTCGACCGGCTCGCAAATAACAATCTATGAGTTGGTGAGCAGCATGGTCTGGATCACCGCGGCAAGATTGTTCAGACCATGCAGGATGATGGTCAGCCAGATCGAGTTGCTGCGATAGCGCAGGTAACCGAGCAGCAGGCCGATCGAGAAGACTTCGCCGAGGAAATACCAGTCGTATTGCAGGTGCAAGCCGGTCCAGACCAGCGACGACAGCACGATCGCGCCGGGTACCCTTAGAAACGACTCCGACCAGCCGCGATATAGAAAGCCGCGCGCGATAAACTCCTCCGTGATCGGCGCCGCCACGCAGAAGGCAACGACCAGAAGCCACACCGCACCGTCTTCCCGGGCAGTCTTCAGCACGTCACCCATGAATCCCGGCTCGACGTCGCGTCCTGTCGCCCGCGAGATCGTATCCCACCCCATGACCAGCACGAACAGCGCGACCACGCCGATAGCAAGATTGATCCAGGAGAAAGAGCGCAGCGCGAGATAGTCTGCAAACCGTGCGCCCTTGATCCGGATCGCGATCCACAGGGCCAGCAGCACTGCCGGCAGCCCAGTAATGACCGACAGCGAGATCGTCAGGCCGTTGCTGACGACGATACGAACAGCTTCGCTGAAGCTTTCCTGATTGATCGCTCCGCCATGCCGGAACAGGAACCAGCCCACGACCGCGAGTTGTCCGACGAACATCGCGGCGAAAACAACGAAACCCCAGAATGCAGTGCCCCAGAATTTCCAGACGCGAAGGGTTGGCAGCGCATCGACCGCAGGCGCGAGCGCGACAGAACTTTCAGGATTAAGCGAGTCCATCAACTAGTGCCCACTTTCCGAAGTTCGTGTTAAACCTCAGCACCCACCTTTGACGAACTTCGGAAAGTCATGGGCACTAGCAAACTTATTGATCTGGTGCCGCTTTTCCATTTGAAGTTCCTGGGTCGGTCTGCCGCTTGCTGTGCAGGAACTTCAAATGGGCGGCACCAGCCCTTCTTCTCATTGCGGTAGCGCGCGATCGAGCAAGTGGCCGATGTCGTCAGGAGTGAGATCCACAGCGCCGTACATGCCACCGTGATTCCCGGCAAGGCGGGTATGGGCGAATAATTCGCCATGGCGCGGCGAGGTCGCATTCAGCGCAGCCGTTGCGGCCAGCAGCGCAAGCTTCTCGACTGCCAGGCGCGCGACATTCTCGGCATCCGGCCTGCGGAACGCCTGGCTGATCGAGGCCGCCGCCTCACCCGCCCCCGGTAAACCTTTGGTTTCCTGCGCGAGCGTTTTCAGAATTCCCGTGGCCGCCTCGGCTTCACGCGACAACGCTCGCAGCACGTCAAGGC
>NZ_JBAVCF010000464.1:0-2286 GCF_049586575.1 Bradyrhizobium sp.
CATCGACCCTGTACGCCTCGACCTGCGCCTTGAGCTGGTCGAGGGCCGCCGTGGGCGCCGCCGTCTCGACGCGATATTTTTCTTGCGCGAGCCACGAGAGAATTTCCAGATCGATATCGGGCGAATGGTGGATCACATCGGAATAGTTGTTCAGATCGTGGGTGACTTTGCTCAACGCGCGAAAATCGAATAGCCGGACGTTCGGGAAATCCATCAGCCGCCGGCAGAAATAGTCTGAAAACGCAAAGACGCTTTGCAGCGTTTCGGGCGAGGTGTCGCGCAGCGACACCCATTGCAGGATCGAGTAAGGCGGCAAATAGATGTCGAAGGCTATATCGGGATTGGCGCTGATCAGGCCAATCGCATCGCGCTCGAAGACGCGAATTTTCATGTCGTAGTCGGTATCGTCCAAGAGATACTTGCTGCGGATCGGGTCGGTAATGTAGCGGAAAGCGGCGAGCGACCGCCTGGCATTATAGATCGCGCCGTCGCCGGGTTGGAGCGTATTGATTTCGTCGGCGCGGGAAACCGGAAATTTGAAGATGACCTCGCTTGTAAGCCTCGCGGCGACCGGCGCCAATGGCGGGATTGATCGTACCACGATCCACAATGCCTCGCGCGCCATGGCGCCGCTGAGAAGATACGAGGCGATACCCTTGGCATTGCCCCGGTAGAGATCCGCCGGGAGGTTGACGTTCGCGTCGATCTCGGGCGCATCGTGAAAGATCCAGTCGTCCACTTCCCAGATCACCCGCTTGGGCTTTCGCGCCATGGCCGCGGCCAAAACAAAAGCCTGTTCGCGCGAGTCCGATCCGGTCATGGCCAGCTTGAGCGATCTCACGCCGAGAATGCGATCCAGGTCGCTCTGGCGGAAATGGATCGCAAGCGACGTTCCCATGAACAGCGTGTCGAACTTCTGGCTCTTGATCAGCCCGGCGTTCTGGAGACGGCTGTCGTGCGAATACATCGCGGTGAAATGCCGCGAGGGGCGGAAGAGCTGCAAGGGATCGACCACAAAGGTGAGCACCGCCGCCGCCAGCATGATGAGCAGGCTCGCCGCCAGGAAACGAAGCAGGTCTTTGGTCGATTGAACCATCAGAACCGGAAATAAATGAATTCGCTGTGTTGCTGGATGCCGAGAACGCCGAAAGCAAACGCCGCCGCTCCACCGTAAAGCAGGATCGGCCGCGCCCGCCATGCGCTGAAATCCTTGCCGACCGATCTGTTCTTGTGGTCATAGCCCATGATCGTTTGCGTATTCGGGGCGAACCAGGCCATCGCGGCATAGACCGCGATCAGCACGGCTTCAACCATCTCGGTGTGGCCGAAGACGATCTGACCGGGATCGGCCATCCGCGACAACACGGACAGTGCCGAGGCGAGACTGTCGGCCCGGAAGAAGACCCAGGCGACGACGACCGCAAGGAACGTCAGGAGGAACGCGGCGACACCGGCGGGCCGCGCCAAACGCCTAGGGATTGGCGGCCCATAATTGATCCAGGCATGGTTGATGCAAAGGTACAGGCCGTGCAATGCGCCCCAGGCGACAAAGGTCCAGGCCGCGCCGTGCCAGAGGCCGCCAAGCAGCATCGTGATCATCAGGTTGACGTAGCGCAGAAACGAGCCGCGGCGGTTGCCGCCGAGCGGAATGTAGAGGTAGTCGCGCAGGAATTGCGACAACGTCATGTGCCAGCGGCGCCAGAAGTCGATGATGCTGGTCGCCTTGTAGGGCGAGTTGAAATTCAGCGGCAGGAAAATGCCGAACATCAGCGAGATTCCGATCGCCATGTCGGAATAGCCGGAGAAATCGAAATAAAGCTGGAAGGTATAGGCCAGCGCGCCGATCCAGGCCTGGTCGAACGATGGCGCAGCCTGATTGAAGGCGAGCGCAACCAGCGGCTGGATGCCGTCGGCAAGCCCGGTTTTCTTGAACAGGCCGATCCCGAAAATGATCAGGCCGCACAGGATCAGATGCGGATTCGGCCGCTTCGACTCTGCCGATTCAAACTGCGGAATCATATCCTGGTGATGCAGGATCGGGCCCGCGATCAGGTGCGGGAAATAGGTCACGAACAGCGCGTAATGCGGCAACGCATAGTGCGCGACCTTGCCGCGGTAGGCATCGACCAGGAACGCAATCTGGGTGAAGGTGTAGAAGGAGATGCCGACCGGAAGCAGGATGTTCACCGCGACAGAAGTCGAGAAGACCGTGTTGAAGTTGGCAACGAGGAAGCCGGCATATTTGAAGATGCCGAGGGCCAGGAGGTCGCCGCTGACGCCCACCGT
>NZ_JBAVCF010000465.1:0-6516 GCF_049586575.1 Bradyrhizobium sp.
CTGCTGGCTGAAGAACAGCGTGCCGGGGCGCATTGCAGATGATTGCTGCGTGTCCGGCGTGCGCGGCGCGGGCGTGGTCGAACCTCGCAATGGCGCGATCGAGACCTCGATCGACCGCGCCGGCGGCGATTACCGCACCTTTGAGCTCAAGCGGGGCGAACGCGACGAGGTCTGCAAAGCCGCATGTGTCGCCGACAATAAGTGCCGGGCCTGGACTTATGCGCGTCCGGGATATGCGGGCCGGGACGCTCACTGTTTTTTGAAGAAAGAAATCAAGCCGCCACGGCGCAAGCCCGGCTTCACGTCCGGCGTGGTCAGGTAACACTACCCCCATTCGCGGCGTAGACACCCTATGGCCCGAACGCGGCCGCAACCGAATGCGGCTGGCGGGCACCAACCACGGAGCTGACGATGATCACACGCAGGTTTTTGAATGGGGCATTGATGGCGGGAGCCTTGGCCGGCGTCTTGGCGGTTGCTGCGCCGGTGGTCTCCGCCTGGGCCAACACGGCGGTTCCATTTTCGGCCGAGGCGTTCAAGGCGGCCCAGGCATCGGGCAGCCCGATCCTGGTTGAAATCCACGCCGACTGGTGCCCGACCTGCAAGGCGCAGAATCCCATTCTCGACAAGCTCACCGCCGAGCCGAAATTCAAGGACTTGAAGATTTTCCGCGTCGATTTCGATGCGATGAAGCCGGTCGTCAAGGAGTTTGGCGCGCGGATGCAGTCGACCTTGATCGTCTTCAAGGGCAGCGCCGAGCAGGGACGCTCCGTCGGCGACACCAAGGAAGCCTCGATCGCGGCCCTGCTCGACAAGAGCCTCTGATTCTGGGCTTTGTTTTTAAGTGACCACGCTCGCACTGGCATTTGCCGCCGGGATCCTCTCGATCCTGTCGCCTTGCGTATTGCCGCTGGTGCCGATCGTATTGGGTGCGGCGGTGACCGCCCATCCGCTTGGCGCGGTGGCGCTGGCCGCCGGGCTGGCGTTGTCCTTTACCGGGCTTGGCCTGTTGCTGGCGCTCGTGGGATTCGGGCTTGGCATCGATGCCGGCATGTTCAGGCTCGCGGCGGCGGCGATCATGATTGTGCTCGGCGCGATCCTTCTGGTGCCATCGTGGCAGGCGCGGCTGGCAAGCGCCGGTAGTCCCGTTTCCGCATGGGCCGACCGTCACTTCGGCGGCGCTGCGGTCTCCGGCCTCGCTGGCCAGTTCGCGATCGGCCTTCTGCTCGGCGCGGTCTGGTCGCCTTGCGTCGGCCCGACGCTGGGGGCCGCATCGCTGCTCGCCTCTCAGGGACATGATCTGCCGAGAGTGACACTGACGATGGTGGTGTTCGGCGTCGGCGCCGCTTTGCCGCTCGTGCTGCTCGGATTATTGTCGCGGGCGACGTTGATGCGCGTGCGCACCAACCTGATGTCGGCCGGGAAACTCGGTAAAGGCCTGTTGGGGGCGGCCTTCATCGTGATTGGCGTCGCGATCGTCAGCGGCGCCGACAAGCGGGTAGAGGCGGCGCTGGTCGAAGCCTCGCCGCAATGGCTGACGGATTTGACGACATCGTTTTAGTCGGGGAGCGGAGATCAAATGCAAGTAGAGTCTACGCTTACTTGCCCGAACTGCGGCTTCCAGGCCAGCGAAACCATGCCGACGGATGCGTGTCAGTTTTTCTACGTCTGCAAGGGCTGCGGCGAGAAGCTCAAACCGCTGCCCGGCGATTGTTGCGTGTTCTGCTCATATGGCTCGGTGCCGTGCCCACCGGTGCAGCAGGACGGCAAAGGCGCCTGCTGCACCGAATGAGGTCAATGCACCGAGGTGAAAAACCGCGCGAGGCGGAAGCCGGATAGCCACGTCCATATCGGCTGGCCGCGGATGCCGAGATCCCAAGATCCGATCACGGCGTCGGCGCGGCCGACCAGATCGTCGATCGGCAAAAACCCGACGCCACCATCGCGCAGCGGAACGCGGCTGTCGGCGGAGTTGTCGCGATTGTCACCCATGACGAACAGATAGCCCTGCGGCACGGTCACCTCAGCGGTGTTGTCGAGCCGGCCGTTGTCGCGAATCTTGAAAATCGCGTGGCTCACTCCGCCCGGCAACGTCTCGATGAAGCGGCGGGCGGGCTCATATTCGCCGTGCTCGTCTTCCACCTGGCCGATGCCGTCGGGCTTCAGCGATGCGCCGCGATCGTTGATGAAAAGCTGGCCCTGGCGCATTTGAATGCGGTCGCCGGGTAATCCCACGACGCGCTTGACCCAGGCCTGTGAACGATCGCCGGGCCAGCGGAATACCACGACATCGCCACGCTTGGGCGGGTTGCCGAACACCCGGCCGGTCTCAGGGAGATTGATCTGAATCGGCAGCGAGGCCGTGCCGTAGCCGTACGGGAATTTCGAGGCGAGCAGAGCATCGCCGATCAGAAGTGTCGGCTCCATGGACCCTGAGGGGACATAGAACGGTTCGGCGATAGCGCCCTTGGCGAGAAAAACCAGTCCCAGCGCGGCAGCAAACTGGATGAGTTGAGCGCCCCAGCCGCGCGCACGCGTGGCGATCGATTGCCGTTCCATCGTCATGAACCGGTACCTCCAACCGTAATACGTTCCATCCGCAGCGTCGGCTGGCCGACGCCAACCGGAACACCCTGACCGTTCTTGCCGCAGGTGCCGATCCCGGTGTCGAGCGCCAGGTCGTTGCCGATCATGGTGATGCGATGCATATCGGTCGGACCGTTGCCGATCAGCATCGCCCCTTTCAGGGGCGCGCCCACCTTGCCGTTTTCGATGCGGTAGGCCTCGGTGCACTGGAACACATACTTGCCGGAAGTGATGTCGACCTGGCCGCCGCCGAAATTCGCGGCATAGATCCCGTTTTTGACCGAGGCGAGAATTTCCGCCGGATCGCGGCCGCCCGCGAGCATGTAGGTGTTGGTCATGCGCGGCATCGGCACGTGGGCATAGCCCTGGCGGCGGCCGTTGCCGGTCGGCTTCATGTTCATCAGCCGGGCATTCTGCCGGTCCTGCATGTAGCCGACGAGAATGCCGTCCTCGATCAGCACCGTGCGGTTGGTCGGCGTGCCCTCGTCGTCGATCGAGAGTGAGCCACGGCGCGAGGCCATGGTGCCGTCGTCCACCACGGTGACGCCCTTGGCGGCCACTTGCTGGCCCATGAGGCCCGCGAAAGCGCTGGTCTTCTTGCGGTTGAAGTCGCCCTCGAGCCCATGGCCGACGGCTTCGTGCAGCATCACGCCGGGCCAACCCGCCCCCAGCACCACATCCATTTCGCCGGCGGGCGCCGGGACCGATTCAAGATTGACCAGCGCCTCGCGGATCGCGCCATCGGCGGCCTCGCGCCAGGCCTTGGTGTCGATGAAGCGGGCATAGCCTTCGCGGCCGCCGTACCCCCTGGAACCGCTCTCCTGGCGGTCGCCCTGGCCGGCGACGACGGAAATATTGACCCGCACCAGCGGGCGGATATCGCGATAGCTTTCGCCATCGGGGCGCAGGATCTCGACGACTTGCCAGGTGGCGCCCAGGCTGACCGTGACCTGACGGACCCGCGGTTCCTTTTGGCGGACATAGGCGTCAATTTCGGCGAGCAGCTTGACCTTGGTCTCGAAACCCGGCCCGTCCAGCGGATTTTCATCGCCGTAGAGCCGCACATTGGTGTGCGGGGGCGGAGAGGCAAACGTCCCGCTATAGCCGCCGCGGACGGCTGCAACGGCGTCTGTGGCGCGAATCAGCGCCGGCAGCGAAACGTCGGAAGAATGCGCATAGCCGACCGCGTCGTCCTTCACCGCCCGCAGGCCGAAACCCTGGCTGGTGTCGTAGGTCGCCTGCTTCAGCCGTCCGTTGTCGAACATCAGGGCTTCGGTCTGGCTGTATTCCAGGAACAACTCACCGTCGTCGGCGCCGGAAAGACCCCGCGTGATCTGTTGCCGCACGGAATCCCGGTCAAGATTGGCGCGATCGAGAAGCGAAGTCGGGGGTGTCATGCGTACTCCAATTTTTCTGTCGTCCAGCTTTGCGCCCGACAACCTTTGGGCTACGTGCAACCCCCAAACTCCGGCGTCGGTCAGTTAACCAAAAACCTGCGGAGCGGTCGTCTTACATTGCGGTAACCCGGATCCGCTCCGGCTCGTGTGACCCACGCCACTTGCTCCAAAATAGGTGCGATGGTCTGCGATGGGGAGGGGCGAGGCGTGGCATAAAGCGAGGCACAATGCCTCACGGCAATTTGTCGTAGCCCTCGCCGAGCCCGTTCAGGCTGAGCGGGAAGCCGATTCCCTCCTCAGGGGTCTCGAAGATGATGAAAGTGGCGGTCTTGGCGCTTCGCAACTGGCCGAGAAGCTTGTCGTCCATGACGACCTCGGCGACACAGCCGTTGGGCAGGCACCGGACGAAGCCGGCGCGGCCGACGTCGACATTATCGAGCTTCAGGCCAAGGCCGGAGGGCAGCAGCACACCGAGCGGCGCAACCACCCGCATCAGTTTGCTCTTTTGATCCGCGGTCTTGAGCACAATGACGGTCAGGCCGGCATTTGAGCGGTCCTCGGCTACCACGCTCTGGATCAGCGCGCATTGCTCGGTTTGTGCTCCGGGTGGCGTATCGCAGCGAATCTGCCAGTCGCCGTGGACCGAGCGGACCGCGCCTTGGGCGCTGGCCGGCGTCGTCAGGCCGAACCAGCAAAAAATGGCTAAACCTGTCGCCATTCCGCAGACCCAGCGCGAGGCGGCCGATCCGTTGCGGGGTTGGCTGGAACTAGTCGGGTATTTCGAAGGCCCCATCAGGGTCGATCCCTTGATATTTCTTCGGCTTATGTCGTCGGCAAAGCCGGTCGTGACCGGACTGATACGGCAATGACGGCGCCTTGATGGCTGACCGGGCGCCATTGGGGCATCAATCAACGAATCAGACCTCTCAAGCGCGACATTTCTGTGCGTACATCCGGTAACCGGCCTGTCAAGCCGTCACCGGGCGTCCAACCGCGAGTTTATGCTGATTTCGCGCGAAAATGCGGCATCTGCATAATAGCCGGTGATGCACAGCTGTAGGCCGTACTACTGCATTGCGATGCCCTTGGAATTATGGTTTGAGAGGCTGGATTTCGACGCATTCCAGCGATCAGGCCCGTGTGCTTCCGAGGTGCATGCCAAGGCCGTTTGTCGGGGTGGCCGAATGATGCGCCATTCTTTGCCCTCCGGCGGGATGCGCGAGGGATTTATCAAGGGAGCGCGAGCGGCATGAAGATGTCGAAGGGCCAAATCGGCCGTCGGTTGCTGGGTTGGGCGGTGGTTGCCACCGCAATGGGTGCTTGCGGAAAGGCGTCTGCCGAATTGGGCCAGCCGGCGCCGTGGGAGTACAAGCTGCAAGGGTCGGCTTCTCCCGTTATGGACAACATCACTTCGTTCCATAACTGGCTGTCGGTCCTGATCATCGTCATCACACTGTTTGTGCTGGGGCTGCTGGTCGCCGTCGTCATCAAGTTCAACGCCAAGGCCAATCCGGTTCCGTCGCGGACCACTCACAACACCCTGATCGAAGTCGCCTGGACGCTCATTCCGGTGCTGATTCTGGTCACGATTGCCGTGCCGTCGTTCCGCCTGCTGTTCGAGGAACTCGATATTCCCAAGGCGGACCTTACGATCAAGGCGACCGGCAAGCAGTGGTACTGGACTTACGCCTATCCCGACAACGGCAAGTTCGAATTCGATTCGCTGCTGGCCGAGAACAAGCAGCCCCGCCTGCTCGGCGTCGACAATGAAATGGTCGTGCCGGTCAACAAGATCATCCGGATCGAGACCACCGGTGCGGACGTGATCCATTCCTTCGCGGTGCCGGCCTTCGGCATCAAGATCGACGCTATTCCGGGCCGCCTTAACGAAACCTGGTTCAAGGCCACCAAGACCGGCATGTTCTACGGCCAATGCTCGGAACTGTGCGGCAAGGATCACGCCTTCATGCCGATCGCGGTCAGGGTCGTCAGCGATCAGGATTTCGCGGCGTGGGTCGAAGACGCCAAGAAGAAGTTTGCCGCCAACCCGGAGAATTCGTTCGCTTCGGCAGGTACAGCGGCGCAATGAGCCGAACGGCTGGCCTTCGGGCTAGCCGCAGATCTCCGTCAGGGCCAATGCGCGCGGACGGATAGGGGACGAAGACCGCAGGGTCTCAAGAAGGATTGCAAGGCAGGATTTAAAAATGGCAACCACCGCAGCGCCTCACACCGATCACGCCCATGACGATCATGCCCACGACCATCCGACCGGATGGCGGCGCTACGTCTATTCCACGAACCACAAGGACATCGGCACGATGTACCTGGTGTTTGCGATCATCGCCGGGATCATCGGCGCTGCCATGTCAATCGCGATCCGCGCCGAGTTGATGTATCCGGGCGTGCAGATCTTCCACCAGACTCATCTCTACAACGTCTTCGTGACCTCGCACGGCCTGATCATGATCTTCTTCATGGTGATGCCGGCCATGATCGGCGGCTTCGGCAACTGGTTCGTGCCGCTGATGATCGG
>NZ_JBAVCF010000466.1:0-22277 GCF_049586575.1 Bradyrhizobium sp.
GAGCAGACTCGTGCTCTGTTGTGGGCCGCCTGCGCGACGGCAGGCGTGATCTCCCTGATGCTTTGGTTTGTTACCCTGCATCTGAAGCGGCAGCACCGGAGGCTGGATGTTGCGGTAAATCATATGACCCAGGCGCTTCTTCTTTTCGATTCGTCTGAGCGACTGGTGATTTGCAACCGCCGCTATCTCGAGATGTTCGGGCTGTCCTCAGACACGATCAAGCCTGGCCGCCTCTTGCGAGATATTGTCCAATACCGAAAGGAAAACGGAACGTTCAGCGGCGACGTCGATGAGTACTGCAGGATGATCAAAGAGGCCCGCAGGGTCGGCGAAGTCTCCCATAACGTCGTGCGCATTCCCGACGGACGATGGATGCAAGTTGTCAATCAGCCTCTTTCCGAGGGCGGCTGGGTGTCCACGATCGAGGATGTAACGGAGCAACGCCGATCCGAAGAGCGAACCATCAAGTTAGCCCATTACGACACGCTGACCGATCTGCCGAACCGGGCCCTCTTCCTCAAGCGGCTCGAGGAAGAGATAGGCCGATGCAGCGATGACAGCCAGCTTGCAGTACTGTTTCTGGACATCGATGAATTCAAAACCGTCAACGATTCGCTTGGCCATCACGTGGGCGATGAATTGCTGAGATCGATGGCACGAAATATTCACGCATGTCTCGAATCGAATGAATTCGTGGCGAGGCTCGGAGGAGACGAGTTTTCCATTTTGGCCTCGGGCGTCAAGGGCAGGGACGATGTGCCGGCGCTCGTTCACCGCATCCATGAAGCCATTCGTCAATCGCATGATTGCGCAGGACATCAGCTCACGGTCGATTCCAGTATCGGGATCGCGATAGCGCCTGCCGACGGAAGCTCCTCGGACCAGATTCTGCAAAATGCAGATCTAGCGATGTACGAAGCTAAATCGTCGGGCCGCAGAACCCACCGCTTCTTTGAGGCCGGCATGGAGAAAAAGGCCAAGGAGCGCCGGCTTCTTGAAACGGAACTGCGAAAGGCCATCGAGGCCGGGCAAATCGACGTTTACTATCAGCCGATCGTCGACCTGCACCATAACAAGGTCGTCGGTTGCGAGGCCTTGGCCAGATGGAATCACGCAGAACGCGGTTTCGTTTCGCCTGCTGACTTCATTCCGGTGGCGGAACAATCCGGTCTGATCGATCACCTCGGCGAGTACGTTCTCCGGAAGGCCTGCCGAGAGGCAGCAAGTTGGCCCGACCACATCAAGCTGGCGGTCAACGTTTCGCCTATCCAGTTCAAAAGCGGTCTTCTCGCGCTGAGGGTCGTCTCTGCGCTTGCGGAAACCGGATTGTCGGCTCGCCGGCTTGAATTGGAGATAACCGAAGCCGTGTTGATCGGGGACGATGAGGCTGCCCTGAAGATCCTGCATGAGTTGCGGGCGATCGGCGTCCGCGTTGCGCTTGACGATTTCGGGACCGGATATTCCTCCCTTAGCTACTTGCAGCGCTTCCCCTTTGACAAGATAAAGATCGACCGCTCGTTCGTGTCCAGTTTGACCCGGGAGCGCGGATCGTCAGGCATTGTGCGAGCCGTCGTGGCCATGGCTTTTGAGCACAAGATGATCACCACCGCCGAAGGCGTCGAGACCGAAGAGCAGCGAAGCATGCTTCGACATCTCAAGTGCGACGAGATGCAGGGATTTCTGTTCAGCCCCGCGCGGTCAAGCGAAGACATCAGAGCGTTTCTCAGCGCGAATGCGTCGGAAGGGCTGGTAAGCGTCGGCTAAGCATCGGATAATTCCAGCTCGCCGCGTCCAAGTCGACGCGATTCAAGATAGCGCCGCGGCGGTCTCATGCCCGCTGTCCCGTCTATTGGGCTGAAAGCTCGCGCAAAGCATTTTTCAGTTCCTTGAAATCATTCAGCGCTTTGCACTTCTTGAGAAGTGGACCTACTTCTTTGTCGCGTTCCACGCTTATGGAACGCAACATCGTTGCTACCGATCTTCGGGCCTCTTCTTCAAGTTCCAGCCTCTTTTCCGATTGCAATGGCTTCGCAATCGCCGATTCAATCTCCATGGTTGCTACCTGGGCCTTAACGTAATTCTTCTTAACCTCGACATTGGAAGTCAGCGTTGAAAGACCTCCATACATAAGCGAACACTCGGAAAAACGGCGCACCACCTTTTCGCGCAGTTCCGGGCCCTCCTTGCTTTCTTCGATGGCCCGATCTATCGCCGATGTAAGGTCCATCACCGCCCATGTGGTGTCACCGTCAGCGAGTTGTGCGTGAGCAAGGCGCGGCGAGACCAGCAAACACCCTGCCAGGAACAGGCCGAGGAGCGGCAGCAAGCGTATCCTACGATAGTTGAACACCACTGGTTCCCCAAGTTTGAAACGGAATCGCAGGGATCCCGAACGATGCGTTGTATCGGATTTAACCGGCATCTTTGTTGCAATGCAAGCAACCCGCGGGATGCGCGGGCTGGCCTTTCCGGCGTTATCTTGCGTTTATCGGGAAGTCCACCCGGCACCGTGGCGAGATCGCCATGGCGACCACGGGCTACATGACGGCGGGTTGAACGTTTCCTTGGGTCATTGAAGTCTTACTTCCCCGGCGGAAATGCGGCAATCATATCCAGCTCGATACGGGCGCCGGGCGTCGAAAGCTGATTGATGCAGATCGTCGTGCTGGCTGGCGTCCACGATCCGAAATATTCCTTGAGCACGGCGACCATTCCGTCCTGATCGCGGATATCGGTCAGGTATTTCGTGACCTTGACGACGTCGGTCCAGGTCAAGCCCTCGTGCTCCAGAATGGTCTTGATCGTCTCCATCGCGCGGTGGGTCTGGTCTTCGATGCGGTTCGGGTGATCGTGCTCGGAGATGACGTGCGGATGCTTGTGATAGAGCGGCGATGGCGTCGCGCCCGAGATGAACAGCAATCCGCAGGGGCTTTCGACCCGCATCGCCGGCGCGTATGGCATGTCTACTCGCCGTTCCGGCTCGGTCTGGATTTCCTGGATGTTCGGATTGGTGGGCGAGGCCTGAAAAGCAGGTTTCCTGGTCATAATGACTCCGAGCTATTAAACAGTCAGTGCCGGCGGCACGGCACCCGATTTCGCGACGCGCGGACGCGGCCGGCCGCCATCCGCCAGTGCAACGACCACCACGATCTCGTCGGGCCGGGGCGCATTGGGAACCATGGCGCTAAGCGTGTCAATTTGATCGAACGACCAAACATCGTCCTTGTGCCCCAAGGGAATATCGATCGCCGAACCAACGCCGCCGATCTTCACGTTCGAAGGAATGATCGCCTGCCCGCCTCCGATCGCCTCCCGCATCGGCTTGCCCATCCGCGGATGGAGGATTGCTGCCGCATGCTCGATGTCGCCCGACGTCCCCACGATCGCTGCTTTCCCATAGGAGATCGCGGGCCCGGGCAGGAGTGCCTGCGCCTCCTTGACCAGCCGCGCGCCGAGATCGGCGCCGAAGGCAACGAGCTCGGAAAGATCGTCCAGCGCGTGACCGGCCGCCGGGTTCGCGATGACGGCGCAGGCCGCAACCCGCGTGACGGGTTTGAGCGCGGGCAAACCGCCTTCCGCAAACACGACGTCCTTGCAGAGCCAGATGCGCCTGATGTCCATGTCAGCCTCCTATTAGCCGTTCGAAATTACCTTCCAGCACGAGTTTGGCCTGATCGGCCGACAAGGCGTTGCGAACGAAGATCACCGGATGCGGTTCGCCAAGCGGGAAAGGCGAATCGCTGCCCAGCATGATCTGCTCGAGCGGAATTACCTCCGTCACGTAGCGCAGCATCGCCGGCTCGAAGCAGATGGAATCGACGTAAAGCTGCCGCAGATAACCGCCGACCGGTTTGGTCAGGGTACGCTTGAGCTGGGGGTTGGTATCGACCTCGCGCTGCATACGCGCCCGCAGGGCTGGGCTGAACGCCCCACCGTGGGCGCAGACCAGCTTGAGCGTCGGCCAGCGGTCGAGAAAACCCGAACAGATCATTTTCAGAATATTGATCGTGCTGTCGAACAGATAGCCCGCGACGATCGTGAGCTCATATTCGTTTGTCCGGTCCTTGCCCAGGGGGTCGGCCGGATGCACGAACAAAGGAACGCCGAGATCGACGGCGGCCTGGAAGATCGGGGTAAATTTGCTGTCGTTCAGATAGAGGCCACGAACGTTGGAGGCGATGTGGCCGCCGATGAAGCGATGATCGCGGACGCAGCGGCGTAGCTCACGCGCGGCCGCCTCCGGATCCTGCATCGGCAGCAGCGCCCAGCCGCCAAAGCGGGTGCGATCCGGCGCGATCGCCGCCGCCAATCCGTCATTGAACGACACCGCCGCCTCGACCGCGAGCGCCGCGTCAAGATGATAATCGATGAACGGCGTCGCGAGCGACAACATCACGCGCTCGATTCCGTCGCGCTGCATTCGCTCGACCTGCTTTTCCATGTCGAAAAAGGTCGTGTTCAGGCCGAAGTGCATGCCGCGGATATCGAGATCGATCGCGTCGCCTTCCTGCCGTTTGATCGCGATGGCGAACTCGGAGCGCGAACGCGCGAACTTGAAGAACTGATCCGGAACGTAATGGCAATGGATATCGGTGATCATGACTAAAGTCCCAAATAGGCTGTCTTGAGCCGGTCGTCGTTGAGCAGCGCAGGGCCCTCGCCCTCCATGGCGATCCGCCCGTTTTCGAGAACATAGGCGCGGTCGGCCGTTCGCAGCACGTGGTGGACGTTCTGTTCGACGATCAGGATGGTAAGGGCCTTGCGGCGCAGATCGGCGATCAAATCGAACAGGAGCTTCACATAGATCGGCGCGAGCCCTTCGGTCGGCTCGTCGAGCAGCAATACTTGGGGCCGCGCCATCAGCGCCCGGCCGATCGCCAGCATCTGCTGTTCGCCGCCACTCATCGAGCCCGCGATCTGGCTGCGCCGCTCGGAAAGGGTCGGCAATAGCGCGAAAACCTCCTGAAGGGATTGCGCCATCGCTGCGCGCGCCGCAGGTGCGTAGGCGCCGACTTCGAGGTTTTCGAGCACCGTCATGAAAGGAAACAACCGCCGCCGTTCGGGCACCAGCACAAGGCCTTTGGAAGGTCGATCCCACGGCGCGAGTTCCTGGATGGGCGCACCGTCCAGCAATACTTCGCCCCGGCATGCGGTTCGCAACCCCGCCAGCGAGAACATCAGTGAACTTTTGCCGGCGGCGTTGGCGCCGACCAGGCCCACGATCTCACCGGTTTTCACAATGAGGTTGATGCCGTGCAGCACCTGCACCGCGCCATAGAATGCATCAAGGCTTTTTACCTCAAGCAAGCTGCATCTCCTCGCCGAGATAGGCTTTGACAACCAGGGCATCGCGGGCCACTTCAGCCGGCGCGCCTTGCGCGATCACATTGCCGCGGTTGATCACCACCATGCGCGTCGCCGTCTTCATGATCGCGTATAGAACATGCTCGACCCAGATCACGGTAATCCCGCGCCCCGGCAGGCCGGCGACGATCTCCGTCATGGCTCCGACCTCGGTCGGGGTCAGGCCCGCCATGATCTCATCGAACAGCACGAGCTTCGGCCGCATCGCGAGCGCTCGCGCCACTTCCAGCCGTTTTAAAAGCCCGACCGTCAATTCGCTGGCCGGCCGGTCGCGATAAGGCGCCAGTCCAAGGTCGCTTAACGTGCGATCGGCCAGTTCGCGCGCACCCGCCACCGACGGCTCGCGCAGAAAGGCTGAGATCATCACGTTCTCGATGACTGACAATTGCCGGTAAGGCTTCGGGATCTGAAAGGTACGGGCGACGCCGGCCCGCGCCATGGCATATGATTTCCATCCGGTGGCGTCTGTGCCGTCGACCACGATTTTGCCCCCGGACGGCGACATGACGCCTGCGATCAAATTGAACAGCGTGCTCTTGCCTGCGCCATTCGGCCCGATCAATCCGAGTAGCTCGCCGGCCTGCACCGCAAAGGACACGTTATCGACGGCGCGGGTCGCACCAAATGTCCGCGTGATGCCTTGAATTTCCAGTAGCGCGCTCATGGTTGCGGCTTTCGTGGCTTAAGTTTTTCGAGCGCACCGGCTATTCCCGTCGGGAAATACAGCATCACGACAATGAGCCCGACGCTGTAGATCACGAGATGCAATCCGGCGACGGCATTGCCGAGGTTGGCGCGAAGTAATTCCGACAGCGGCGTGATCAGGAACGAACCGAGGATCGGCCCGATGGCGGTACCAAGCCCGCCGACCGCCGGCAGTAACGCAAACTGAAACGACAATTCAGGCGAGATCACATACGTCGGATCAAGATAGAGAAAATACTGGGCGAAAAGCGTGCCCCCGACCCCGGTCAGAGCCGCACTCAGCGCCATCGCCAATGAGCGGCCTACGAGCGGATTGATGCCGGCCGCCGCCGCAGCCTCATCATTATCTCGAATGGCGAACAGATAGAATCCAAAGCGTGACGCTTCGAGCCAGCGCGTGATTGCGTAAACCACCAGCAGATAGACCAGCGTCAGAGCCTCATAAGCGGTCTTGGAGCCCAGCACCATGTTGGCGAGGTCCGGCATCGGTGGGATCGACAGGCCTTCGGCCCCGCCGGTCACCGACGACCAGTTCAGCGCGATGATGCGCACGACTTCCGCGAACGCCAGCGATGAAAGGATGAAGAACGGTCCCTTCAGTCGCGCGCAGATCAGCGACAGCACCGCGCCGGCCATGGCAGCAGCCGCGGCTCCGGCAAAAATCCCGAGCCACGGCGTAATATGATAGCTCTGAAACAGAATGGTCGACGTGTAGGCGCCAATTCCAAAGAACGCGGCGTGACCAAACGAGATCAATCCCGCGCAACCGCCGGCTATATTCCAGGCAAGCGCAAGTCCGGCAAACAGGAATGACAGAACAACCACGTCCTGCAACGTCGGCAGCAGGCCAAAAGCGACCCAGGCCACGCAGCCCGTAAGCAGGATGATCTCAAACCACGAAAGCCGCCCGCGTTGGGGCATTCCGCATATTCCCGACAACAGATGCGTTTTCGCGGGCAGCGTCGTCATCTGGCGTTACTCATTCATCCCGAGCGTGGCTGCGCCCTTTTGACCGAGCAGGCCGTTCGGCCGAAAGATCATGACCAGCAGGAACAGCAGGAAGAAGAACAACTGCCCGAACGCCGGCGCGACATAGTAGGCGCTCACCGATTGCACCACGCCGACGCAGAAGCCGCCGAGCAACGCCCCTTCGATGCTGCCCATGCCTCCGAGCACGACGATCACGAAGGCAATCAGCACGAAATTCAATCCGACGGTCGGAAACACCGAAAACAGCGGGATCATCACGCAAGCCGCGAGTCCGACCAGTGCCGAGCCCGCGGCAAACGTGATGAGAAAGATTTTCGGAACCGCAATTCCCATCAATTGCGCAGCCTCGCCGTCCTGCACGGTGGCGCGAATGGCCTTGCCGAGAAAGGTATGCTTGAGCAGCCATCGCAAGGCGATCGTACAACCGAGCGTAACGATAAAGCCGATCAACAGCTCGCCCTTGATATAGATGTGGTCGATCACAATCGAGCGGGCAAAGATTGGAGGGACGTCGCGGAGATCGGCGGTCATCGCCATCAGCGCGACGTTCTGCAAGAAAATCGACAGGCCCATGGTGGCGAAAACCACCACCAGATGTGGCTTCTCCAGCGCCGAACCGATGACGAGCCGATACACCAGCGCGCCGAACAGGAACATCGCCGGGACGACGGCAATCGCTGCAACGTACGGGTTGAGGCCGAGCAGTTTGCTGAACGCCCAGGCGCCGTACATCGCAATCATCAGGAATTCGCCGTGGGCAAAATTGACGACGCGCAAGACGCCGAAAATCAAGGTGAGGCCGATGCTCATCAGCGCGTAGATGCTCCCGATCAGAAGACCGGAAATGACGAGCTGGACGATCGTGCTCACATGCGCGTTCCGCCGGCTGAGCAAAGCACGTCAGCCGCCTGGCCCGGAATCAACGCTTGCTCCAGTCCGGGAGCGGCACCATGATTGGCGGATGCGTTGCGAGCGCA
Organism: Bradyrhizobium sp.; assembly: GCF_049586575.1. Taxonomy (GTDB): domain Bacteria; phylum Pseudomonadota; class Alphaproteobacteria; order Rhizobiales; family Xanthobacteraceae; genus Bradyrhizobium. The sequence goes on from NZ_JBAVCF010000466.1 coordinate 8,037, forward strand.
GCCGGGAAGACCTCCTCGTTGCCGGTCTTGGTCCATTGCCATACGCCGATCGAGGCGCGCAGGTTCTGGCCCGCATCCTTGGGATCGTCGGGCCAATCAAAATTAGTGAACTTGATGCCGCTGCCGTTGACCAGCGATCCAGCCGGCAGATCGAGCTTCAGTGCGATGTCGCGCAATTCATCCGGCTCGAACGTCTTGGCCTTCGGCAGCACGTCCGTGAACAGCGCCCAGATTGCCGAAAAACCTGCCGCCGCATGTCCGGCCGGCGGCCGCTTCATCTTGGCTTCGTAGCGTTTGTAGAATTCGTCGGCGACTTTCCGTGTTTCGGGCGTCAGAACAGCGGCGTTCACCTTCGGCGGAAAGTCGGCGACAAAGATGCCGTTCACGGAATCGCCGATCGATTCCCGCAAGTCAGGCGACGAATAACCGGCGCTGACCCCGATGAAAGCCGCGACGTTGAAATCAAGTTCCTTGGCCTTGCGCTGGAACAGGATCGCGTCATTGGGAAACGAGATCGCAATCACGATGTCGGGCGCGACATCCTTCAGTTTCTGCACGATGGGCGTCATGTCCGTCGCGGTCTGGTCATAGCCTTCGTCGTAGGCAAGCTTGATGCCTTTGCTTTGGGTATAGGCGCGAATGCCGTCACCGACGGATTTTCCGAAGGCGCGGTTCTCCCACAACAAGGCGATCTTGAGCGTATTGACCGGCTTGTTCAGCCGCTTGGCGAGGTCGTCGACGATGAAATCGACCGCAGCCTGACCGTATTTGCGCGCCGGCGCGCCGACCTGGAACGTGTGCTTGAAGCCGCGACGCGTGATGATTTCGGCCGCACCCGTCGTCTCCCAGTGGAATACGCCGTGACGTTCCGCCGCCTGACTGACCGCAATCGCGATCGGGGAGGCAAAGGACCCAGTTGTGATTTTGATGCCATCCTTGGTGATCAAGCGCTCGGTCTCGCTGATCGCGGCGTTCGGCGTGTTGGCGTCGCCCTGCAGATATTCGATCTTGCGGCCGTTGATCCCGCCGCGCTCGTTGATCATGTCGCGGGCAATCTGCATCGCCTCCCAGTTCTCAAGACCGTTCTTGGCGAGCGGGCCGGTCAGCGGCAACAGAACGCCGATGCGGATATTTTCCTGCGCCTTAGCTGAAATCTGCGCCGCCAGAAGCAGAGACGCAAAAATGATGCAGATTTGCTTGAGGCCCCTCATGATCAGCTCCGCTACGCGCCATTGCGAGGCAAAAGCCTAACAATCGCACTAGCATGCATCAATCGAATTTTTGCGATACAATCTATTCAACAATCGTATAGTTTGAGCCGCGGGAGGGTTGGCCATGGACCAGCGGAAGATCAAGTACTTCTTCTCGGTGGTCGAACACGGCAATCTCTCCAGCGCCGCGCAATCGTTGCGTGTGTCGCAGCCGACCCTAAGCCGGCAGATCCAGGCGATCGAACAGGAGTTTCAGATCCCGATCTTCGTACGGGGCGGCCGTGGCATGTTGCTGACCGAAGCCGGAAAGCAGCTACACGAGGGCCTGCAAAGCATCGAACGCCAGTTGCGACTGCTCAAGACCGGCGTGACCGCCGTTTCCGTCGAGCCCGCAGGAGAGGTTGCGTTCGGAATACCGCCCTCGCCGCGCGGCCTGATCGCGGTGCCGCTCATCAAGCAGTACAGCCATGACTATCCGCGCGTCGCGATCCGTCTCGTTGAAGAGACCAGCGGTCAATTACGCGATCTCGTTGCGAACGGAATCCTCGACCTTGCCATTACCAATACGACGGAGCCGACGCACGGCACCGTGTCGCAAATTCTCGGCCGTGAGCGGCTGGTGCTGGTAGGCCCGGCCGGCGCCAGGCTGTCGATGCGAAAGGAGACGCCAATCAGGGCGCTTGGAGGCCTGCCTTTAATCCTCACCATGCGGCCGAACAGTTTGCGGCTGATGGTCGAGGACAGGCTTGGCGTACACGGCCTGACGGCCAATGTGCGCTTCGAGGCGAATACCTTGCCCTTGATGACCGATCTCGTCACCGCAGGACTTGGCTACACCGTACTCCCGATGTGCGGCGTGCGCGAGCTTCTGAAGCTGAAGCGCGTTTCCATAAGCCCGATATCCGATCTCTTCGTCACATGGTTGTCGGCGCGGCCTAAATCCCGGCCGCTTGGCGTGGCCGCAGAGCGCTTTCACGATATTCTTTGCGACTTCAGCCGCAAGCTTATATCAAAGGGCGTTTGGCACGAGGCTTGAGATGGTTGATCGTTCCAGGTGCATCACCCGCCGCGATATCGGCGTTCAAGCTCGTCATATTTCGGTTTGGAGACGGTCTGCTGCCGGATCGCGAAAGAGGCCAGACGATCGGCCACTGAAGCGAGCGAACCATCCTGCTTCAGCGCCATCAAGACTTCGTACGACGCCTTGAGCGCTGCCTGTAAGGCCGCATTCGCGTAGAGCACGCAGCCAAAGCCGAGTTCTGCAAATTTCTTTCGGCCCAATTCCGGTGTACGCCCGCCAAACACAATGTTGGCGACCTGTGGCACGGAAAGGCTTTTGGCAATCTGGGCCAGTTCCTCGGCTGAGGTTGGCGCTTCCACGAAAGTCACGTCGGCACCGGCTTCGATCATGGCTCCAGCGCGGTCGATCGCCGCCTGAAGGCCGAGGACTGCGCGTGCATCGGTGCGCGCCACAATCTGCAGGTCACCATCCCGGCGGGTATCGACGGCGGCCTTGACCTTCGCGAGCATCTCTTCCAGCGGCACGATCTCCTTGCCGTCGAAATGACCGCACTTCTTCGGAAAGACCTGGTCCTCGATCTGTAGTCCGGCTGCGCCCGCTCGTTCCAGTACCTTCACAGTGCGCACCATATTGACCGGATTTCCGAAGCCGGTGTCGGCATCGACCAGCAAGGGAACGGCGACCGCATCCGAAATCGCCGCGACCTGGTTGGCGATTTCGGTCAGCGTGGTCAAACCGATATCGGGCGCGCCGAGATACATGTTGGCGACCCCGGCGCCGGTGACATAGACGGCTTCATAGCCGAGATCCTCGATGATCCGCGCGAACAGCCCATTGCCGGCGCCAGCGAGAATCGTCGCCTCGCGCCGGTTGAAGATGGCCTTTAAAGTCGTCGTTGGCCTTGTCATGCCGTTCTCCTGTTGCGGCCTATCGGGCCGCAGTGTCCGGTCGTCCCGCGAAGCGCCTCCCGGCGCGCAACATCATCGTATTGGCCAGGATCGCGACCGCGACGATGACGGTCACGATCGCCGTCGACAGCGGCACATTATTTTGCGCCATGCCGTTGACTAGTAGAAAGCCAAGGCCGCGCTGCGACGAAAACATTTCTCCGATCAGTACCCCAAGCAGGCTTAGTGAAAAACTGATCCGAAGGCCGTTGACGATGTCAGGCAGACAGGCCGGCACCAGTATCCAGCGCATGGTGCGTTCAGGCGAAAGCCGCAGCACTTTTGCCGTGCGAACCAGCACCGGCGGCAAGTTGCGCACGGCGCCTAATGTAAACAAGGTCATCGGCACTAGCCCGTGCATGACGCCGAAGGCCACTTTGGCGGACATGCCGAGACCAAAGAGCAGCAACACAACCGGATAGAGCGTCACTTTTGGGATGGTATAAAAGCCGGCGAGGATCGGCTCCGCGACTTCGCCGGCAAAGCGCCTGACGCCAAGGATCAGGCCGAGCGCCAGGCCGAGCAGTGCCGACAGCACGAAGGCCAGAAGGAACGCCTCCAGCGTCGCCGCGGCATGTTCCCAGAACATGCGGGTGTGGAGCAGGCCGAACAGATACGCCAGCGTTTGCAACGGCGGTGAAACCGCCATGCCCTGCGTCCAGCTGCCGATCGCCTGCCATAGCGCCAAAATCACCAGAGCAAGCACGACAGCGTCAAAGGCGCGAACGCGGCGGCGCGGATCGAGCCGGGGTTGGTTATTTTGCAGCGAGAGGTCGCTCATCCCTGTGAACGGCGGCGCGCCAGCCGCCCCTCCCAGACATAAAGAATTCCGTTGGCGGTCACTGCTATCAGCAACACGAAGAGCATCACGCCGTACATCGTGCGATTGTCGAAGCTCTGATAGGCGAAGGAAATGGCGTAGCCGAGGCCGGTGCCGGAAAGGATGAATTCACCTGCAATGACACCGATCAGGGCATAGCTGAGCGCCAGTTTGAACCCGGTGAAGAGATGCGGCAATGCCGCGGGCAATATGATCCACCACAGCGTCTGCCCCGAACTCAGGCGGTGCACACGAGAAAGCTTCATCAAGACGGGGGCAACGCTGTCGAGCCCCGATAGCGTTGAGATCACGACCGCCGGCACGGCAGAGAGAACGCCCAGCACCACCAGTGGCGCCTTGCCGAGCCCGAGCAACGCCACCAGCAGCGGATAGAAGATGAAGGTTGGCACCGAATAGTAGGATGCGAGCAGCGGATCGGCGACATCACGCAGCCGCGGCAAGCGATGAATCAGCGCGCCGGCCGCCGTGCCCAGGACGACGGCGAGCAGGAAGGCGATAGCGATGGTCGAAAACGTCGTCGCGATGCTCGCGTTGAGTTCCCCGGAGCCGATCTGACCGACCATCGAGGCGACCATGTCGCTCGGAGGGATAATCGTCAGGGAATCAACGACGCCAGTGCGGCAGGCGATTTCGAGCAAAACGATCGATGACGCCAGGATGGCAGTGCGCACGATCAGGGCGGCGCGCCCCGGCCTCATGCCGCCCGGCCCATGGTCTTGAGCGATTCTTCGCGAAGCGAAGACCACAGACGTGCGGTCAATGCGCCGAATTTCGGATCGCTGATGACGCGGCTGTCACGATCGCGTGGCCATTCTGTTTCGACCATATCGATGAAGCGGCCGGGCCGCGCGCTCATGACGCCAACCCGGTCCGACAACATCGCCGCTTCGTCGAGCGCATGCGTGATGAGCAGCACGGTCGCGCCCGTCTCACGCCAGAGCCGCAATAACTCATCGCCCATCAGTAGCCGCGTCTGCTGGTCCAGCGCGCCGAAGGGCTCGTCAAGCAGGATCAGCCGCGGACGCAGTACCAGCGTTCGGGCGATGCATACCCGCTGCCGCATGCCTCCTGAAAGTTGCGCCGGATAGTGACCGGCAAACTGCGCAAGCCCCATGAAGCTGACGGCTTGATCGACGCGGTCGGCGACTTCCTTCTTCGGCAAGCCGGACGTGCGCAAGCCGAACGCGACATTCTGCCGGACATTCAGCCAGGGCATGCTCGAATCTTCCTGGAATACGACGCCGATGCCATCGGGAACTTTGCCGCGCAATTCTCCACCCTCGAAGTGCACACTGCCGCTGGTCGGACGAACCAGGCCGGAGGCTACGTCGAGCAGGGTCGACTTGCCGCACCCGGAGGGACCAACGATGGAGAAAAACTCGCCGCGGCGAATTTCCAGGTTGACGGGGCCTAGCGCCTGGACGGCAGACGGTCCTTCATAACGACGGACCACTTCGTTCAACGATACCTGCGACTGCTCGGTCACCGCCGTCCCCTTATTGCGTTGGACGCAAATCCGCCGGCAGATACGACGTGTCGACGTATTTCGGCCAGTCGACATCGCCCTTCATTTGTCCGGTGATTTGAAGGCCCTCGACCATGTGGTTCATGCTCGGGTAATCGAGCCGGCCATCGCTCCAGTAATTCAGCTTGATCAATTCGCGGACGTGATTGCGAAAGAGTTCGATGTTCGGGTTGTTGTACGCCTTGGCCGTGATGTCGGCAGCCTCATCGGGATGGTCGAGCGCATAGGCCAATCCTTCGCGGCGCGCCACGATAAGGCCCTTGATGATGTCAGCGTGAGCCTTGGCATATTCCGCGGTCGTGATCATCACGGTCTGCATCATGCGCGGATCAAGCGTGTCACGCACCATGAACAGTGGCTTCACCAACTCCTTGTTCTGGGCGTAGATCAGTTCGTCCGAGAAGCCTGCATCGACCGCGCCGCTGCCGACGGCGGAGATGTTGGCGCCGAGGTCGCCAGCCGGCACGAGTTTGACCTGTCGCGGCGTTATACCGTTGGCTTTCAGCGCCATCAGGATCAACATATTGCTCACCGAGCCCGGCGCCGTATAGGCGATTTGCTTGCCAACGAGATCCTTGATGCTCTTAAGCGTCGAATCCTTTTTCACCAGCCACATCTGGTCGGCCACGGACCATGCCCCGGCACCGATGATGATGAGCTTCTGGCCGGCATTGATCGCCTGAACGGCGGCCGCCAGCGACACCTCGCCAAAGGGAATGCCGCCCGCTAGCGTATTGCGAACGGCGGTGCCGCCGCCTGCCGCGGTCAGGATCCCTGTGACGTCCACGCCATTCTTCTTGAAGAAGCCCTTCTCCATGGCGACCGCATAGGGAACGCCGTAGAACTGCCCTCCCCAATGCGTCACCGTGATGGTCTCGGCCTGCGCGCTCGAGGATTGCCAGGTCGCGATGATCGCGGCCAATCCCAGCAGAAAACCAACCCGTCCGAAAACCTGTCGACGCCGGAAAAACAGTTTTCCCTGTGCCATGGCATTATCCTTCTATGGGTTCAGCGGAAGATTTCCTGATCGAGACATCCAACTATTAGTTTCAGCGCTGGCTCCCGCTCAGGCCGTGACGTTTTTCGAAGGCGTGCACGGCTGGGAAACCCATCAATTGATTCATTTCGGAGAACGGCAGCATGGGAGCCGGGCTGCCTGTGCCGATCCCTTCGGCTTTCAGATGGCGGTAGACAATCTGTAAGGCGCCGGCCGCCGTCAAAAACCCGGAGCCGGGATAAAGCGCGATCTTGAAACCCATGGCCCCCAATTCAGCCGTCGACAGATACGGCGTGCGGCCGCCTTCGACCATATTCGCGAGCAGCGCTGCTCCCTTGAAGGTTTCGACTATGCGACGCAATTCCTCCAGGCTCTCCGGGCTCTCGACGAACAGCACGTCGGCGCCCGCTTCCAGAAAGCGTTCTGCCCGGAGCAACGCAGCATCCAGTCCTTCGGCATAGCGCGCATCGGTTCGGGCCACGATCAGAAAGTCACGGCTCGGCCTTGCGTCGACGGCAACGCGGATTTTGGCAACCGCATCGTCGGCTGGAATGACGCGGCGGAACTCGGTGTGGCCGCACTTCTTGGGAAATTCCTGGTCTTCAAGTTGAATGCCGGACGCGCCCGCCGCGGCATACCCGCGAACCGTGCGATCGACATTCAACAATCCGCCATAGCCGGTATCGCCGTCAGCCAGAAACGGAAGGCTCGTTGCACCTGCAATGCAGCGCACACGGTCAAGCATCTCGCTAAAGGTCGCGGTGCCGGCATCGGCCACGCCAAGCGCAGAGGCAACAACGCCATATCCTGTCATGTAAAGCGCGTCGAAGCCGGAACTTGCCGCCATCCTCGCCGAGATGCCGTCAAAAACGCCCGGAAGCGTCAAACACCCATCGCGTTGCAGCAGCGCACGAAGCGTAGTTGCTCCTGCCAAGCCGTCCTCCCGTTTCCCCGGCGGCGGCTCCTGAGAACCACCTGCCCTTGTTCTTTTCGCGACTTGTTCTTTTGGTTCTTTCAGATTTGGTTCATTCAGACTTGGAATTCTGACGCGAAGTCACGACAAAGCACAAGACTTCGATTGGTAGAGCCTACCCCGCAAAAATCAATCATTCCAGGCACGCCGCGCCATTCCAATCTGCTCGACAGATTGATCGGCGTCAGATTGTCTGTCAATATTAACACCGCACAGAAAACGGCAAGCACTCGGCCTCGTCTGACGGTGGTGGGGCACGCGACCGCGAAGGGGAGTTATGGCGGATGGAATTGGGATTTATCGGTCTCGGCCAGATGGGCAGACGCATGGCGATCCGGCTGCTCGATGCCGGCTACAGCCTTACCGTATTCGATCGCGATGAAGCTGCCATCAAGCCGCTGGTCGAACGCGGCGCGCGAAGAGCGGCGAGCGCTGCGGAAGTAGCCGCAGCCTCAGAAACCGTGCTGATGAGTCTGCCGACGCCTGACGTCGTGCGCGATGTCGTGTTGGGTCCGGACGGCGTCACCGCCTCCAATCGCACGACCATGCTGGTCGATCTTTCGACCACCGGACCGCGCATGGCGACGAACATCGCCGCTGAGCTCGATAAAACCGGACGCATCACCCTCATCGACGCGCCGGTGAGCGGAGGCACCGCCGGCGCCGAGAAGGGCACGCTGGCCGTGATGGTCTCCGGTGACAAGCACGTCGTCGAGATGCTGCACCCCGTCTTGACCGTATTCGGCAAGGTGTTCCTGTGTGGCGACAAGCCCGGCATGGGCCAAACACTCAAGCTCGCCAACAACATCATTGCGGTAGCGGCACTTGCGATTTCCTCGGAGGCGATGGCGATGGGCGCCAAGGCCGGACTCGATCCCCAGGTCATGATCGACACCATCATGGCCTCGAGCGGCGGCAACGTCGCGTTGCGCGACAAGTTCCCCCGCGCAGTGCTCACCGGTACATTCGACTTCGGCTTTGCAACCGGCCTTTCCTACAAGGACGTCCGGCTTTGCGTCGATGAGGCCGAGGCCATGGGGGTTCCGATGGTGGTCGGAGCCGCCGTGCGGCAGATCATGGCCGTTACCAATGCCACGTTCGGATCCGACAGCGACTTTACCTCCGTCGCGCGGCTAGTCGAGGGATGGGCCAAGACGAAGATCCGCTCGCGACCCTCATAACGAAATGGAACGCTGCAAACATGTGCCGGCCGCAGGCGATGGCGGCCGGCAAGCGGCTTCAATCCTTGGCGGCCGAACAGCAAGGTTACTTGCCCTCGGCAACTTCCTTCAGGGCTTCGCGGGCGTTGCGAAATGCATCGATACCCGAAGGCACACCGCAATAGACCGCGACCTGAAGGAATATTTCCTTGATCTCCTCGACCGTGAGTCCATTCTTCAACGCGCCCTTGACGTGCAGCTTGAGTTCGTGCGGCCGGCCCAACGCGCCGAGCATCGCCAGGTTGATAATGCTGCGCGTGCGCCGATCGAGCCCGGGCCGGGTCCAGAGAGCGCCCCAGCAAAACTCGGTTGACCATTCCGCCATCGTGCGGGTGAACTCGTCCGCGCCCGCAATCGACTTGTTGACGTAGTCCTCGCCAAGAACTTCCTTGCGGACCTTGAGACCCTTTTCGAACAGTTCAGTCTTGCTCATGATCGACCTTCCCTATTGGATGAGAATTTCCGCGCGGCTCGAATTGATTTGAGCCCTGTGCGCGGAGCGACTTCTTGAATTGCTGCCGTCACCCTAATCCCGAGCGCGCCCGACTGTCGACTGCAAAATCTTCTGCTTGACAGATTGACAGACAATCTCAACAGTTGGGCTGGCGTGGCGAGTGAGCCAGCCGCAATCCAGAGAGACCGCCGGTGACCCAATTCATCGAGAGCTTTCTGCAAGCCTTGGCCGCCGGACTATTGATCGGCGCGGTCTACGGCCTGATGTGCGTCGGGCTCGGGCTCATATTCGGCGTCATGCGGGTCATCAATTTCGCGCAAGGCGATTTCATGATGCTCGGCATGTATACCGCGTTCTATATCTTCACGACGCTCGGCATACGCGCCGCCTTCGGCAACGTGATCGGGCCGTTTATTTCGATTCTGCTGGCCGGCCCTGTCCTCGCGGTGTTCGGCTACGCCATCCACGCCCTGCTGATCTCCCGGGTGTCCGGTACAAGGACCGCTTCGCTCGAGGGCGAGGGTCACTACGCGCAGTTGATCCTGACGCTTGGGATCGCACTGATTCTGCAAAACGGCGGCCTGATCGTGTTCGGCTCGGTGCTGGCTTCGATCCGCACTCCGTTATCGAGTTCGGCTTGGGAACTGGGTCCGTTTTTCGACATGAGCATCTTCATCAACAAGGCGCGCGGGATCGACGCGATCATCTCCCTGGTCACGATGGTGCTGCTTAGCTTGCTGATCACACGCTCGCGGATCGGCAAATCGTTGCGCGCAGCCGCCGACAATCCGACCGCCGCAACCTATATGGGGATCGACGTCGATCGCGCGCATCGCGTTGCCTTTGCGCTCGGCACCGGCATCACGGCCATCGCGGGCGGCCTGCTCGCCACCAACTACCCGTTTCACCCCTTTGTCGGCCTCGATTATGTGATCGTCATGTATGCCGGCGTCGTACTCGGCGGCATGGGCAGTATCATCGGCGCTTTCTGGGGCGGCATGACTATCGGGCTCGTGCAGCAAATGTCGACCATCGTGCTGCCGACCCAGTTGCAGAATGCGGCGATCTTCGTCGTCTTTCTCCTGATCATCTTCTTCCGCCCGCAAGGTTTCTTCGGGCGGATGGTCGAGAGGACGTAAGCGATGTCTTCCCGGCGCTCGATCGTTTCCATCGCCGTCTTTGCCGCCATCTACGCCGCGATCTCTCTGACGATCACGAACTCCTACTACCAGTTGATCATGACGCTGGTGCTGGTTTGGGCCGTGTTCGGCCTGTCATGGAATCTCCTCAGCGGCTACACCGGGCTGATCTCCTTCGGTCATGCCGCCTTCTTCGGCATTGGCGCCTATACGACGGCGCTCGGCCAGATCTATTTCGATTTGTCGCCGTGGCTGTTGATCCCGATCGCGGCCATGCTCGGCGGGCTCGCGGGCCTGCTGATCGGCTTTCCGACCTTTCGCTTGCAAGGACACTACTTTGCATTGGCGATGCTCGCCTACCCGCTCGCCATTCTCTACGTCTTCGAATGGCTCGGCTTCCAGGAAATCACTCTGCCCATCAAGCGCGACAACCCGATCGCCTACATGCAGTTTGCCGATCCAAGGGCTTACACGCTGCTGGCGCTGGTGATGCTGGTCGGCGCGATCCTGCTCACGCGAACCGTCGAGCGCGGCCGGTTCGGCATGGCGCTCTTGGCGATCAAGCAAAACCAAGCGGCAGCCGAAGCGGCCGGCATCAACACGCTAGCCTGGAAGCTGCGTGCCATCAGCTTGAGCGGCGCCGTCGCGGGCGCCATTGGCGCCTTTTATGCGGTGGTGCTGCTGGTGGTCACGCCGCAATCGGTGTTCGGCATGCTTGTTTCCGCGCAGGCGTTGACGGTCGCCATGTTCGGCGGCGTCGGCACGGTATGGGGCCCGGTGATCGGAAGCGTCATCCTGATTCCGCTGGCCGAGGCGCTCAACGCGGAAGCGGGATCGCGCTTCCCCGGCATTCAGGGCGTCATCTACGGGCTGGCGATCATCGGTGTGATCCTGGTTGCGCCCGACGGCCTGTTCTGGAAGGTCCGCGATATCCTGCGCCGATGCAAGCTGCCACTTCCGTCGGCCGAGGCGACCTTTGCTCCGGTGACAGCAACAGTGACCAAGTTGCCGGTCTCGACGCGGCGCGATCAGTCCTCCGGACAGATGGATGTCGTTCTCGAGGTCAGCAATCTCTCACGTTCGTTCGGGGGCCTGAAGGCCGTCCAGAACGTCAGCTTCAAGCTCCACCGAAACGAGATCCTGGGCATCATCGGTCCTAACGGCGCAGGCAAGACCACGCTGTTCAATTTGCTGAACGGCTTTCTGCGACCCGACACTGGTGAAGTCCTGGTCGAGGGACGCGACATGTTTGCGCGCAAGCCGCACGAACTCTGCGAAGCTGGCGTGGCGAGAACATTCCAGATCATGCGCCCCTTTCCGCGCATGTCGATTGCCGACAACGTCGTCGTCGGAGCCTATGTCCGGGCCAAGACCGACGCGGAGGCGAGATCGCTCGCCGCTGACGCGATCGCGCGGGTCGGGCTTTCGCCGATCGCCGAGCGTATCGCCGGCGAACTCTCCACCAAGGAACTACGCTTGATGGAGCTGGCTCGCGCGCTCGCAGGCCAGCCGCGGATCCTCCTGCTCGACGAGACGCTGGCGGGTCTCGGTCACGATGAGACCGACGAGGTCGTCGCCGTGATCCAGCGCCTGGCGCGCGACAACATGAGCATCGCCATCATTGAGCACACGATGCAGGCAATGGTTCGCCTCGTTGACAATTTCCTCGTGCTCGACCATGGCGCGGTCCTCGTTGAAGGCAAGCCGGACGCGGTGACGCGCGACACTCGGGTCATCGAGGCCTATCTCGGCAAAAAATGGGTGGCCCATGCTGCGCATTGATCGGCTCTCCACCGGCTATTCGGCGCGGCCGGTCCTGAGCGGCGTATCTATCAATGTCGATGCCGGCCAGTTCGTCGCTATCATCGGCCCCAACGGCGCCGGCAAGACCACGCTGTTCAGGACGATATCCGGGATCCTGCGCCCGAGTGCCGGCACCATTACCTTCGAAGGCCACGACCTTCTGTCGATTGCGCCGGCACGGCGTCCACATCTCGGCATCGCGCATGTGCCGGAAGGCCGACAGGTGTTCCCGTCACTGACGGTGTTGGAGAACCTCGAAATGGGCGCGATGACCGAGGCCGGCCGGCGCGACTGGAAGAACAATATCGAGCGCATCTTCGAATGGCTTCCTGTGCTTGCCGAGCGCCGCGCACAGTTTGCCGGAACCCTGTCCGGAGGCCAACAGCAGATGCTGGCGATCGGCCGCGGCCTTGCCTCCTCTCCAAAGCTCTTGATGTTGGACGAGCCCTCGATGGGGCTTGCGCCGGCCACCGCCGATCTGATCTTCGACCGGTTGATCGAGATCCGCCGCCAGACACAGTTGACGATCCTGCTGGTCGAGCAGCGCGTTGCGGAAGCGCTGGAATCGGCGGACCACGGCTATGTCCTGGAAGCCGGCCGTGTAGCGCTCGAAGGCGACAAGCAGACACTGCGCGCCGACGATCGTGTGAGACGAGCCTATCTCGGCATGTAACAAACAAATCAACAACGAAAATCTGGGAGGACTGAGGACATGAGCAAGTACATGAGCAAGTACACGGGGACAGCGGCAACGGTTACGCGCCGGACGGTGCTTTCGGGTGCGGCGGCCTTCGGTTTGTCTGGCGTCGTGCGGGCCGAGCCACAGGCCGAGGTCAAGGTCGGGCTTCTGGTGCCGATCTCCGGCATGTATGCGCGGCCCGGCGCCGTGATGCGCGAGGGCGCCGAAATGGCGGTTGATCACATCAATTCGCAGGGCGGCGTCAAGGCGCTCGGTGGCGCCAAACTGAAGCTTGTTGTGCTCGACTGCGGCGACACCACCGAAAAAGCCAAGAGCGCGGCCCAGCGCATGGTCGCGCAGGAGCCGGACCTCGTGGCCGCCAGCGCCGCCTATTTGAGCTCGTTCACGCTCGCGGTCACCGAGGTGACCGAACGGGCGAACCTTCCCGTGCTCACCCTCTCCTACTCGGACCTGATTACCGATCGCGGTTTCAAATATGTATTTCAGACCTCCGCCACCGCGGCATCGCAAGCCAAACAAGCACTGCCGCAAATCATCTCTCTCGCACAAAGCGCCTCGGGCAAGAAGCCGAAGACCGTCGCGATCGTCACCGATAATACCGGCGCGTCGGTCGCTTCCGCCAAATCGATGCGCGAGGGCCTGCTCGCGGCCAACGGCTTGCAACTCGTCCTCGACGAGACCTTCACGCCGCCACTGGCGGACGCGACCTCGCTGGTGCAAAAGGTCCGCTCCGCGAAGCCAGATCTGTTGTTCTTCCTGCCCACCGTCATTTCCGACGCGAAGCTTTTGCTGGAAAAAATGAACGAATTCGGCATGGGCCAGGGCAAGGTGCCGACCATCTCATTCGGCATTGCGATTGCGGAGCCCGATATGTTGCAGACGGTCAGTCCCGAACTGCTCCAGGGCGTTCTGACCTGTGTCGCAAGCTGGGGCACAAAAGGCCATGAAGCCCTGATGGCCGAGCTGAAGAAGCGTTACAACGAGCCGTGGATGACGCAAAATGCGATTTCCACCTATGGCGATATGTGGGTGATCAAGGACGCGCTGGAGAAGGCCGGAAAGGCCGACCGGATCGCGGTCGCTGACGCGCTTCGCACCCTCGACGCCGGGCCTTCGAAATATTATCCGCTCGGCGAGATCAAGTTCGATGAGAAGGGCCGGCGCATCGGCGCCGGCATGACCATCGTGCAATGGCAAACCGGCATCCCCGTCACGGTCTTTCCGCCAGAGCTCGCTTTGGCCCAGCCGATATGGCCGAAGAGCTAAGGTGCAGCCGGCAATCCAGGGAGAAACGATGGCGACGTTGTCGGACAAGTGGGCTCTTGTGACCGGTGCGACCGCAGGCCTTGGGTTTGCGGTTGCCGAGAGTCTGGCCGCCGCCGGCGCGAGCCTCGTCCTGCACGATCTCGT
>NZ_JBAVCF010000467.1:0-3159 GCF_049586575.1 Bradyrhizobium sp.
TGACGACGAAGTTCACGATGACCAGGATCGCAAAGACGATCATGCCGATGACGAAATTGCCGCCCATCACGAAGTTGCCGAACGCCTCGATCACGTGGCCCGCGGCATCGGTCCCTTCGTGGCCGCGTGACAGGATCAACCGCGTCGAAGCAAGGTTGAGCGACAGCCGCAGCATCGTCGAGATCAGGAGAATGGTCGGGAACGAGGAGAATTCGAGCGGTGCCTGGATGAACAGCGACGTCATCAGGATCAGGATCGACAGCGTGATCGAGATCGCCAGGAACAGGTCGAGCACGACCGCGGGCAGCGGCAGGATCAGCACCACCAGAATGGTGAGGATGCCGAAGGCGAGTGCGAGGTCACCGCGTTTGAGGATGGTGCCGATTTCGCTGAAACTGGGGAAATTGGTCGAGGGTGCCGCGCCGCCCTGACCCGCCGTTACATCGACCATATTACCCGGTTCCTCCCGCGAATGCCGTCCACGGCGGCCAAGCGTCTGCGCGGCGGCCGCAGGACCACCGTTTCGAAAGTGAGGCACCGCACTGGCGTCCACGGAGTACTCCCCCGTTTTACGCGGCTGACGACACTCGACTTCGCAACTGGGCAATTTTTGCCCGGTTTATGGTTAGCAAAGCGTTAACGCGGGCTGACTTCGGCGGAGAGCCGGCAGATTGCGGCGGATGACTTCGGCGTAATCTGCCGTCCGGGATCAGAGCCTCCCGGCCAGGTCGGGCGGCGACCGGTGCGGGAGCAGGGCCTTGCGCGCTTTCAACGCGTTGCCGACCCTCTTCATTTCGCTGTTCTTGACGAACCAGTAGGCCGCGAACGCCCATACGCCACACCATTCCGCGGCCATGATGTAATCTCCCTGACCGTCATGCGCATAGTTGAGGTAGATCGCGATAGCGATCGACAAGACCATGAAGGCGGCGATGCCGCGGTAGGTCCACGTGTAGCGCGTGTAAAGAGACGGGTTCGATGTCTCAAGTTCTTCCAGCGTCGCGTCTGAATACCAGACGATCACGACGGCGATGCAGAGGAACGCCAGCGCCGCGAAAATTCCGTGAAGCGAAAGCTTGGACAGGCCAAGCGGCGCGAGGATGAAGTCATATTGGTCCTGGCCGTTTATCGCCATTGGAAAAATAGCAACGCACAGCGCAAAGATACCGGCAGCGTTGAGCCATTTTTCCTCGTGCTTGGTGAAGCCGGGATATCTGGCCAGGAAAAATCCGACGACAAACAGGATGCCGCAGAACCAGAGTCTCACAGGTGTGTGGTCCACCGTGACGGGGTCCTGGGCAAAGTAGTAGTTGCTGAATGTCGGCTGGACCTCGATTCCCCAGAACCGTCCTGCGAGAACCAAAATCAGGGGAAACCCAATCGCAAGGAGTCCGATCCACCTGCGTAAGGAGCGGTAGCTTTGCAGCATGGCTTCATCGACATGACTGAGATCTATCTCATGTTTGAAATTCATAATGCTTCTCCGCCATTGAAATGAGCTCGGAATGCTTTCCGAATTTCAGATTGTTAAAACCATTTTTACACACAAAAGTTGGAGATAAATCGGCGCATCGGATCTCGATAGATTGGGCCGGCGGCCGCCACGCAAGACTCGTCAGCAGGTGGCAGCACGTTCGAGCGCCGTTGCATGCCCAATACCGCGGCATTGTGGGTTGACGGTGAGCTTCATTGCGGTGAATTTGCGGCCACCGTGGACACTGCCGCCGATCTTGCCCGACATTCGTTGCCGTTCGTTCCGGATTCTCGCCGGGCGTGGCTTCGCCTTGCCGTAGCCGTGCTGATCGGCTCCCTCGGCAGCGTCGGCATGTGGTCGGTCGTGGTGGCGCTTCCGGTGGTTCAGGTCGAATTCGCAGCCGCCCGCGGTACCGCCTCGCTTGCCTTCACGCTGGTGATGCTGGGTTTCGGCATTGGCCAGGTTGTCACCGGCAAGATCAGCGACCGCTACGGCATCGTCACCGCGATTGGAGTCGGCATCGGCCTTCTCGGCCTCGGTTATGTCGGCGCAGGGCTGTCGCCCGCGATCTGGCAATACATTCTGGTGCATTTTCTCATCGGCCTGTCGTCGGCGGCGACATTCGGACCGCTGATGGCGGAAGCCTCGCACTGGTTCGAGCGCTACCGGGGACTGGCGGTGGCGATCGCCGCCAGCGGCAACTACATCGGCGGCACGATCTGGCCGCCCGTGGTCAACTGGGGCATGCAGACTCACGGCTGGCGCGCCACCCATATCGCGATCGGCATCTTCACGGCGGTCGCGATGTCGCTCGCGCTGATCGTGCTGCGCATGCTGATGGGGGCGGGAACGCGTCGCAGCCATGTCAACGCGCCGCCGCCGCGCGTCGACCTGAGGCTTTCCACCAATGCGCTGACCGCGATTTTATCGCTGGCCAGCATTGCCTGCTGCGTGGCGATGTCGATGCCGCAGGTGCATATCGTCGCCTATTGCGGCGATCTCGGCTACGGCGTGGCGCGCGGCGCCGAAATGCTGTCGCTGATGCTGGGCTTTGGCATCATCAGCCGGATCGGTTCGGGTTTTCTCGCCGACAAGATCGGGGGCATCCGCACGCTGCTGATCGGCTCGATCGCGCAAGGCTCGGCGTTGCTGTTGTACCTGTTCTTCGACGGTCTCACCTCGCTCTACATCATCTCCGCGATGTTCGGCCTGTTCCAGGGCGGTATCGTGCCGAGCTATGCCATCATCGTGCGCGAGGCGATGCCGGCTTCGGAAGCCGCGACACGGATCGGGATCGTGATCTTTGCTTCCGTTTTCGGGATGTCGTTCGGCGGCTGGATATCGGGCGTGATCTTCGACGCCACCGGCTCTTATGCGGCAGCCTTCCTCAACGGGCTCGCCTGGAACGCGCTCAACATCACCATCATGGTGGGGCTGTTGCTGCGCTCCGGCCGGCGGCTGGCGGTAGCCTGAGGGAAAACCTCCGCACCGTCTCTAACGACGAGGTTGCCCCAATAGCAGACATCCGGGGGACTAAGACGGGAGTCCGAAAAGTGCCCACGAACGGAAGTGACCATCGCCGTACAAGGTCAACTGCTTGGTGGTTGATCTACAATTTTTGGAACACCTGCGAGTACGGCAAACACCCAGCCAGCAATCGCGCCTAAAATTCCGAAGACTAACCC
>NZ_JBAVCF010000468.1:0-8801 GCF_049586575.1 Bradyrhizobium sp.
CTCGTATCCCCTGCGGAAGTCGCCGATACTGTGTTGTGGCTGTGTGGCGAGGGGGCGGGCGCTATCACGGGCCAGGCTATTGTGGTTGCCGGCGGAGAGATTTGACGCCTCGGACGGTATTCAGACCTAAGGAAAAAATTCATGAGCCAATCAGCCAATTCCGTCACATTGCCGCTCGCGCAATATGCGCCGCGCCATTTTCTCCTGAGCGTGGAGGGAGGTGTCGCGACCGTGACACTGAACCGTCCGGAACGCAAAAATCCGCTGACGTTTGAAAGCTACCGCGAACTGACCGATTTCTTTCGCGCCTGCGCTTTCGATGACGACGTGAAGGCCGTGGTCGTCTCCGGCGCCGGCGGCAATTTTTCGTCCGGCGGCGACGTGTTCGAAATCATTGGCCCGCTGGTGAAGATGGATACCAAGGGCCTGACCGCCTTTACCCGCATGACGGGCGATCTCGTCAAGGCGATGCGGGCCAGTCCGCAACCGATCATTTCGGCAGTGGAGGGGATCTGCGCCGGCGCCGGCGCCATCATCGCGATGGCATCCGACATGAGGCTGGCGGCGACCGGCGCCAAGGTTGCGTTCCTGTTCAACAAGGTCGGCCTTGCCGGCTGCGACATGGGCGCATGCGCGATCCTGCCGCGCATCATAGGACAAGCGCGCGCCTCGGAACTGCTGTACACCGGTCGTTTCATGAGCGCGGAGGAGGGCGAGCGCTGGGGCTTTTTCAGCCGTATCGTCGCGCCCGCTGACGTGTTGCCGCAGGCCCGTGCGCTGGCCGGGGATATCGCGGCGGGCCCGACCTTTGCCAACACCATGACCAAGCGCATGCTGGCGATGGAATGGGCGATGTCGGTGGAAGAGGCGATCGAGGCCGAGGCCATCGCGCAGGCGCTGTGCATGACGACCGTGGATTTCACCCGCGCCTTCGAAGCCTTTGCGAACAAGCAAAAGCCCGTGTTCAAGGGGAATTGAAGCGGCTAGCATGGCCTGACGGCGCTTGCCGGGGAATTATTTTAGGTTTAAAATAATTCCGGTTTTCAAAAAAAGGCGGATGAGGCTCCCATGAAGGTCGCGATCATCGGCGGCGGACCGGCTGGTCTCTACTCGGCAATCCTGCTCAAAAAGCAGCGCCCGCAGGCCGACATCACGGTCTATGAACGCAATCGGGCCGACGACACGTTCGGTTTCGGCGTGGTGTTTTCCGACGCAACCCTCGATAATTTCGAGAAGTACGATCCCCCGAGCTATCGCCGGATCACCCAGGAATTCGCCTATTGGGACGATATCGCCGTCCACTTCCGCGGCACGGTGCATCGTGTCGGCGGCAACGGCTTTTGCGGCTGCTCGCGCCGTCAGTTGCTGCTGATCCTGCAGGAGCGTGCGCGCGAACTCGGCGTCAAGCTGATCTTCGAGACCGAGATCGACGATGAATCGCGCTTCGCGGATGCCGACCTCGTTGTGATCGCCGACGGCAGCAACAGTCGCTTCCGCGACAAGCATACCGCGCATTTCAAGCCCGAAGTCGATCTGCGCTCCAATGTGTTTGCCTGGATGGGGTCCACGCGGCCGCTCGACGCCTTCACCTTCATCTTTCAGGAGACGGAGTGGGGGCCGTTCATTGCGCACGCCTATCAATACGAAGCCGGACGGTCGACCTGGATCTTCGAGACCGATCCCGAGACCTTCAAGCGCGCCGGCCTCACAGGCCTGGACGAAAAGCAGTCCGCCGATCGTATGTCGAAAATTTTCGGTTGGTTCCTCGGAGACCACCCGCTGCTCACCAACCGATCGATGTGGCGGAATTTCCCGATGATCCGCAGCGAGCGCTGGGTCAAAGGCAACATGGTGCTGCTCGGCGACGCCAAGGCGACCGCGCATTTCTCGATCGGCTCCGGCACCAAGCTTGCGATGGAAGATGCCATTGCGCTTGCGGATGCCATGGATCGCGCGCCGACGGTTCAGGCAGCGCTCGCGACTTACGAGCAGGGCCGCCGCGAGGAAGTCGAGAAGACCCAGCACGCCGCGGACGTGTCGCTGGTCTGGTTCGAGCATGTCGATCGCTTCTGGGATTTCGACCCGGTGCAATTTGCGTTCGGCGTGATGACTCGCGCCAAGGCCATCACCTACGACAACCTGACGCTGCGCGCGCCGGAATTCGTCGGCGAAGTCGACAAGGCGTTTGCTCGCCATGTCCGTGACCGCGGCTTCGACGTCGATGTCGAAAAGCCGCTCGCGCCGATGTTCCAGCCGCTTCGACTGCGCGAGATGACATTGGCGAACCGCGCCGTGGTCTCGCCGATGTGCATGTACTCGGCGGAGGAAGGCGTGCCCGGCGATTTTCATCTCGTTCATTACGGCTCGCGCGCGCTCGGCGGCGCCGGTCTGATTTTCACCGAGATGACCTGCGTCGGGCGTGACGCGCGCATCACGCCCGGCTGCGCGGGCCTGTGGAATGACGAGCAGGAGAAAGCCTGGCGGCGCATCGTCGATTTCGTTCATGCGAATTCGGCGGCAAAGATCTGCCTCCAGCTTGGACACGCCGGCCGCAAGGGCGCGACGAAATTGATGTGGGACGGCATGGATCGTCCACTGGAAGCAGGTGGCTGGGACGTGATCTCGGCATCGCCGGTTCCTTACTTCCCGGACAGCCAGGTTCCGCGCGAGATGGATCGCGCCGCCATGGACAAGGTCAAGGCCGAATTCGTTGCCGCGGCCGAACGCGGTGACGCCTGCGGCTTCGACATGCTGGAGCTGCATTGCGCCCACGGCTATCTGCTCGCAAGTTTCATTTCACCGCTGACCAACCAGCGCACCGATAATTACGGCGGTTCGCTGACAAACCGCTTGCGCTATCCGCTCGAAATATTCGAGGCGCTGCGATCGGTATGGCCTTCGCACAAGCCGATGTCGGTGCGCATTTCCGCAACCGACTGGGCCGAGGGCGGCATCACCGGCGATGACGCCGTGACGATCGCGCGGGCCTTTGCCGAAGCCGGTGTCGATCTGGTGGATGTCTCGACCGGCCAAACCGTGCGCGATGCGCAGCCGATCTATGGCCGCATGTTCCAGACGCCGTTTTCCGACCAGGTTCGTAACGAAGCGCGCGTCGCCACCATGTGCGTCGGCAATATCACGACCGCCGATCAGGTTAACACCATCCTCGCCGCCGGCCGGGCCGACCTGGTGGCGCTCGGCCGCCCGCATCTGGTTGACCCAGCGTTCACCATGAGGGCTGCGGCCTGGTACGGCGCCGACGACATATTCAGCCCGCCGCAATATCTGCCGGGGAAAGAGCAGATTTTCCGCAATAGCGTCAGGGACCGGCAGGACTTCGAGGACCTTAAAATTAAGGCTAAGCCGAAGACCCGGGCCGAGCTGAAGGCGGAGGCCACAAAGCCGCTTGCAGCCGAATAAGCCCACATGCGAATGTAATCGCGGCTAATCGCGAGTGGAGTAGAGTGATGAAGGCGATTATCGTCGGCGGCGGAATCGGCGGTCTGACCACGGCGCTGATGTTGCGCGCCCGCGGCATCGGCTGCGAATTGTTCGAACAGGCGGACACCATCCGCGAACTCGGCGTCGGCATCAATACGCTGCCGCATGCGATCCGCGAACTCGCTGGCCTCGGCCTCCTGCAGAAGCTCGACGACGTCGCGATCCGCACCGACGTGCTTTATTATCTCAACCGCCACGGCCAGGAAGTCTGGCGCGATGTTCGCGGCATCGACGCCGGCCACGATGTGCCGCAATTCTCGATTCACCGCGGCCGCCTGCAAAGCGTGATTCATCGCGCGGTGGAGGAACGGCTCGGCAACGAATCCATTCACACCGGTCATCGCCTCGGCGCCTTCACCCAGGACGAGGGCGGGGTGTCCGCGCACTTCTTCGATCGCCATGGCTGCCACATCAGGACCGTGCGCGGCGATATCCTGATCGGCGCCGACGGCATTCACTCGCGCGTGCGCGAGACGCTGTTTCCGGTTGAAGGTCCGCCGTGCTGGAACGGCTTGATGCTGTGGCGCGGCGCCCGCGACTGGCCGATGTTCCTGACTGGCCGCTCGATGATCGTTGCCGGCGGCCTCAATGCCAAGGTCGTGGTCTATCCAATCGCGGAAGGCTCGAGCCCATCGAACCGGCTGACCAACTGGGCGGTGCTGGTGAAAGTCGGCGACAACAACTCCGCGCCGCCGCGCCGCGAAGACTGGTCGCGCCCGGGCCGGCGCGAAGAGCTGATGCCGCATGTTGCGCGGTTCTCGGTGCCTCATGTCGATGTCGCCGGCCTGATTTCGGCGACGCCCGAATTCTACGAATATCCGACCTGCGACCGCGATCCCTTGCCCTATTGGTCAACCGGCCGCGTGACGCTGCTCGGCGATGCCGCGCACCCGATGTATCCGGTTGGCTCGAATGGCGCCTCGCAGGCCATTCTCGATGCGCGTTGTCTTGCGGATTTATTGGCCCGTTCCGAACATCCGCGCCAGGCGTTGATGGCCTATGAGCAGAAGCGACTGCCGATGACGGCTGAGATCGTCCGCTCCAACCGCCGCGGCGGCCCTGAGGGCGTGATCGATGCGGTCGAACAGCTCGCGCCCGACGGGTTTACCGATATCGACAAGGTGCTGAGCTACGCGCAACGCGAAGCCATCGTGCGCGGCTATGCCACCAAGGCAGGCTTCGCCGCCGTGCCGGGACTGGCTGCGGTGAGGGGGTGAGAGCGTGCTGGCACTTCCTCATCCTGAGGAGCGGCCATTTGGCCGCGTCTCGAGGATGAGGCCGCCAAGGCGGATGATACTCGGCCTTATGGTTCGAGACGGCGCCAAGAAGCGCCTCCTCACCATGAGGAGGAGGCAGGTTGGCGGCTGAGAGCCTCACGCTCCCGGAGGCGGGGGCAGGAAGTGGATGTTGTGCTCGGCGGCCAACGCCACCACCGTTTCAGGGTTCTGTTCCTTCAGGTTGTGAATGCCCCAGAACAGGTCATAAAGCTTCTGCGTCGGTGAGACCCAGAACAGCACTTTGACGACCTGGTCCGACTTGTTGAAGATGCCGTGCGGGATGCCCATGCCGAGCCGGACCAGATCGCCCGGCGTCGCCTGCGCGTCTGCTCCGGCAAGCATGAAGTCGAGCTTGCCTTCCAGCAAATAAAGGTACTCGTCCTGATCCGGATGGATGTGCGGCGGCACGAAAGTGCCGGGCGGAAACGTCGCGTGCCATGAGAAGGAGTGGTCCGTGCGGTGCTTCGGCACGTAGGTCTGGCCGAGAATATTCCAGGAGATGCCCTGGATGCCCTCATTGGCACGGGTGATGCCGGTGATTTCGCTGGTCATGCTGGTTTCTTTCCCTTCTCGTTACTACTCGGCTTTGCCCGGCACGCATTCCTTGGCGTAGCGGTCGGCGTCATTCGCAAACACCTTCTGCACGATCTCGGTCTCGAATTTTCCGTCCGGCCGCTTGGCCACCTTGGTCAGATAGAAATCCTGGATCGGATAGCCGTTGATATTGAATTTGAAGTTGCCGCGCAGCGAGGTGAAATCGGCTTTCTTCAACGCAGCCGAGACCGCCTCCTTGTTGCTGAGGTCGCCCTTGAGCGCCTTCACTGCGCTATTGATCAGAAGCGCCGTATCGTAGCCCTGCATAGCATAGGTGCCGGGTACGCTGTTATAGGCGGCTTCATAGCCGGCGACGAACTTCTTGCTCTGCGGATTGTTCAGGTCGGGCGCCCAGTCCGCGCCACCGAACATGCCCACGGCCGCATCCTGCTGCGCCGGCAGCGTGGATTCATCGACCGTGAAGGCCGACAGCACCGGGATCTTGTCGGCAAGGCCGGCTTGCTTGTACTGCTTCACGAGGCTCACGCCCATGCCGCCCGGCATGAAGGTGAAGACGGCATCGGGCTTCAGCGAAGCGATCTTGGAGAGTTCGACCTGGAAATCCAGCGTACCGAGCGGCACGTAGCTCTCTTCGACGATTTCGCCCTTGTAGTCGATCTTGAAGCCGGCCGCCGAATCCTTGCCGGCCTGATAATTCGGCTCCATCACGTAAACGCGCTTGTAGCCGCGATCCTGCGCGACCTTGCCGAGAACCTGGTGCACCTGATCGTTCTGGTAGGAGGTGACATAAAAGAACGGGCTGCAATTCTTGCCCGCGTAGCTCGACGGACCGGCATTCGGGCTGATCAGGAAGGTCTTGGTATCGATGACCGGCTTGTGGATCGCCAGAAGGATGTTGGAGAAGATCGGGCCGACGACGAAATCGACCTTGTCGCGTTCGAGCAGGCCCTTGACCTTGGAAACCGCAGCGTCGGGCTTGAGTTCGTCATCGACGACCACGACATCGACGTCGCGGCCGCCCATCTTGCCGCCGAGGTCCTTGACCGCCAGCGCAAAGCCGTCGCGGACCTGCGCACCCAGCGCGGCTGCCGGACCCGACAGGGTCACGATCACGCCGATCTTCAGTTTATCCTGCGCGGCGGCTGGACTGGCGAGAACACCGACCGCGGCCGCGGTGGCGGCCCATCTCGATAGCTGACGCATGACTCGTCTCCCCTTAATCGCCCGCATATCGGGCTCTTTTAGTTGCTTTAGTTGCCGGCAGCTTATGCTGATGACGGCAGCGGCGGCAAGCGAGCGAAGATAGCCCTTCGACTAACCCAAGACGTAACATGCAAAGGCTGCGCCAATTATTTGAAACTTAAAGAAATTAGCCCGGCCCCTCGGGTCACCCATGCGGGCGCGCATTTTGACTTGAAGGGGCACTTCAATTACTTGAAGGTCAAAATATCGCCCGGACCCCTCGGCGGCGAGGGCAGTGGGCGCCGGACAAGCATGGTTGCGACATGATCCTCGATTCCGAGACCAAGGCCGTCGAGCTTCCCGGCGATCACGGCAGCGAGCTGCGGCTCTGGCTGCGGCTTTTGACATGCACGACCCTGATCGAGGGCGAAGTTCGCAGCCGGTTGCGCGAGCGCTTCGATGTCACGTTGCCGCGGTTCGACCTGATGGCCCAGCTCGACAAGGTGCCGGAGGGCATGACGCTGTCGGACGTGTCCAAACGGATGATGGTCAGCAACGGCAATGTCACCGGTCTCGTCGAGCGGCTGGTCGAGTCCGGGCATCTCGACCGGCGCACGTCCCAGAGCGACCGGCGCGTCCAGGTGATCCGGCTGACCAAAGCCGGCAGGGCCGAGTTTCGCAAGATGGCGGCCGAGCATGAAAACTGGATCGCCGATATCTTTGCCGGCCTTTCGCCGAAGGATGTTCGCGAATTGATGCGGCTGCTCGCCAAGACCAAGGCGTCCGCGCAAAAGTCCGCGCAGGATAACAAAGAGTGAGCTTCAAGGATCTGGAATTGCTGTGACCGGCATCGATTACGAGGTCGAATACAACAACCGGGCTCGCGTGCCGGAAAATCCGGCGCTGATGGCGGGCTGGGCGCGGGATGCCGCGGCCTATCGCGAAAAACGCACCCCACGCCGGGTCAGTTACGGGCCGGGTTCACGCCATCTGATCGATGTCTTTGCCGGTGACGGCCAGGATCTAGGCCAAGCGCCGCTCGTCGTCTTCATTCATGGCGGTTATTGGCAGGCGCTGGACGGCTCGTCTTTCAGCCATATGGCGCGCGGGCTCAACGCCCATGGCGTGGCCGTTGCCGTTCCGACTTACGATCTCTGTCCGCAGGTTTCGGTTGCCGAGATCATCGAGGAGATGCGTCAGGCGACGCGCGAACTGGCAAAGCTTTCAGAGCGGCTTGTCATCAGCGGCCACTCGGCCGGCGGGCACCTGGCGGCCTGCATGCTCGCTACCGACTGGAAGGCGTATGCCCCCTCCTTGCCGGCGGACCTTGTTAGCGCGGCTTATGCAATCTCCGGCCTGTTCGATCTGGAGCCGCTGGTTCCGACTTCGGTCAACAAGGCGCTGGGTCTCACGCCCGCCGCGGCCCGGGCCGCAAGCCCCTTGTTCTGGTCGCCTCCCGCCCATGGCAGCCTCGATGCGGTGGTAGGCGAAGCCGAAAGCGCGGAATATCACCGGCAAAGCCGGGCCGTCGTTGAGGTTTGGGGAAAGGCCGGCCTTGCCACAAGATTCGGCGCCGTGCCCGCGGCCAATCACTTCACCGCGATTGCACCGCTTGCCGATCCCGCTTCCCCCATGACGCTGCGCCTGAAGGAGTTGGCAGGCCGCTAATAAAGGACGCCCAAAGGCCTATTGCGCCGAATTGCTTTAAGTATAAAATGTTTTTGGGATCGTCATTCCGGGGACCCGGAACGAGCGCATTCTCTCATCCCGAAAAACGGGGGACGATGCAAATGTCAGGCTCTTCCAGACTTGTCTCATCGCTTGGACCGTCGGCTCACGTCGATGATTTTACGCGGCGAAACCTGCCGCCGCTCGAGCAGTGGCCGCATATCGCTCTCGACCGGCCGGAGTTTCAATATCCGGAATATCTCAACGCCGCGGTCGAACTGACCGACCGGATCGTCGAGAAGGGATTGGGCGACCGGATCGCACTGATCGGCAATGGCCGCCAGCGCACGTACAAGGAACTTTCCGACTGGTCGAACCGCCTGGCCCATGCGCTGGTGGAGAATTACGGCGTCAAGCCCGGCAATCGCGTCCTGATCCGCTCGGGCAACAATCCGGCGCTGGTTGCTGTGTGGCTGGCGGCGACCAAAGCGGGCGCGGTGGTCGTCAATACCATGCCGCTGCTTCGCGCCGTCGAGTTGAGCAAGATCGTCGATAAGGCCGAGATTACGCTGGCGCTGACCGACAGCCGCATCGCCGACGAACTGGTCGCCTGCGCCA
>NZ_JBAVCF010000469.1:0-3482 GCF_049586575.1 Bradyrhizobium sp.
GCGCGACCGTCACCCAGAACGGAAGCAACAACGCCACCGGTATCCTGCAGTTCGGCAGCACGAACGGCGCGTCGGTCAGTCAGAACGGCGGGTTGAACCTCGCCTTCCTCGGCCAGGTGGGTCAATCGAGCAACACTGGCGCGATGACTCAGGTCGGCGGCTTCAATTTCTCAAACGTCACACAGATCGGTCATTAGTCTGGAGCGCGGATCCGAAGCCGTTCACATTCCGGAGCGTGGGAGGCCTATTATGAGATGGAGTTTTCAAGCTTCGATTGCTGCACCTCGAGGCGGTTGAGATTGGGAATGTAAATCGTCAAGTGCTGCCGATGCAGATCGAGTACGTCGGCTGGAGAGGCAGAGCGGACGTCTAGAGATGCCGGCACATCTCTGATTAGTCCGAAGCTATCCTTTCACAAGCGCCTAACCGGCGCTAATGGTGATTGGGATCCCATCCGATAATGCTGCAAAAATGGGCGTTCAGCGCCTCATAGCATTCGCAGGAGACCTCCTTCAGCCCGTCGACATCCAGGATTCGAATTTTGCCGTGCTGATAATCAACAAGTCCGGCTTGTTGCAGCCTTCTGGCGCTAAGCGTGACACTACTTCGATGCACTCCCAGTATTTGCGCCAACAGCTCCTGGGTAAGCGGCAGAAGGTCGCTGTCGAGCAGATCGCGCGCCTGCAGCAGCCAGCGGCTAAGCCGTTGATCCAGGTCATGCACGGCATTGCATGCCGCGATTTGCTGCGCCTGTGCCAGCGCCATTTCCTCGTGCCGGGCCAACAAGGCGCGAAACGCGTCACTCTCGGCCATCAACTGTTTGAACTTGCCAACATCGACGGTGGTGCCCGTCATATTGACATGGACGGTGGCGTCGTTGGTGAACAGGTTATCATCCAATGGTGCAGTGGCACCAACGACACTGTTGCGGCCGATCATTCCGGCTTCCACGACCTCTCCGCTGGAAAAGCCGACGGTGTATGACACTATTCCCGAATACGGAAAATAGATGCGCTCTAAAGCTTGACCGGTTCTCGACAAGCGCGTCCCGCTCGGATGATTCACAAGCTTCAAGAACGGGTGTAACATCCGCGCGTTCGTCGGCGGCAACGATTTCAAAAAATGATTTGGCGCATTCGTCAGTATCGATACATCGCCGTCGGGTGCATTGGCGTTGATTTCAGAGCTCATGTAACTTGCCCCGCGCTTTTTTAGATAATTAAATCATCAAATCCCGCGCCGCTTTGATCCACGTCAAAGTAGCGACGCTGATAAAATACGCGTCCGCCTAAACTAATGTCATACTCGAGGAGCAGTTAGAAGAGCAGATAATGTCGCAGGTTCGGTTTTCCGTAACGGATTGATCGTCCTTTCAGTGCTGGCCGAAATCGATCGGGACTGTCCCCTGCTAAGCGGCACTTTCGTCGCTGAACGGGTCAAGGGAATTTGTAACGGCAAGCGTCACGGCTATCTGCGTTCTGTTCTGCAGCCGATATTTGCGCATGATGTTGCCGATATGAGCACGCACGGTATGTTCGGAAATATTGAGTTCGTGCGCGATATTCTTGTTCTGCATTCCGCGCGCGATGAGCGTGATGAGTTCGCGCTCCCGCCTGGTCAACTGTGGCAATAAATTCAGGTCCATATTCATGACTGGGACTCCCTACAATTGACAGGCACCTAAGATTGGATCACTCGGATTTAAGCGCATCGATTGGATCAAGCTTGGATGCCCGGTAAGCAGGATAAAATCCGAAGATCAGTCCCGTTGCGGCCGAGAAACCGACCGAGAGCGCGATAGCCTGCATATTGATGGCGGTGACCCATCCGGCCATGCGTGCCACAGTCAGCGAGAGAATAATCCCGCAGAGCACGCCCATGGCGCCTCCCAGCAGACAAAGCACCATTGCCTCGCTCAGGAACTGAAGACGGATGTCGCGCATCCGGCCTCCCAGGGCGCGCCGAATACCTATCTCCCGCGTGCGCTCGATAACCGACACAATCATGATATTCATGATGCTGATGCCGCCGACGACGAGCGAAACCAGGGCTATCGCTGTCAGCAGCAGAGCTACCGTGCGAATGGCACCTTGCTGGGCCGCCATGGCGGCCGCGGGATCCTGTACCTGGAAATCGTCCTCCTGACCGGAGGGGATGCGGTGACGTTGCCTGAGGAGGTTTTCGATTTCCGCCTTTGCGCCGGCAAGCTGTCCGCCGGAGGCGGCCTTGGCGATGACGTATGCGACCGTGTCCCGGTTGATGCCGCTCGCGCTACCGAGGAAACGCAGCCGGGCCGTGCTCAACGGAACAAACAGCACGTCGTCCTGATCCGGCCCTTTGGCGTCCAGAACACCGATCACCTCCAGCGGTGTGTTTAGGACCCTGATCTGCGCGCCGATCGGGCTTTCGCCGGGCGATAGCAGCTCATGCGCAACGCGGTTGCCGAGAATGGCGACTTTTCCGGCGCCCGCTTCTTCGGCGGGCAAAAAATACCGGCCGGACGCCAATTCCCAGTCACGCACCGTGAAATGCGAGGCAGTCGTTCCGTTGATCGTTGTGTTCCAGTTCTTGTTCTCGTGGATGACCTGCGCGGCGCCGGCGATCGATCCCGCCGCGGCGCGGATTTCCGGAATCTGTTCAAGGATGGCCTGCACGTCGCCTTCAGTCAGCGTCAGCTTGGTTCCTGCTTTCAGCCGGACCCCGCCCTGGCGTACCGCGCCGGGATTGATCATCAGAACGTTCGCGCCGATCGCGCGAATCTGCTCTTCCAGCCGCAGCTGCGCTCCCTCGCCGATTGCAAGGACGATGACAATCGAGGCGACTCCAATCACGATGCCGAGCATCGTCAGAAAGCTCCGCAAAGGGCTTACGCGCAACGCACGCAATGCAATCCGAAGCGCCTGGAGTGCCGTCATATCCCCAGTGCCTCCTTCGGAGTTTGCGGAACAATGACGTCGTCAGCCACGACACGGCCGTCAAACAGGCGAATAATCCGCTTGCACTGTTCGGCGACCTTGTGGTCATGCGTGACGATCACAACCGTCTGGCCAATTTCGCCCAGAGCCCGAAACAGGCGGAGAACCTCGTCACCGGTGCGGCTGTCGAGAGCACCTGTCGGCTCGTCCGCCAGTATGATCGCCGGAGCACAGACCAATGACCGCGCGATCGCAACCCTCTGTTGCTCGCCGCCCGAGAGCTGCTTCGGGAAATGCCTTGCCCTGTGCCCCATTCCCACTGCCTGGAGACATTGTTCGGCACGACGCACGCGCTCCTTGCTGCCGACGCCGCTATAGACGAGCGGTAATGCGACATTTTCGATCGCATTGTGGCGGGGTAGCAGGTTGTACGACTGAAACACGAACCCGAGCTTGCGCGAGCGCAGCCTGGAACGCTGATCTTCCGACAGGTCGGCGATAGTCGCACCTTCAAGGTAGATGCGGCCTTCGCTCGGAGTATCGAGCAATCCGATCATGTGCATCAAC
>NZ_JBAVCF010000470.1:0-5317 GCF_049586575.1 Bradyrhizobium sp.
GCCTCGGGTATTAATCCGAGGCCGCTTCTCCACCGCGAGCCGACGTCATGGTGGCTAGGCGACCGCCCAACGCTCGGCAATCGCTTTGGACGCATAGAACCCGCCCCTGACGAAGGTTGAATGGCGACACCGGCGTTTCAGGTCGCAAGCTGCCCCGGAATCGGTATGCTGCCGGCCACAAAACGGTCTCGGATTTCACCCTCGGCGAACCGCCGGGCAGGATCGAGGAAGCGGACGTTCGAGCGCCGCGGGCACGACTCCCGGCTTGAAGAGATGCGCCGGCCCTTGCGAGGTCTGGGCATGATCGAAAGCATCTCGGCACCCTTTATCCGCTTTCCGATCGGCACTTCGTTGCTGATGGCGGGCATCCTGTTCATCGGTCTGGTGTCCTACCCCCTGCTCCCTGTCGCGCCGCTGCCGCAGGTCGACTTCCCGACTATCCAGGTCAACGCGACGCTGCCCGGCGCGAGCCCTGAAACCATGGCCTCGTCGGTGGCGCAGCCGCTGGAACGGCAGCTGGCGCAGATACCCGGCATCGCGCAAATGACCTCGACCAGCTCGCTCGGGTCGACCGCGGTTACGATCCAGTTCGACCTCAACCGCAGCATCGACGCCGCTGCCAACGACATCCTTGGCGCGATCAATGCCGCGAGCGGTCAGCTGCCCAAGAATCTGCCTTCGCCCCCAACCTATCGCAAGGTCAATCCGGCCGACTCGCCGATCATGCTGCTGTCGGCGACCTCGGACACGGTGCCGTTGATCCGCCTGAGCGACGCGATCGACATCCAGCTCGGACAGCAGATCAGCCAGATCTCGGGGGTGGCACAAGTGTACATCGGCGGTCAGCAGAAGCCGTCGATCCGGATCCAGGTCGACCCCGCCAAACTGGTCGCGAAGGGCCTGTCGCTCGAGGACGTGCGCAACCAGATCGCGGCCAATACCGTCGATAGCCCGAAGGGCAATATCGACGGACCGAAGCGGGCCTATACGATCTACGCCAACGACCAGATGCTCGACGCCGACAAGTGGAACGACGTCATCATCGCGTACCGCAACGGCGGGCCGCTGCGGATTCGCGATATTGGCCGGGCCGTCGCGGCGCCCGAGGACATGAAGCAGGCTGCCTGGGCGGACGGCAAGCGCGGCGTGTTCCTCGTCATCTTCAAGCAGCCCGGCGCCAACGTCATCGACACCGTCGACAAGATCAAGGCGCAGCTGCCGCGCCTGGTGGCGGCGATTCCGCCCGCGATCAAGATCAAGATCATCAGCGACCGCACGCTGACGATCCGAGCCGCGGTCGAAGACGTGCAGATCACGCTCCTGATCACGATCTTCCTGGTGATCATGGTGATCTTCGTCTTCCTCCGCAGCTTCTGGGCGACCGTAATTCCCGCAGTCACCGTGCCCCTGGCGCTGCTCGGCGCCTGCGCGCTGATGTGGGTGTTCGGCTATACGCTCGACAATTTGTCGCTGATGGCACTGACGATTGCGGTCGGTTTCGTGGTCGACGACGCCATCGTCATGCTGGAGAACATCACCCGCTACGTCGAGCATGGTGAAAAGCCGCGCGCGGCGGCCTTCAAGGGCGCAAGCGAGATCGGCTTCACCATCGTCTCGATCAGCGTGTCGCTGGTCGCGGTCCTGATCCCGCTGCTTCTGATGGGGGGCGTCATCGGCCGGCTGTTCCGCGAATTCGCGGTGACGCTGGCGATGGCCATCTTCGTGTCGATGATGGTGTCGCTGACGCTGACGCCGATGATGGCCTCGCGCTTTCTGCGCGCCAACAGCGAGACCCGTCACGGGCGGTTCTACCAATGGAGCGAGCGGCTGTTCGATCGGATGCTGCGCTCCTACGAGCGTGGCCTCGATCTCGCCCTCGATTGGAGCAAGACAACGCTTGTCATCTTCTTCATCACCGTCGGGCTTTCCGTCTACCTCTTCACGATCATTCCGAAGGGCTTTTTTCCGCAGCAGGACAATGGCTTTTTGACCGGGGTTTCCGAAGCTTCGCAGGATATCTCCTTTGAGGCAATGAAGCAGCACCAGGAGGAGCTCAACAGTATCGTTCAAGCCGACCCCGCTGTCGAAAGCATAGCGATGTTCATCGGCGGCGGCGGCACGGCGCTCAATTCGGGACGATTGTACATCACGCTGAAGCCGCACGACGAGCGTGACGCCGACGCCGCACACATCATTGCGCGGCTAAGGCCGAAGCTTGCGAAGGTCGAGGGAGCAACACTCTATATGCAGGCCTCGCAAGACGTGCGCCTCGGCGGCCGCGCCACGCGAACGCAGTTCGAATTCACTCTACAGGACGCCAACCTCGACGAGTTGAACGAGTGGGCGCCGAAAATCCTGGCCAGGATGAAAACCCTGCCGGAATTGCGCGACGTCGCAACCGACCAGCAGACCGAGGGAACGACCCTGCAATTGAAAATCAATCGCGACACCGCGGCGCGCTACGGCATCAGCCCGCAGCTGATTGATGACACGCTCTACGACGCGTTCGGCCAGCGCCAGGTCACGCAATATTTCACCCAGCTCAACAGCTATCACGTGATCGAGGAAATCCTGCCCGAGCTGCAGGGCAGGATCGACACGCTGGACAAAATCTATATCCGTTCCCCGACCAGCAATGCGGAGGTGCCGCTATCGGTCTTCTGCGAATGGACCAACGTGCCCGTGCGACCGCTGGCCATCGCCCACCAGGGACAGTTTCCCGCCGTCACCATCAGCTTCAATCTCGGCCCAGGGGTCGCGCTCGGACAAGCGACCGGCGCCGTGCAGGCCGCGATGGCCACAATGGGCGCGCCGGCGAGGCTGAGCTCGAGCTTCCAGGGAACGGCGCAGGCATTCCAGCAGTCGCTCGGCACGGTGCCGCTCCTGATCGTCGCTGCATTGGTGGTGGTCTATCTGATCCTTGGCATACTCTATGAGAGTTACATCCATCCGCTGACGATTCTTTCGACGCTGCCGTCGGCCGGCGTCGGCGCGCTGGTGATCCTGATGGTCTTCGGCTTCGATTTCAGCCTTATTGCTCTCGTCGGAATCATTCTGTTGATCGGCATCGTCAAGAAGAACGGCATCATGATGGTCGACTTCGCGATTGCCGCGGAACGGGACGAGCATCTCACACCGCAGCAGTCGATCCGGAAGGCCGCCATTCTGCGCTTCCGGCCCATCATGATGACCACGATGGCGGCACTGCTCGGCGGCGTACCGTTGATGCTCGGCACCGGAACTGGATCGGAGATCCGCCAGCCCCTTGGCTACGCCATGGTCGGCGGCCTGGTCGTCAGCCAGGCCCTGACGCTGTTCACGACGCCGGTGGTCTATCTCTATCTCGATACGCTCTCCAACGCGCTGTCGCGCTGGACCCGGAGCAGGAGACCGGATGACTCCGGAGCAGGGAGTGACATCGAACGCGCCGCGGAATAGCCGCGCTACCGTCGAAACCGCGCTGGAGCGTTTGCACCGAAGAACGCAAGACGGCTGGAAGCTGCCGATAGAGGCGGGCTACGGCGAAGTTTGCTTGCTGCAGCAGGCAGGAGACGAAAGTCCACTGCAACAGCTGCGCGCAAGAAGCCTGCGCGCAGCTGTCGTCGAGAATGCAGTGACGTATGACAGCGGATTCCGAACCCGCCGCCCTAGTTCAGCGCATCATCATGATCGTCGTGATCATGATCTGCGTCGGGATCGATGCAAAGGAAATTCGCAGCGTCGTTGGTCATGCCGGTTCCCTTGTACTTCGGAATTTTCGGAAAAGCGCACAGAGGCCGGGTGCCACCGGCGGGAAAATGCATTGCAATCTGCGGATCGAACAGTCCACCGGTTGATGGGAACGGCGAGCTGGTGTTGTGGTTTGCCGCCACTATTCGGTCCGGTGCATGACCGTTCTCGACCCATGCCGTGATCGCGTCGAGCTCGTTCACCGCAAAGTCGCTTGTCGCGGGACCACCGCCGCAATGAGCCATGTTTGGCACCATGAAAAGCCTGGCGAAGTCGCTCGCGTCGCCGTCCATGTGCCTGCTCATGTCTCGATACCAGCGCGCGATGGACGCTCCCGAGAAGATACCGTCATTGACGGAGGCCGAGACGATCAGCCTGCCCCCACGATGCCTGAACGGCTGCAGGTCGGTCGAAACTGCGGCCATGAAGTCCATTGCGCTCTCGGGGTAGGCCTTTGTCTCGGCAAAAATCTTCGGCGCATCCACGTCAAAGCTGTAGTGAAAAACGAAGGCTTCCTGCCCTGTCGGTCCGGCAACAGGCGTGACGACCGGCGGCGTCGTGAAGACCATTGGAAGCGCGCCGCCGCCAAGTGTCAGGTTGGCAGCGGTGTTGACGCCTGGTACGGGCGCCGTCACCACGTTCCAGGCGGCCCAGCCCAGGCCCGGTGCCGACGGAGGATCCCAGATTCCGGCATCCCAGAACCAGTTCGAATAGAGGCGCTGGCCCTTTGAATTGACCGGCCCGGCGTAGATCTTCTTGAGTGCATCCACCTGGGGGCTAGTCAGGCAGGTGCCGCCGTGAGGCGTGCTCCCGTGTGTGCCCGTTCCGCAAGTAAATGCGGCCAACGCGGGGAATACCTTCTTGTTTGTGCAGGCGCGGTAGTTATCGACGATTCCGTCGACCAGTCCGTCGAGAGCGTCACAGGCGCTCAGGATCGCAGCCGATGCGACCTCAAGGTCCTGGGACGGAAATGTCGCGGGGATGAAGGGCTGCCCGTTGACGTCCTGTGTCGTTGCCAGCGGGGCGAGCGCCTGCTCGTTCCACGCTTCTGCAATTGCGGCTTGCGGCAGGTTGAAGCCGGGGTTTTGCGCCACGACACCGTCGAACAACCAGGGAGATCTCTGCGATGCGACCATCGCATCCCGGCCGCCGTTCGAACAACCCATGATGTAGGAGTAGACCGCCTCAAGACCGTAATATTCGGCAATGATCTTCTTCGAAATCGTCGTGGTCTGTTCAATTCCATTGTAGCCGTAGTCGATGCGCGCCTGCTCGTCGACGGCGAAATGCTGCGAGCCGCCGGCGTTGGCATCGTCGTCCTGGTATCCGCCGACTGCGTTGGTCGCTCTGTCTTCGTGTCCGCCGTCGTCGGCCGCCACGGCCCAGCCTTGAGTAAGCTCGACGCCGGCGGCCCCTTGCGGGTCGGCATTGAGGCTGCCATCCGTGCCGCCTCCGCCCACCATTTCAAAGCGGCCATGCCAGGTATTGGGAAGATTGAGCGCGAACCCGATGCCGTAGGTGAAATGATCGGGATCCTGCGTGCTTGTCCGCTTGTTGATGATGCCGACGACGTTGCAATAGCTTGATT
>NZ_JBAVCF010000471.1:0-1753 GCF_049586575.1 Bradyrhizobium sp.
CGCCCCCGTATAAGAAGGTTAGCCAGCTCGTAAAGTTGCCGGATTTCATTCCCGGGATCGGCACGCTGTACGTCGATCCAAAGACGATCCCCGAGGGCCCGTTTCTCGCCTACGACCATCGCGGTCGTCTTGTCAGTACGATTTACATGATCCCGCTCAAGGATCTCAATGCGCAGAAGAATTGGAGCAATCTCGCGGCACCTGGCGGCAAGGTCGATCACGTGAGCATCAACTACAACACCGGCCATCCCGGCGTGCCGGAGCCACACTTCCACATCGTGCTCTGGCACATTCCGCAGGCCCAGGAAAAGCTTGTGGCGAAGTAATCATCTGCAACGCTTTGGGGGCCGTTCGAGGATGACCATGAGCGCAAATGTCTCACGTCGCAGCATCATCGAGGCCTTCGCACTTGCTGCATCGGCTTCGACGGGAATGGCGCTTAGCCGTCGCGCCGAAGCTGAGGTCAGTGAAGCGCAAAAAATCTCGCATGCCGACGCCAAATATCAGCCGACACCGAACGGCCAGCAACGTTGCGAAATCTGCCTTCAGTTTGAGCCTCCTGACCATTGCAAGATCGTGCAGAGTCCGATTTCTGCCAGCGGCTGGTGTCAGTACTTTGCCGCCCGCGAGAATGCACATTAGTTTAGGCCAGTGTGAGCCAGATCCGCCAGCCAATCTCTCGCAAGGTTGTGATGAGCGCCGTAATTGCCCAAAAGAACGTCAAGCTAAAGCGGGCGTATGATCGACCAACGCCCGACGACGGCACTCGCATCTTGGTCGATAGACTATGGCCGCGCGGGGTCAGAAAGGCCGATGCGGCCATCGATCATTGGATAAAGCACGTTGCGCCAAGCGCCGCGCTTCGGCAATGGTTTGGGCACGACCCGGTCCGGTGGGATGAATTTCAGCAGAGGTACCGGCAGGAATTGAAGGAGCATCAGACCGAGATCGAACAGCTCCGCGGCTTGGCTCGGCATCGGGTCATCACTCTGATTTATGCAGCCCGGGACGAGGCCCATAACGAAGCTATTGTGCTGCGGGATTACCTTTTGCACCACTGACAGGGAGTTCTGCATAATCGCTAGCCAACGCACCAATGGTTCTACGCGTTTGCACTGAAGATCAATTCAGAGGCAGAACACGTCAGCGACGGTAATTCTCCTCTTTGCTGGGTTTAGTCTGCTTGCGGCCATATGGACCGCGATCTGGGGATGGACGTTGCTTGGCGCGAGCGGTTCGACGCAATTGTCGCGGAGCCAGACAAACGCCGCATTTTTTCGCGAGCGGCTGATCTACGCATCGGGCGTAGCTGTGGTCGCAGTGCTGGCCGCATCGATCTATTGGTTGCCCTACGTTCTTATGTTGAGCAGCACGACAAAGGCGTTGCCATGATTGCCAGGTTGTGCCTTTGGGCAAATCCGGCTTGGAGGTCGCCGTGTCGACGACGATGACGCGCCTCGTGAAATGCGCTTGGATATGGGACGCCAAAGCAAATGCAGAGTATGGCCCAATAAATCATTCGCGCACCCCCGGCAACATGCCATGGTGGCTGAACGCCGCGACGATCGAGTCGACCCGTATTAGGCAGGCATGACGTGGACTGTATCGGCCGCGATCTTTACCGCAACGGCTTTTCCGGTTTCGATATTCATCGCACGTGCCTGCGGGGCCAGGAGATAGCCCTTGAGCGGAAAGCCGCAATCGACTTCGACCATCACGAGCGGGTTGAGGCTCCGCACGGACGTGACGAGGC
>NZ_JBAVCF010000472.1:0-1644 GCF_049586575.1 Bradyrhizobium sp.
CCACTATATCGACCGCGGCCTGGTTGCCGGCGTTGAAGGCAACAAGGTCCGGCTCTCCGCCATCGGTGCCGTCGCCGTCACCATGGAAGAAGAGAGTAACTGACCATTTGAAGCCACCTGAACCCATTGAAGCCGTCCGGCGTTCGTCGGGCGGCTTCCTGTTGGGATTTTCCGCTCCTCTGAATCGAACCAACGCGAAAGTCTGATCCCGAAAGGGCGGGTAACCAGCCTGATTCCGGTTGCCAAGAGTGGCAACAGGCGCGATCCTCCGGCCCAATTAAAGACCGGAACAACAGGTCGAAATAATAGCTCGGGAGGAAACAGATGACAGCATTGAACAGGCGCGCCTTTGTCACAGTCGCCGCAGGCGCCATCGCCGCACCTTATGTGTCGCGCAAGGCCTTCGCGGACGACACGATCAAGATGCGCTGCTCGCTCGATACCGCGCCCTCGCACCCGCGCAACCAGGCGATCCTCGATTACGTCGCCAAGCTCGAGGAAGCGAGCAAGGGCAAGATCAAGTCGGAAGTATTTCAGTCCGGACAGTTGTTCGCCGACCTCAACGTCACCAAGGCGCTGCTTCAGGGCCAGGTCGACATGGCCTCGCCCGGCACCTGGACCATGACCGGGCTGGTGCCCGATTGCGACTTCTGCCAGTTGCCCGCGCTTTACAGCCCGCCGATCGAGCTGTTCCGCCGCTGCGCCGACGGCGCGCCGGGCGAACTCGTCAACAAGCAGCTCGAGGGCAAAATACGCTCACATATCCTCGGGTCATGGTTGGAGCTCGGCAACGAGAACTGGTACACGACGAAGAAAGAGGTTCGTTCGCTCGAAGACTTCTCAGGGTTGAAGATTCGCAGTCCGGGAGGATCCGGCATTTCCTGGCGCATCGCCTTCGTGCACGCCATTCCCAACGTCACGCCATGGCCGAATGTGCCGCTGGCGCTGTCGCAAGGCACCTTTGACGGTTTCGTCAGTAGCGACGAGAGCGTGAACTCGGCAAAACTCTGGGAAGCCGGCGTCAAATACTCCTACGCCGACCACCAGTTCTTCGCCAATTACATCCCGATGGTCAGCGACGCCTTCTGGTCGAAGCTTTCCGAGGCCGATCGCAAGCTGATGCGCGATGTCTGGGCGGCCAATATCGGACGTTACCGGGAGATGTCTGCAAAATCGCAAGCCGATGCCCGCAAGACGATGCAGGCCAATGGCGTGACCTTCGCCGATCCATCGGCGGACCAGGTGGCCGCCGACCGCAAGCGCATGATCGCGGCGCAAGCTGACCTCATCCGCGACACCAAACTGTCCGCCGAGATCGTCAAGCTGGTGACTGAGACCGTCGGCACCCATAGCTAATGTGGTGGATTTGACGTGCGCTGCGGTGGTGCCGCGATTGCTCAAAGGCGAATGTCAAATCCAAAAACCACGTTAGGAACCAATGTTTTGTCAGTGTCCCTTTGGTCCTGACATTCGCAAACGAGTGAGCCGAGGCAAGCTACGAATGTCAGAGCCGGGACACTAGTACCGCCGATCCGAAGTCCCTGCGCCACAAGCGGCGAATTCGATCAGGGACTTCAGATCGACAAAGCGGTACTAGAATCAATAAGTTTGCTAGTGCCCATGACTTTCCGAAGTTCGTGAAGG
>NZ_JBAVCF010000473.1:0-2131 GCF_049586575.1 Bradyrhizobium sp.
GGCGCGACATCTTCGTAGGCGATTGGCCAGTCATGCCCGCGACCGTGCTCGGTCTTCATCCTGAAATCAGTCGGCAGCAGCCTCGGAAAATTCGCGTAATAATGCAGCGACGCACCACCCACACCCCAGCCGCCCTGCGCCGCATAAGACATCGGATTCCTGCCTTCGAGCAGGATCGGTGCGCCCGCCGGCTTGATCCGGCGGCCCCAGATTTCCGAACTGATGAGATCGGATAACTCCCAATCAGGCCCGGTCTCGAGCAACACGACCTTCTTGCCGGCCTTCGCCAACACGGAGGCGTAGACCGAGCCCGACGCGCCAGCGCCAACGATGACAATGTCCACTTTCTCGTTGGTCATCTCACCACCTCTTTTCCGGTGCGATGTGGGCCATGTAGGGAATGCCGAGCGCCTTATAGCCCTCCATCGTGCCGTAAACGACATCGACGGCATCGGCGCGCAACACGGCATAGGCCAACGCGGCCGGCTT
Organism: Bradyrhizobium sp.; assembly: GCF_049586575.1. GTDB lineage: Bacteria > Pseudomonadota > Alphaproteobacteria > Rhizobiales > Xanthobacteraceae > Bradyrhizobium. Next base: position 490 of record NZ_JBAVCF010000473.1, read on the forward strand.
GCCTTTCCAGTCCTCGATCTTGTTCTGCCGCATGCGGTCGACGAATTCGCGCTGATCCTTCGCTGTCAGTTGCGCGAACTCCTTGCCGAATGACTTCCGGCTGCTGTCGTCGATCGTCACGATCGTGTTTCGGTAGAATTCGGCAAACGGCGGGCGGAAGTTGAAGATGCGCGCCTGAAGCAGGGATTCGTGCGGCGGCACCGACAACTGCTGATCGATGTAGTGCGCAATACCCGCTTCGCGCGCCTTCGGAACCAGGGTTTCGCCGAGCGCCTCTAACGTTTCGCCCTGATGGCCGTCGAGCATGCGAAACGGCACGTTGCGCGCCCTCGCCTGGTTGGGCGTCAGGAGGACCTCGACACCGCCGACCGAGAAGGCCAGTGCACCCAGCGTCGCGCTCTTCACAAAACCACGCCGACCAATGTTTGCCATGGTCTTCTCCTCCCGGAGCTATGTTTGTATTATTTTTTGATAAGCGATGGATGTGCGGTATTACTTGTTAGCTTGGATACCAAGTCAAGGGGATGCGCGGCTGAAACAACATCGAGCGAAGCTGCTATGCGCCTGACGAGATAGAACTTCACGAAAAGGATAAAGCGATGGCCCATGATGCACCCCAGGCAACCGGCTCAAGCAAACTTGTCATACGCAACATCGGTCTCATGCTCTCGGGCGCACTGGAAAAGCCGATTCTGGATGCCGACACGATTGTCGCGGAGAACGGCAAGATCACCGGCATCGGCCGCTTCAAGGATCTTAACACGGAAGGCGCGACCACCATTGTCGACGCCAACGGCACCACCGTTGCGCCCGGCCTGATCGACAGCCACGTTCATCCCGTCGCCGGCGACTGGACGCCGCGGCAAAATCAGATCGGCTGGATCGACAGTTATCTGCATGGCGGCGTCACCACCATGATTTCGGCCGGCGAAGTTCACATGCCCGGCCGGCCGCGCGACGTCGTCGGAATGAAGGCGATGGCGATCTTCGCGCAGCGCGCGTTCTGGACGTTGCGGCCCGGTGGCGTGAAGGTTCACGCCGGCGCGCCGGTGATCGAATGCGAGATGGTCGAAGACGATTTCAAGGAGTTGGCGGCTGCCGGCGTCAAACTGCTCGGCGAAGTCGGGCTCGGCGGCGTCAAGGACGGACCGACTGCGCGCAAGATGGTCGGATGGGCGCGCAAATACGGCATCCAGAGCACGATCCATCCCGGCGGGCCTTCGATTCCCGGCTCCGGCCTGATCGACAAGGATGTCGTGCTCGAGGCCGACACCGATGTCGTGGGCCACATCAATGGCGGCCACACCGCGCTCCCCGACGACCAGATCCGCTGCATCTGCGAGGGCTGCAAGCGCGGGCTCGAACTCGTTCATAACGGCAATGAGCGTTCCGCGCTGTTTACGCTGCGCACCGCGCGCGAGATGAACGAGCTGGGCCGCGTCATCCTTGGCACCGATGCGCCGGCCGGCTCCGGCGTCCAGCCGCTCGGCATCCTGCGCATGGTGTCGATGCTGTCCTCGCTCGGCGAAGTGCCGGCCGAAATCGCCTTCTGTTTTGCTACCGGCAACACCGCGCGGATGCGTCAGCTCGATTGCGGCCTGATCGAGGTTGGCCGCGCGGCGGACTTCGTGCTGATGGACAA
>NZ_JBAVCF010000474.1:0-3225 GCF_049586575.1 Bradyrhizobium sp.
CCTTCACGAACTTCGGAAAGTCATGGGCACTAGCAAACTTATTGATTCTAGTACCGCTTTGTCGATCTGAAGTCCCTGATCGAATTCGCCGCTTGTGGCGCAGGGACTTCGGATCGGCGGTACTAGCAGTCCGATTCTAACATTTGCATCCCGATCCGGCAGGCACTTTTGCAAACGTTAGAATCAAAGGACCACCAGCAAATATAGGTTTCTAGTGGAGTTTGGGATTTGATATTCGCTTTGCGAATTCCAGGCTACAGGGTAGCGAATGCCAATCCACTCCACCAGGCAAAGCCGTCATCGGCTTCCGGTTCGCGGTCCCGTGAACCGGAATTAACTTTTGCGCCATCGGCGAAATCTGGAATGGCCGGGGAACTTGTGCCATAGAGAAAGCACGCCTCCATTCATTGGGGGGCGCGCTCGTCTTTCTCTGCCGCATCACATCATTCCAGTCGGAGATTTCTTCATGCGTCGTTTGATCATCCTTGCAGGTATCGCCGCCACGCTGCTGGCTGCGCCCTTGGCCGGCGTCAGCGCCCAGCAGCCGATGCAACGGGTACGGGTCGGCGTACTCGAATGCCGTGGCGGGGCGAGCATCGGCTTCATCGTCGGTTCGGTCACCAATCTCGGCTGCGTGCTGCACGTCGACGGCATGCCGGAAGACCGATACGTTGCGACCATCCGTAAAGTAGGCGTCGACCTCGGCATCACCCAGGAAACGGCGCTTGCATGGGGGGTCTATTCTGCCGTGGCACGTCTCGGCCCCGGCGATCTCTCGGGCAATTATGCCGGCGCGCAGGGCAGTGCGACGATCGGCGTGGGTGCCGGCGGCAATGTGCTGGTCGGCGGTTCCAACAATTCGATCGCGCTCCAGCCGCTCAGCCTTCAAGGACAGACCGGCTTGAGCGTCGCCGCCGGACTTGAGAGCTTGGAATTGCGTCCCGGACGATAAGCGCAGGGCTAAAGACTAACAAAAACGCGCGCGGCCTCGTCTTGGTGACGAGGCCGCGCTCGTGTTGTTAACAGTGCACCGCGACCGATTTTCCTTCTTGCCAAAAGACCTGATGAGGAGGAGCATCCTATCTTGCCGACCCAATCAAGGGCCGAGCTCCACATGAGGAGGCGGCAATGGGACAAGACGTCAGAAGTCCCCGCGGTCCACGGTGCATCGCACTGGTGGGCCCTTTTCAAAGCGGTAAAACCACACTTCTTGAAGCGATACTGGCGCGTACGGGCGCCATCACACGCGCCGGCAGCGTTGATGCCGGTACATCCGTTGGCGACGCGAGCGCAGAAGCGCGCCGTCACAAGATGGGCGTCGGACTGACGGCCGTCACAACCCACTTCATGGGCGATAGCTACACTTTTATCGACTGCCCCGGCTCGGTCGAATTCGCCCACGACATGCGCGCCGCGCTTCCCGCCGTCGATGCCGCGATCGTGGTCTGCGAAGCCGACGAGAAGAAGCTGCCGCAGCTTCAAATCATCTTGCGCGAGCTCGAGGATCTCGGCATTCCGCGTTTTCTGTTTCTCAACAAGATCGATCGCGCCAACAAGCGTGTCCGCGAGACGCTCGCGACCTTGCAGCCCGCTTCGCGCATTCCGTTAGTGCTTCGCCAGATTCCGATCTGGAACGGCGATCTGATCGAAGGCTTTGTCGATCTGGCGCTGGAGCGCGCGTTTGTCTATCGCGAGCACAAGGCGTCCGAGGTCATGACGCTCGACGGTGGCAATCTCGACCGCGAGAAGGAAGCCCGCTTCTCGATGCTGGAGAAGCTCGCCGATCACGACGACGCGCTGATGGAACAGTTGCTCGAGGACATTGCGCCGCCGCGCGACGCCGTATTCGACGATCTAGCCCGCGAATTGCGCGAGGGGCTGATCTGCCCGGTGTTGCTCGGCTCTGCCACGCGCGAGAACGGCGTGCTGCGTCTGATGAAGGCGCTGCGGCACGAGGCGCCCGGCGTGACCGAAACCGCCAAGCGTCTTGGCGCGCCGTCTTCCAAGGATGCGCTCGCTTATGTATTCAAGACCGTGCATCTCCAGCATGGCGGCAAACTGTCGTTTGCGCGCGTGCTGGCTGGACGACTTGATGACGGCGCAACGGTGCATGCCTCGTCGGGCGAAGCCGGCCGGGTGTCCGGCGTATCGGCGCTTGGGGTCGCCCATGACAACAAGCGCGCGTCGGCCGAGGCCGGCGAGACGGTCGCACTCGGTAAGCTCGACACCGTCAAGACCGGCGACACCGTGTCGAGCGGCAAGACCGCGCCGCCGGCGCTGGTGCATATCGAACCGTTGCCGCCCGTGTTGTCGATAGCGGTTGCCGCCGCCGACCGGAAAGATGACGTCAAGCTCGGCCAGGCCTTGCTGCGGCTGAACGAAGAAGACCCGTCCTTGACGATGGTGCAGAACCCGCGCACCCATGACAGCGTGTTGTGGGGGCAGGGCGAGATGCACCTGCGCGTTGCGCTGGAACGGCTGCGCGATCGCTTCGGCATCAACGTGAAATCGCATCCGCCGGCGATTGGCTATCAGGAGACCATCCGCAAGTCGCTCACCCAGCGCGGCCGGCACAAGAAACAGTCCGGCGGCCACGGCCAGTTCGGCGATGTCGTGCTCGAGATCGCGCCGATGCCGCGCGGCGGCGGCTTCGAATTTCATGAAAAGGTCGTCGGCGGCGCGGTGCCTCGAAACTACATCGGTGCGGTCGAGGAAGGCGTCGTCGACGGGCTTGCGCGCGGTCCGCTCGGCTTCCCCGTCATCGACGTGCAGGTGACGCTGACCGACGGTTCCTATCACAGCGTGGATTCGTCCGATCTCGCCTTTCGCACCGCCGCGCGGATCGGCGTCAGCGAAGCGCTGCCGCAGTGCCAGCCGGTGTTGCTGGAGCCGATCCACATCGTGGAGATCGTCTGCCCGACGGAAGCAACCGCGAAGATCAACGCCATTCTGTCGGGACGGCGCGGACAGATTCTCGGCTTCGACACCCGCGAAGGCTGGCCGGGATGGGATCGCGTGCGCGCGATGATGCCGGAGGCCGAGATCGGCGAGTTGATCGTGGAGTTGCGGTCGGCCACCGCCGGCGCCGGCAGCTTTACGCGACAGTTCGACCGGATGGCGGAGGTCACTGGCCGGGCGGCCGACCAGATCATCGCCGCCCACGGCGTCGCGGCCTAGCTTCGTCTCGCCTCGTTTCCATCCGCCGTTCCTGATCGGGAGCGGCGG
>NZ_JBAVCF010000475.1:0-2755 GCF_049586575.1 Bradyrhizobium sp.
GGTCTCTTCCGTCCTCCGTCAGAATTGGAGGACTTGCGTCGCTTGCGTGCCAACGGCCTCATCCCTCAGTTCAGGATCGCCAAGGGCGATCGAGACAGGGCACCCATCATCGGCTGACGTACCGCCAAGTCAAGCGAAGAGGCGAATTGGGGAAGTTCAGTTCGGGCAGCGTGAATAGTTGATGCTGAACTCGGGCATTCCGGGAAAGGTACGTGTGATGGTGTTTTCGTCGATGACCCTTGCGCTGAACTGAACATTGGACGTCATAATCTGGTCTGCGCAGGCAGCGATCATATGGACGACGTCCTCCCTTCGTGCCTTGATGGTGTAGGCTTGCATCTGGCCGTGGACGTTGTCGCCTTGTCGCCTTCTAGAATGAAACCGCCCCGGGAGCCCATTGAACGCCCGCATTTGATTGCACGCCAAGCTCCAGACGCAGTTGATCTCGATCAAGCCGACCCCGAATAAATCCGACATTTATTGTCAATCTTCGCCAGCCTTGCGACGCTGCCTAACTTCGACTTCACCAACGGGCAATCACGAAGTGGGGCCCGCTGCTGGTGGCTTACAGTGATCGCAAGGTCCCAACATGAATGGATAGTTAGCTGCCATGAATCCGTTGCTGACATCGCTGGCGGCTTTTATCAGCATTTTTTGCGGGACGTTCTTGGGCATATTCGTTCGTGACAAATTACCCGATCGGCATCTGAGCGGTGATACAAAGGATATCGTGCGGCAAGGCACGACGCTGATCGCGACGCTCGCCTCCCTTGTCCTCGGTCTGTTGATTGCGTCGGCCAATGGAAAGTACGAAACCGAAAGCGGCCGCATCAGGCAACTTACCGCAAACGTCGTCTTGCTGGATAATGCATTGGAATTGTACGGGCAGGAGACGAAACCGATCCGCGGGCTTCTGCGGCGCGAGACCGGCGCGCTGGCCGATCGAATTTGGAGCGAGAACCGCCCGAGCTACGGCAAACCGCAACCCTTTGAGGCGAGTTCGCTTGGGTTATCCGTCTATACCGAAGTTCTGAAGCTCGTACCGAACACCGAGGCGCAGCGCTCGCTTCAGGCGCGAGCCATTGACACTCTCATTGACATCGGAAAGACGCGCCTACTCCTGTTCACCGACTTGGGCGGTACAATCCCAATTCCTTTTCTGGTCGTGCTGGTTGGCTGGCTGGCGCTAATCTTTGCGAGCATCAGCCTTTTTGCGGAAAGCAACGCGAGGACAATTGCCATCCTTTGCCTCTTTTCGTTTGCCGCATCCGCCGCGATCTTTCTGATTCTGGAACTCAGTCAGCCCTTTGTCGGATTGATGATGATCTCGGATCAGCCTTTTCGCGATGCTCTCATTGCATTGCCACGTTGAGGCGATGTCGACGTTTCGCGGGAAGTTCTTGACCTGCGTCAACCAGGGGTATCGCCGCTAAAATATAAGAATCCTTAGCGCCAGTCGTTGCTGGCGTTTAGATATTGTTGCCGTCTTCGTTCGGCTCGTAACTTCATCCTTCTGTGGTAGCGATCTTCATCCCGGGAATGCAATGGAATCCGACCCCTCCTCACGCAAGCATACGGTTGCAATGGGAATTATCTTTATGGCGGGTATCGCCATAGTGCTGCTGCAATGGCTGGCGACGACCTACAATACGATCGAAACCGTTCCGTTCAGCCAGTTCGAGCAGCTCGTGGCGCAGGGGAATGTCACGGAGGTCATCGTCGGACAGGATACCATCCAGGGCAAGTTGAAGGACAAGCTGGCGAGCGGAAAGTCAGCGTTCGTCACGGCTCGGGTCGATCCAGTGTTGGCGGAAAAGCTCGAAGCCAAGGGCATCGTTGTTACAGGTGAGCCTGCCGGCGGGTTTCTGCAGACCATTATTGCATGGGTCGCGCCCCTATTGCTGTTTTACCTGGTCTGGAGTTTTCTCGGACGCCGCGTAGGAGGAGGGCAGGGCTTTGGTGGGCTGATGTCGATCGGCAAGTCCCGCGCCAAGGTCTATGTCGAGAAAGACACCAAGGTAACCTTCGCCGACGTCGCGGGCGTCGATGAAGCGAAATTCGAACTTCAGGAAGTAGTGTCCTTTCTCAAGGACCCCAAGAGCTACGGGCGGCTTGGCGCGCACGTTCCCAAGGGAATCCTGCTGGTGGGACCGCCTGGCACTGGCAAAACACTGCTTGCTCGCGCGGTCGCCGGAGAAGCCGGAGTCGCGTTCTTCTCCATTTCCGGCTCCGAGTTTGTTGAACTGTTCGTTGGTGTCGGCGCGGCGCGGGTTCGCGACCTCTTCGAACAAGCGCGAAAGGCGGCGCCCTGCATCATTTTCATCGACGAGCTGGATGCGCTTGGACGTAGCCGTTCCCCGGGGGCTTTTAGCGGTTACGAAGAGAAGGAGCAGACCTTGAATCAACTGCTCGCCGAACTCGACGGTTTCGATCCCAGCACGGGCGTGATTTTGTTAGCGGCCACCAACCGGCCGGAAATTCTCGATCCTGCGCTGCTGCGCGCGGGACGGTTCGATCGGCAGGTGCTCGTCGATCGTCCCGACAGGAGTGGCCGTGTTGCCATCCTTAAGGTTCACGTTCGCAAGATCACTATCGGCGAGGATGTCGATCTGGACAAGATCGCTGCTCTCACGACCGGTTTCACCGGTGCTGATATCGCGAACCTGATCAATGAAGCCGCCATCGCTGCCACTAGACGTAATGCAGACTGCGTGTCCTTTGACGATTTCACGGCGGCGATCGAGCGGATTGTTGC
>NZ_JBAVCF010000476.1:0-6222 GCF_049586575.1 Bradyrhizobium sp.
TCTTTCGATAGATCACCGCGTGATTCCACTCGCGCATCGCCTCGAAGTTCGCCGAGCCATCGCCGTAAGGCGCGCCCATCTTGAAGCCGTTGGTGTGCAGGAGATTGGCGGTCGAGGCGAGCACGTCAGCGACGCTGTGGCGCAGATCGACGCGGCCGTCGCCGTCGAAATCGACGCCGTATTTGATGTAGGACGACGGCAGGAATTGCGTCTGTCCGATTTCGCCGGCGTAGGCGCCGATCATTTCGTGCAAAGGCAGATCGCCGCGCTGGAGGATCTGCAGCGCGGCCAGCAGTTCGCCCTGGAACAGTTCGGTGCGGCGGCAATCATGCGACATGGTCGCAAGCACGCGAAACACCGGCAGCTTCCCCATGTCGCCCTTGCCGAAATCGCTCTCCAGCCCCCAGATCGCGACCAGTATCTGCCGCGGCACGCCGTATTTGGCCTCGACGCTCGAAAGCAGCGGCGCATAGCGTCGCAGCATCGCGCGCCCGCCATTGATGCGGCCGGGACCGACGCGGGTGGCGACATATTGCTCGAAGGTTTTGGTGAAGGTGCCGCGCTGGCGGCGATCGAAGGCGAGCACGCCAAAGTCCTGCTGTACCCCGCCAAGCGCCTGCGCGATCGTCGCCTGCGAGATGCCGGCGTTCGCCGCATCCACCGAGATGTTCTGCACGAAGGTGTTGAAATCGCCGCCGCAGCGGGCGGCAAGCGCGGGCGAGGACGCGATGAAGGCAATCAGGCAAATGGCGAGACGAAGTCGGTGCATGGGAGATCCTATAGCTGCGCGCGCGTCACCATGACATGCCGAGTGCGATCGTCAAAACCAACCAACCTCATCCTGAGGAGCCGCGATAGCGGCGTCTCGAAGGATGGCCGCGACGACCTCATGGTTCGAGACGGCGCTTCGCACCTCCTCACCATGAGGTTCACGATATTGGGGACTCACTCCCCGCCGTCGATCTGGCGGCCCATCAGCGCGATGGCCTTCTGATAGACCTGGGCGGCATTCCATTGCTCGATCGCCGCGAAGTTCGGCTCGCCCGGTTGATAACCGGCGCCAGCGCGCCAGCCATGGGCTTTGAGGAAATTTGCGGTCGAGGACAGCGCGCCGGAGGCGCTTTCGAGATTGCCGACACCGTATTCCAGCATCGTCTTGGGCAAAAATTGCGTTTGGCCGATCTCGCCATGCATCGAGCCACGTTGATTCCCCGACAGCGTGCCGCGATCGATCAGCTTCAGCGCCGCGTAAAGCTGGTCGGTGAAATATTCCGGCCGACGGCAGTCATAGGCGAGCGTTGCAATCGAAGACAACATGTTCTGGTTGCCACGCTGGCTGCCGAACGCGGTCTCCATGCCCCAGATCGCGATCAGCGGCCCCGGCGGCACGCCGTAGCGCTGCTCGATCGAGGCGAACAGCGCCGCGTTCCGCTGCTTCATGGCACGGCCGCGCGCCACGATCGCGGCCGCACCGCGCTTGACGAGGAACTGGTCGAGCGAGAGCTTGAAACTGTGCAGGCTGCGATCGGCGGCGATCGTCGCGCTGACGTAATTCGTCCCCATCAGCGCCGCGACGCCCGCGCCGCCAATGCCCTTTGCCCGCGCCTCGCCTGCGAATTGCTGTTTCCAGGCTTCGAAGCCGCCGGGTCCGTTGCCGCATTGGGCGGCGCTGGCTTGCGAATTAAGACAGGCGAGTAGCGCCAGCGTTGAAAAAACGGCGGTCAATCCCTTGCTTTTCGTCATCAGAAAATTCCTGGCTTTGCGATGTCCTGCGCCCTGATCAGCTTAGCGTAACATGGGGCGTGGTCTAGGGCGTGTCTCATAAGTTGAAGTTCGTGAGCGCGGCCCGATCCAAGTCCGCTACTTGCGCCAAAAGCGGATCTGCAGCGGTGGATTGTCGAGTATGTCTACAACAGGCTGATTGTGTTAGAGGGGTGTCCAATGGCTGAGATCATCCATCCCTTTTACAAGCAGCAACGCGGCGCAATGGAGGCTGCCATGCGCCATCGCCTCGATCTTGCCGCTGCAAAAAGCCATCAGAAAGAGTTTTTGGAAGATTTCGTCTACGATTTCGTCGAGCCGGGCCCGGGCGACAACTTTGAATTCGCCATCAACTACAAAGCTTGCGGCTTTTGCAAATTTGCGGCTCGCCATGGCGACAAAGAAATCTTGCCGAACATTTGCGGGCTCGATTTCGACGCCTATGCAACGCGGGGCATCCACCTGGAAAGGACACAAACGTTGGCTGGCGGCGCGGACCACGGCAATTTCCGATTCTCGCGGCTCCCGTCGGACTAGTAGAACGACGTACATGTGCGCTTCGGGTCACTCGCGTCGCTTCCAAACGTAGTTGCGATTGCGCCGATAGCGACAGGCTTTCACCCGCCGTTCATCGTTGGTCAGATGCTCGACTGCCGCCTTAGCGCTTCAGAAACTCGCAGATGGCTTGGCCGATCCCGCGCACATGGGTTTCGAGCGCGAAATGGCCGGGATCGAAGAAACGCACGATGGCGTTCGGGATATCGCGCTTGAACGCTTCGGCGCCCGGCGGCTGGAAGAACGGATCGTGCTTGCCCACGTCGAGCAAGAACTCGGCATCAAACCCTCCGACATGTGCCTGATCGCATGCCACACCTGGGATACGCTCGGCGCCGTCGCGGCGGGATGGGAAGCAGCGCTGATCAAGCGCGTCGGCAACGATGTGCTCGGCGTCGGCCCCCAGCCGAACATTGTCGGCAACAGCCTCGATGACGTCGCCAATCAGCTGATCGCGCGGCACGCAGCGGGGTAGTGTCGGCGGTGAAAAGGCCCAACCGGTGGCGGTGTTGTCTTGTGAGCTTGACGAGAGCAACCCTCGCGGCATGCGTCGCATTTGTAGACGTCGAGCGGCTGCTTCTTGCCCATCTGAGGCAGTTCTCCGACACGCAGCATAGCGAGCCCGCACTTCGGGCACCTTGGAGGCGCAACATGTGTGGATGACGGCATGATGCGTGCCGGTATCAAGCCGGCCACCTCGGGTCGCCTGCCGTTAGTTACGGGGCTGCCAGCCAAGGCGAGCTTCGCTTGTTGTTCGGCCAATAACTTGCGGAGCGTGGCTGCGTTCAGCGCGTCAACTTCGGCTTGACTCGACAAGAACAAAATAAGAACATGAAGCCGAGCCGATCAATTGGGAAGAGCGTCATGCCTTCGGAAACTCTGCCGAATGAAGAAGACGCTTGCGAGTTTGAGGCTGCGATTGACCACGCCATCGCGGCCTGCGGCGGCGATGCGCGCGCGACCATCGGCGCGCTGATCGTCGCAAACAGTTTTCTTGAAACGGAAGTCGAGGAATTGAAGAAGGCGGTCTCGCACGCCTACGTGCGCGGAAGGTTTCAGACCTATACGGGATAGTGGAATCCGTTGAGCTATCGGACCAGTGCGAGCGGCTAAGTTTACCAGCCGCGAATTCCCGCTATTTTCGTTTGACAGCGGCATCCGTATCGATAACAAGCCGCTCATGCCAAAGAAACCCGGGACCAATCCCAAAGGCGAATTCGCCTTTTTTGACGTCATCTATGAAGACGATTCCCAGCGCTCCAACCGCCGCGTGCCATCCGAACTGCTCGGCGGACTGGACGGCGACGAGCCCGCGCGCGCGTTCATCCGCGAGCAGGATCGCGAAATCGCCGAGAAATCCGGGCGGCCGGTTCTTGAGATCAAGAGCATCCGGCGGGTCGGGGCGAAGAAGAAGTAGCCGGCGAATTGCGTCCTGAACGCCATCGTCCACAGATCAGCACGATGTCCGTGGAACCGCTGTCGCGTTTTTGACTTTCTTCAGCCATAAGCACTTAAATCAACGGCTCTATCAGGTTGGTTTTCCTGGGAGCGAGGGGACGACTGCGACATGAAACCATCATCGAAATTTTCGGCGTGGCCGGCGCTGGGCCGCGGCGTGTTGGTCCTCGGAGCGCTTGCCTCGTGGAGCGGCCCCGCCGCACAAGCCCAGAACATCGATGAAGGCAAATCGGCGACGCAGTTGTATGCGGCGACCTGCGCGGCGTGTCATCGCAACCCGGGCGCGCTGGCCAAGGGGCGCTTCCGTCCTGTCCTGTTTACGTTCCTGCACGACCACTACACGACGAGTGCGGCAGAGGCCTGGTCGCTGGCTTCCTATCTGGCGTCGGTGGATGCGCCGGCGCGGTCGCGAACAGGCAAGAAGACAAGCAAGCGCCTGCCGGCCCAGTCGAATTGAGATTTTGCGGGTCAAGAAGCCGGCTTTGGCCGATTCACTTCTCTCGAAAACGCTTCCAGCGGATCACTCGGCGTTCTGCTGGGCCAGGATGATGGCCTTCACGCTGGGAACGACCGCAATGCGGGTGAACTGGCCGTCGTTGAAGGCCCTGAGAAACCGGTCGTAGTCCCTGACCGAGATGCAGCCGTTGGAATCGCCGTTGGGGCCGAGCATGTAGCTGTGCACGAGCAGGCCCGAGCGGCCGCCGATATCGCTGCCGTCGGCAGGGGTCATGCGCAGCGCGGCAACGCCGTGAAAGTCCTTTTCGCGTGGCTTCAGCGAATAGACAGCCGGCGGCGTCGCACCTGTCATGTGGACGGAAACATGATCGGGATCGTCGCGCAGGCTGCCCATGCCTGAATGCGCTTCGAGCACGGTCCCGTTCGGCAGATAAACGGCATGCGCCGTGAGGTCATAGACGGCGGTCTCATTGTCATAGCCGAGCGCAGCCAGGTCCGGTGCCTTGCCAAGCCCGAGCGAGGCCAGCGTCACACGGGTCTTCACCATGTCCGAAAGCTTCTGCAACACCGAACGCTCGGCCGGCTGAGGCAGCGGGTTCTCGGTCGGTGTGTTGACCGATACCGTTGTTGCCAAGGCCATGGCCTGGCTCGTTTGCGCCAGCTGGTCCGCCACGACAGGACGGGCTCGCGGCAGCGGAATTCCGGGCGAAGCCGGCGCCGGCTCGTTCATGGCGACGGCTGGCGCCGCCGGCTCATCGTCGGCAATTGCGGTCCGAAGATCCTGCGGCCAGCGCGACGCAAGCGCCTCCCGGGCGGTCGAGAATTGCGACTCTACCCTCGCGAGGATCGAACGTTTCAGCGGCTGCAGGGCGGCCCTGTCAGCAGACGCCGTCCCGGGAATGAAACGATCCTCGAAGCTGGCGCGATCGGCATTTACCGGGAGCGCCGCGGAAGCGAGCGTTGGAAATTCGGTATTGGTAATCCAGGCGGCAATCATCAGGGACAAACCGACCGCGGCCAAGGCCAGCAGGAGGGTGCTGAGTCGTCCCGAACGCCGCGGCGGCGTTTTACGGGCAGGCGACGCCTTCCGCGCTGGCGACGGCTTACGAGCCATCGCAGCGTTAGCAGCCATCGAGTCCCCAATTTTACCTCGACGAGGCGGCAACCAGAATCCCCCACGGATCAGTCGAGTAGTCGCGCTCCAAGTACTGCCCAACAGTAAGGCATATTCGAGACGAATCCAGCCTGATTCGACCTTTCAAGACGGTAAAAATGGTGGTTTTTGCCCGCCTGCGCCTTGTCCTGACGGGCAAAAAACCCGTACGGCCCCGGGGTCATCCCCGGCAAGGCCGGGGACGGACACCCGAGAACTTCCTCAGTTATCCAGAAACGACCGCAGTTTCCGCGACCTTGATGGGTGCTTGAGCTTCCGCAGCGCCTTCGCCTCGATCTGGCGGATGCGTTCGCGGGTCACCGAGAACTGCTGGCCGACTTCCTCCAGCGTGTGGTCGGTGTTCATGCCGATGCCAAAGCGCATGCGAAGCACGCGCTCCTCGCGCGGCGTGAGCGAGGCCAAGACCCGCGTCGTGGTCTCGCGCAGGTTGGACTGGATCGCCGCGTCGATGGGCAGGATCGCGTTCTTGTCCTCGATGAAGTCGCCGAGGTGGGAATCCTCTTCGTCGCCGACCGGGGTTTCGAGCGAGAGCGGCTCTTTCGCGATCTTGAGAACCTTGCGCACTTTCTCCAGCGGCATGCCGAGCTTTTCGGCGAGTTCTTCCGGCGTCGGCTCGCGGCCGATTTCATTCAGCATCTGGCGCGAGGTGCGTACGATCTTGTTGATGGTCTCGATCATGTGCACGGGAATGCGGATGGTGCGGGCCTGGTCCGCAATGCTCCGCGTGATCGCCTGCCGGATCCACCAAGTCGCATAGGTCGAGAACTTGTAGCCGCGGCGGTATTCGAACTTATCGACCGCCTTCATCAGGCCGATAT
>NZ_JBAVCF010000477.1:0-14832 GCF_049586575.1 Bradyrhizobium sp.
GGATTGGGCTTCGTAGTGGACTGTGGCGACCAGAACGGGCCGCGATTCCGGGGGCTTTTCGGCGACCTGGTCGTTGCAGCCGGCCAGGGCGACGGCCACCGCCGCCAGTGAAATTCCAGCTAAGAACCTAGAATAACTAGAAAAAAGCAATCGGCCCAACATCGGACTCTCCTCTCAGCTCCAGCCTTCTGAAGAGTGTCGATTATTGAATGATAAATGTCAATATTCATCAGTAATCATGAAACCGTGATCGCGAGCGCTTTAGACGCCTCCTTCGCCGCGCTCGACGTGCACGCAAGCGGCGACATCGACACGCCGCTTCGCATCGCGGAAGAAGCGCCGCGATCATCCTTTCCAATCTCGCCGACAACGCCAAGCGTCACGGCGGCACGATGCTGAAGATTTCAGCCGCGCGATGCGAGGCCGTGCTCGTTGTAACCGTCGGCGACAACGGCGAAAGCATTGCTTGCTCGGCAGGATTTTCTCGCTATGGGATATATTGCATTATGGCGCCGGTATTGGTCCTGGGCTCGTGCTGGATCGCGTGGCCACGCGTTCCATTCCGCTGAGCTGTTTGCGCCTCACTCTCCGAGTTGAAAACGCTCGAAGCGGTGTAGTTCTTCCTCGATCCGCCGCTTCAACTCCTTGCGCGGCCCCTTGGCGGCAGCGCCGATCCAATTCCATTTCCGCAGCAACAATTCCCTGTTCTGCCGATCGGTCTTGAGATCGAGTGCGGCCGCGATGGTGTCGCCAACCAGAACCGGCAGCGCGAAATAACCGAGGCGCCGCTTCGCCTTCGGCACATAGGCTTCGAAAAGGTGTTCGTAGCCGAAGATCAGGTGCGTCCGCTTCCGCTGAATGATCAGGGGATCGAACGGGGAAAGAATGTGAACGCGTTCGGCGGCCTCTCCCGTGGTCTCCAGCGCCTCCGGCCTCGCCCAATGCTCCTGTTTGCCGGCGCCGTCGAGCGCAATGGGAACGAGCTCCTTGCGGCGAAGACGTGCCTCGATCAATCGCCGCACCGCCTTCTTGCTCGGCGCGTCGAGATGACAGATTGAATCCAGGCTGACGACGCCTTGCGCGCGAAGGCTGCGGTCGAGCAGATAGGCGGTGATTTCCCGCGACGAGGCCGCTTTCGGCTGACTGTCCCAACCGAAATGCCGATCCATCAATTCGTAGGTTTTCAGCATGCCGTTGCGCTCGGAGATCGTGACCCGGCCTTCGTAGAACGCCAGTTGCAGCGCCCGCTTCGACGGCTTGCGGCTCGCCCAGGCGTGCACCTTCTCGACCAGTACATCGTCGTCGATGTCGCGGATGGTCAGCGCGCCTTCCTTCTTCAGGAGCCTCATTACCTTGCGCAGGTCAGCCGGTCTTACCTCGCTGAACCATTTATGGCCCTCGCGCCGGTGCAGCTTCATCGCCGGGATGAAAAAACGAAAATCCGTCGCCGGCACGTAGGACAGCGCATGCGTCCAGTATTCGAAAACGCTTTTGTCGATGCTCTGGGCATGCCGCAGATCCGAGCGTCGGTAATCGGGGATGCGATTCCAGAGGATGTGATGGTGGCAGCGCTCGATCACATTGATGGTATCGATCTGTACGTAACCGAGATGCTCGATCGCCGCGCGCGTGGCCTGCGGGCCTTCGCCAAATGGGGCTTCGGAATCAAGCCGTTGAGCCCGCAGCCAGATCGCCCTGGCTGCGGCCTTGGTCAAAGCTATCGGCTTATCGGCGCTCGGCACCGCCACAATCTAGCGGGATTCGCGTGCTTCGGCAGCGGTCTCGACCCGTGAGGCGGTCGGGCGGCTCAGGGCTTCGCGTGGTCGGCGATGCTCCCGGTGGCCATCTCCGCCTCGCACACGGCCTTGCCGCGTTCGGGCGCCTTGCACCGGTAAACGCTGCCGGTGAGACGGTCGATCAGCCATACGTTATCTTCGAGGGAGCTTTCCATTCCGATGAAGCGCGTCCCCACTGCCGTAATCAGCGTGGACAGCAAAATGGCCGTCGCAATGATGGCCGAACCGACCAAAACCGACGCTGAGGTTCCCACCTGCCCCTGTGCGATTGGCCGATACCCCTGATAGTCGTTGTTCTTCGGTGTCCGAAACAGAGCCAGCTTGCTTCACTCACTTCAAGATCATTCCACGCCGAGTGAAGATCATTCGACGGGGCGTCGCCATCTTTAGAAGCTCATCTGGCCGATTTTTTGTTCGCACCCCGGCAACGGAGCGACCGCTTTGCGACGCGCCAGACCGGCGAAATCGGACCCGGTCAGGCTGGGTTCGATGATATGTGACGAAAATCACATTCATGAAATCGAACGCCTTTTATCCTTCCGGCATCCAATCAAACGCAACCGTGAGGATTAAACCATGACCAGTCGCCTGGCGGACCGGCCCGCCGATCCAAATCCAATTCTGGAAGATCGTCGAGCGGTCGAATCATTGAACCGCGCACCGCTCTCGGCTACGCCGCCGATTTGCCCTCGTAAGCCCGGCGCAATTCGGCGATGTCGAGCTTGTTCATGCCCAGCATCGCTCGCATCGCGCGCTGAGCGCCGGCAGGGTCAGATCCGCCCAACAGTTGCGGCAGGACTGACGGGACGATCTGCCAGGACACGCCGTAGCGATCCCGAACCCACCCGCATTGTTGGGCCGAGCCGCCATCGGACAACAATGCATCCCAGAGACGGTCGACTTCTGCCTGGTCCGCGCAGTCGATCTTGAACGAAATCGCCGGCGTGTATTCGAAACGCATCCCGCCATTGAGGGCCATGTACTCCTGACCGGCCAGGGTGAAATCGACCACCAATACCGAGCCGCCTTTTCCGCCCGGGCTGTCGGTGGGATTTCGTTGGACCCGGTTGATCCTGGAATCCGGTAGCAGCGAGACGTAGAATTTCGCAGCTTCTTCGGCTTCGCCGTTGAACCAGAGGCAAGGCGAGATTTTGGACATGGTCGGCTCTCCTTCAGGATGACGTCGAGCAGAGGACGAACGACAAAGCCTATATCCGACATCCGATCTTTTGAAATTTTTTGCCGGCGCGCCGGTTCCCGTCCAAATAAACGCCGGCGGACAAGAAAAGGCCGGGACAGAGCCCGGCCATCCGTCAAACCCTGATCAGATCGTCTTGTTATGTCGCGATCGGCGTCGGCATGTCGAGGAACGCCCTGGTCGCGTGCCAGAACAATTGCCGGTTGGTGGCCAGCACGACCGAATGCGCCGTGCCGGGCAGGATGATGAACTGCCGGTCGCCGTTCGGCAGCTGCTTGAAGAAATCCTGGAGGTCATCAACCGTGGCAATGCCGTCATATTCGCCGCGGATCAGAAGCGTGGGCGCCATCACCTTTTTTGGATCGACCAGCGGCAGATTGGCGGTCATGTCGAGATAGGTGCCGGTCGGAATCTGATCGCCGAATTGCATCTCCACATCCGCCAGCGCTTCGACGGCCGCCTGATCGCTGGTGCCCGGTTTGTCGCGGGTGGCAATCGAGCGGATCATTTCGCGATCGCGCTTGCGCATATTATGCGTGCGGTAATAGTCGAGTTTCTCGGCTCGCTTGGCGAGCGTCGGCGAACCTTCGCCTTTATAGGTGAACGCAGCCAGCACCAGGCGATCGATCCGCTCCGGCGCCATCATGGCATAGGCGCCGGCGCGCAGCGCGCCGGAGGATTCGCCGAGGAAGTGATACTTCTGCCGTCCGGTTTCGCGGGCGAGAACTTCGGACGCGGCCTTGAGATCTTCGGCGCCGCTCTTGATATCGGAATTGCCCGAGGTGCGCCCGGACTTGCCGTAATTTTCGTGATCCATGGTCCAGCAGTCGAAGCCGTAACGAGCGAACTCGTTCATCACGGAATATTCGCCCTTGCCGGGCACTTTGAGGTCATAGCAGCGCGAGGTCACGGACGAGCCGTGCACGAAGAACAGAACCGGTTTGGAAGGCTCGCCCGCCTTGGGCGCACCGACGCGTTTGCGGAACATCCACAATGGCACGTCGCCCTTCTTCGCCCAGTATTCGCTGCTCCAGATCTCGCCGTCCGCGGCGTTGGCGCGCTGTGCGGGCAGTGCTGTCGAAAGACCTCCAGCGACGAGGCCAAGACCTGCGCCCTTGATCAGCGCGCGACGCCCAAGCGCTTGATTGGCGACTGATTCATTGGCGGGCGATTCATTGGATTGCGTCACGATTCCTCTCCGATCACTGGTTTTTGTTGTGAATTTTATCTCGAGAATCCCGACTTGCGATTTTCATCTAATGAAATGGCATCACTTCCGAAATCTGCCACGCAACGTAGCAGAGCACACGCGACGCCGGAAGACACCCCGCATCGCAGAGGCTACCCGCAAGATCGTATGTGGTCCGGGCGCCGTGTATCGGCTCCCGGTTTCTAGCCTTTGGGATCGCGGTGCACGGGATCGACCCACAGCACCTTTTCCGGCTTCTCGACCGGTTCGATGTCGAGATTGATGGCCACCGCTTCGCCGTCGCTGCGGACCAAAACGCATTCGAGCGGTTCGTCGGGACTGGCGTTGATTTCCTGATGCGGCACATAGGGAGGGACAAAAATGAAATCGCCGGGATTTGCTTCCGCGGTGAATTCCAGATGGTCGCCCCATCGCATCCGCGCCTTGCCCTTGACGACGTAGATAATGCTTTCGAGGTGACCGTGATGATGCGCGCCGGTCTTGGCATCCGGTTTGATCGTAACCGTGCCGGCCCACAGTTTCTGGGCACCGACGCGGGCAAAATTGATTGCTGCCTTGCGATCCATGCCGGTGGTCGAGGGCACATTGGGATCGAGCTGATTGCCGGGAATGACCCGGACACCATCGTGCTTCCAGCGTCCCTCGCCGCGGTCGTGGGAATGATCGGAATGGTTGTGATGGTGTGGATCGCTCATGTCGCCTGGTTCCCGTGAATCCTCGGGGAAACGCTACTGAAAATAGCGGTCACAAGCCAGCCCGCGAGGAACGTTTCGACACCCCGGAAATTGGTCTTCATCAAACAAGGAGAACGTTTCATGGGTAGCACGGCAGACAAGATCAAAGGTAACGCCAACGAGGCGATGGGCAAGGCCAAGCAAGGCGTTGGCGAAGCCGTCGGTTCCGATCGATTGCAGGGCGAAGGCGCTGTTCAGGAAATCAAGGGCAAAGGCCAGAAGGCGCTCGGCGATGCCAAGGAAGCTACAAAGGATGCCGTCAACAAGGCGGCCGCCGCAGCCAACCGGAAGCTCTGATTCCGAATTGTGAGCATCATCCCGAACGAAAAAGGCCGGTCTTCGCGGATCGGCCTTTTAGTTTGCTTGTTGCCAGATCAGCCCTTCACATCGAGCAATTCGACGTCGAACATCAGCGTCGCATTCGGCGGAATGACCCCGCCCGCGCCGCGCGCACCGTAGCCAAGGTTCGGCGGAATGATCAGGGTGCGCTTGCCGCCAACCTTCATCGAGGCAACGCCTTCGTCCCAGCCGGCAATCACCTTGCGCTGCGCGATCGGAAATTCGAACGGTTCGTTCCGATCAACCGACGAGTCGAATTTCTTGCCCTTCTTGCCGTCTTCATAGAGCCAGCCTGTATAATGCATCACGCAAATCTGCCCGGGCTTCGGCGTTGCGCCGGTGCCGACCTGGGTGTCGATGATCTGTAGTCCTGAAGCTGTGGTCATGGCTTTTCCTGGAGTCTGCGCCATCGCTACGATCGGCATGACCGTAGAGACGGTCAAAGCAGTCAACGCGATGGCCGCCAAAGTGGAAAACGTCGTGCGCGAAAAAAAACGTCGCATGTTGGGTACCTTCCTGAACGATCGGGCGCCTGTCTATCCCAATGCTCCCCGCTAGACCAGCCGCGATGGGACGCCGATGATCAATATCCGAGCGCGCAACCGTCCTTGCGGGGATCGGAGCCGCCGGTGAGCGTACCCTTTTCCCAGTCGATCCAGACGGCCTGGCCGCCGCCGAGTGGCGGGATGATCTTGGTGGTCTGATGCCCTAGCCTCTCGAGGCCTGCGACAATGTCGGCCGGCACGCCGTCTTCGAGCTGGTAGACATTTTCGTAATGCAGGCCGCGCGGCATATCGATCGCCTCCTGCACGTCGCATCCATAATCCAGGATGTTGGTCAGCACGCGGGTCTGGCCGACCGGCTGATATTGGCCGCCCATCACGCCAAACGGCATCACCGCGCGGCCGGCCTTGGTGGCGAGCGCCGGAATGATGGTGTGCAGCGGACGTTTCCCCGGCGCGATGCAGTTCGGATGGCCGGGCTCGATGCGGAAGCCGGCGCCGCGATTCTGCAACAGCACGCCCGTCTTGTTAGAGACGATGGCCGAAGCCCAGGAATGAGCGACCGAGTTGATGAACGAGCAGACGTTGCGGTCCTTGTCCACCACGCTGATGTAGATCGTCGACGGGTTCATCGGCGGCGAGACCTTCGGCAAATCCAGCATCCGGTCCATGCGGATCTTGCCGGCCCACTCGTCAGCGAATTCCTTGGCGAGGATTCGGGCGACATCCACTTTGACATGCGCGGGATCGCCGATGTTCTGCTCGCGCATCATATAGGCGACGCGCGCCGCCTCGGCCTCGAGATGAAAGCGCTCGACGCTTACCGGCGCAAATTTCGTCAGATCGAAATGCGACAGGATGTTCAGCATCACCAGCATGGTGATGCCGGGCCCGTTGGGCGGACACTGCCACACGTCGAGGCCTTTATACATTGTGCCGATCGGCACCGTCGTCTCGGTGCTATGGTTGGCGAAGTCTTCCAGCGTGTGCAGGCCGCCGGCGCCCCGCAAGGTCTCCACCATGTCCTCGGCGATCGCGCCCTTGTAGAACGCATCGGGCCCACTCTTGGCGATCGCCCGCAGCGTCTGACCAAGCTCCGGCTGCTTGATCACGTCGCCGGCGACAGCCGCCTTCCCGTGCGGCAACAGATAACGCTCGGTATTGACGCCCTTCTTCAGTTTCTCGAACCCGTTCTTCCAGTCGAAGGCGATACGGGGTGCTACGACATAACCCTCCTCGGCCGCCCTGATCGCCGGCTGCAACAGCGTATCGAAGCCCAATTTGCCGTGGTCGCGCAGGATCGTCGCCCACGCATCGATTGCACCGGGAACGGTGACTGAATGCGCTGAAGTCAGCGGGATCGCGCGGATGTTGTGTTCGAGATACCATTCCACCGTCGCCGCCTTGGGTGCGCGGCCGGAGCCGTTATAGGCTGTGATCTTGCCCTCGCCTCTTGGCTGCACCAGTGCAAAGCAATCGCCGCCGATGCCGGTGGATTGCGGTTCGATCACCGCGAGTAGCGCAGAAGCGGCCACCGCCGCATCCGCAGCGGTCCCCCCGGTGCGCAGCACCTCGATGGCCGTAAGCGCCGCCAGCGGGTGGGACGTTGCCACCATGGCGTTCTGGGAATGGACCGTCGACCGGCCGGCGAGATGGAAATTTCTCATGCGAAATGGCTCACTTTGTCGCTACTTCTGGGCGATTTGCAGGGGCTTGTTGCGGGGTTACTTGGCATATTCAATACCATCTGCGCAATGCTTGGATGATGCATAACTGGAGGGGTACCCCTGCCCTTCAGAGCCCTCTCCTGCTAGATCACCGCCATGCCCTACAAGGTCGCCGCCTTTTACCAATTCGCAGCCCTGCCGGACTTTCGCGATCTGCGCGAGCCGCTGCGGGAGCTATGCGGCGATCTTAAATTAAAGGGCAGCGTGCTCCTCGCGCATGAGGGGATCAACGGCACGCTGGCCGGCAGCAAGGATGCGATCGACCAATTGGTCGCCACGCTGCGTCACGGTGATTTCTTTGGCGGCCGGCTCGACCGGCTCGATCTCAAGTTCTCCTCCGCCACGACGATGCCGTTTGGCCGCCTCAAGGTCCGGCTGAAGAAAGAGATCGTCACGTTCGGAGACAAGGCCGCCGATCCGACGCGGCGGGTCGGCACCTATGTCGAGCCCAAAGACTGGAACGCAGTGATTGCGACGCCGGGCACCGTGGTGATCGACACCCGCAACGCGTTCGAAGTCGCATTCGGCACCTTTGAAGGCGCCGTCGATCCTGCCATCGCGAGTTTCGGAGAGTTCAAGCAATTCGCCGCCCACCATCTGGATCCCGCACGTGACCAAAAAATCGCAATGTTCTGCACCGGCGGCATCCGCTGCGAAAAGGCGTCCAGCTACCTGCTCGCGCAGGGCTTTGCCGAGGTCTATCACCTGAAGGGCGGTATCCTGAACTATCTGGAGAAGGTCGCGGAAACCGAGAGCCGTTGGCGCGGCGAGTGCTTTGTCTTCGACGAACGCGTCGCGCTTGGCCATGGCTTGCGCGAGCGCCAAACGGAGCGAGACAGCGATGAGTGATTCCAAGGCGCTCGATTTCAAGACGCTCGCCGATCGCCTCGATACGCTGGAAGCGCGCCTGACATTTCAGGACGACGTTATCGACACCCTGAACAAGACCGTCACGGAACAATGGACGAGGATCGATGCGCTGACGCGCCAGCTTGTTGCGCTCAGCCAGCGATTACAGGAGGCCGAAAGCCAGATGCCGGGCCCCGCCAACGAGCCGCCGCCACACTATTGAAAGTGACCGTCCGGCCGGCAAACAAACTTGTTTTTCTGGACCTTTCTTGGTGTATCAGGAGTGATCTTGTCGATCACATCGTATCTCTGAGTGAGCATGACCAAGCCATTCCTGGAAGTACTCTCCGGCCGAAAGCAAGCCATACCGCCGATCTGGATGATGCGGCAGGCCGGGCGCTATCTGCCGGAATATCGGGAGTTGCGGGCGAAGGCGGGCAATTTTCTCGATCTGTGCTTTACGCCGGAATATGCGACTGAAGTAACCCTTCAGCCGATTCGCCGTTTCAATTTCGACGCCGCGATCATCTTTTCCGACATTCTTGTCATCCCTTATGCGCTCGGCCGCTCGGTGCGGTTTGAGGCCGGCGAAGGGCCGCGGCTCGATCCGCTCGATACGCCTGAAAAGATCACTACTCTCGCCTCGCACGCCGATTTCACAAAGCTTGAACCGGTCTTTGAAGCGCTGCGCCGCGTTCGAAGCCAGCTCGATGCCGAAACGGCCCTGATCGGTTTCTGCGGCGCGCCATGGACGGTCGCGACCTACATGGTCGCCGGTCAGGGCACCCCGGACCAGGCGCCGGCGCGGATGCTGGCCTACCGGCATCCCGACGCGTTCGAAAAAATCATCGACGTTCTGGTCGAGAATTCGATCCAGTATCTCGTCGGCCAGCTCAAGGCCGGTGCCGATGTGCTGCAGATTTTCGACACCTGGGCCGGCGTATTGCCGCCGCGCGAGTTTGTGCGCTGGTCGATCGAGCCGACGCGCCGCATCGTGGCGGGCGTGCGCAAAAAAGTCCCGGGCGCGAAGATCATCGGCTTCCCGAGAGGCGCAGGCGCACTACTGCCGAGCTATGTTGAAGCCACCGGCGTCGATGGCGTCAGCATCGACTGGGCGGCCGAGCCGTCGCTGATCCGCGAGCGTGTGCAGAACCGCGTTGCCGTTCAGGGCAATCTCGATCCGCTGGCCTTGATCGCCGGCGGCGCCGCGCTCGATCGCGCGGTCGACGACGTGCTGGAAAACTACGGAAGCGGCCGGCTGATCTTCAATCTCGGCCACGGCATCTTGCCGGAAACCCCGATCGCGCATGTTGAGCAGATGATCAAGCGCGTGCGGAGCTACAAAGTCTAAATGTCATTTCGGCCGGCTGCGCTCGATGATATCGGCCGCGCCCTTGGCCAATAGTTCGAGGCCCACGGCGCGACCTAGCTCGCGCGGCCGATCGGCGGGTCCGGAGCGTGAAACCTCGATGAAACGCTGACCGTCCTCATCAAGCACCGAAGCCGTCAACGACATTTGCGCACCGTCGATCGTGGCCAATCCCGCGATCGGGGAATTGCAATGGCCATTGAGTATCCAAAGCACCTCGCGCTCGGCATCGGCACAACGACGCGCGGTCGGGTCGTCGATCTTCGCTAGAATACCTCGCGTCTGCCAGTCGTCAGAGGCGCATTCCACCGCGACGATCCCCTGTCCCGCCGCCGGCAGCATTTCCGCGACCGAGAATTCGTAAGCGATACGGCTTGCAAGGCCCACCCTCTCGAGGCCCGAGCGAGCCATGATCAGCGCGTCCGCAGGACCGACTGCCCCACCACCGGCAAGCCGCTGCTTTTCCAGATGGTCGAGCTTGCGAACGCGGGTGTCCGCAGCACCGCGGTAGTGAATCACTTCGATGTCAGGGAAAAGCCGGCGCGCATAGGCAGCGCGGCGCACCGCGTTGGTGCCGATCTTGAAGCCCTTGCCGCGCGAGGTTCTAAATTCTTCGACCGATAGCCCCGGCCGCAACACCAGTATGTCGCCCGCCGGATCCCGCGCAAGCGTGGCGCCGATCACCAGCCCCGGCGTGTCCTCGTTGCCCGGCATGTCCTTGAGCGAATGCATCGCCGCCTGTAGTTGTCCGGCGCGAACGGCTTGGCGGATTTCGGCGACGAAGGCGCCACCCTTGCCGCCGTGTGACAAAAGCTTGCCGGTCTGGTCGATATCGCCCGTCGTCTCGAACTTGACGATCTCGACATCGACGCCAGGAGCCACGACCGTCAAACGCCGCGCAATGGCCTCTGTCTGGGCCAACGCCATGGTGCTCTTGCGTGTGCCGATCCGCAGCCGCATTAAACTTGCTCTCGCTCTGTCTTGATGTTGCCGATGGAATGGCGTCGGCCCGAGGCGCGAAGAATAGAACGCGCTGGCGTCGAATGCAAAAAATGACTTCCCTTGCCACTCGACGATGGGCTTCCAGACAACTCCTATCTGGCCGGAGAGATTTAAGGAAGCGGCTGACCGGCGGTTTGCAATAGTTCGGTCGCCACCTTTCGCCGGACAAAGAACGTCACCCTTGCGGAAGCAACGTCAAACCTGACCCAGCCCCAAAGCGGAAACTTTGCAGGGCCGTATTGCAGGGCAGCCCAGAGGATCAAAACAGGCTTGGTCAGATAAGACGGCCCCATCACGCCCCATAATCGCTCGGGTTCCACCGTCGCCGGAAACTGCCGCTGGAGGTTCTGCCGGCTCAGCCGCGGAGCGAGCGCCATGACAAGCCCCACCCACACGAGAACGACTACGATCACTGCGAGAAGTATCACGCCGCCCATTCGACCGCTCCGGGTCCACGCTGCCGCGCACATTGGACCAGCACCGCTTTGCCAAATTCTGACTTGGCGTTACGAAGGCGACAGGTTTTCTAACGCGCGTCCTGCAGGATCATGTCGGAAGCCTTCTCCGCAATCATGATAACCGGCGCATTGGTATTGCCGGACACGAGATCGGGCATCACGGACGCATCGACCACGCGAAGGCCCTCGATCCCGCGAACGCGAAGCCGCTGATCGACCACAGCGAGCGGATCGTTCCCCATCCGGCATGTCGAGGTCGGATGATAGATGGTAGTGCCGCGGGTGCGGCAATAGGCCAACAACGCTTCGTTGCTTGTGACCTTTTCGCCGGGATCGACTTCCTCGACGACATAGGGCGCCAGGGCCGGTGCGCGCAAAATCTTCCGCAAGATCTTCAGGCCTTCGACATTGGTCGCGCGGTCCACTTCGCTGGCGAGGTAATTGATCCGTATTTCCGGAGACGCGGCCGGGTCCGCGCTTCTGATCCGGATCGAGCCCCGGCTTTCGGGGCGCAATTGACACACCGACGCCGTGAAGCCGGAGAACGGATGCAGCTTTTCGCCCATCTTGTCGGTCGAGAACGGCAGGAAGTGGATCTGGATGTCCGGCGTCGCCAATCTCGGATTGGTCCTGACGAACGCCCCCGAGGTGCCGGCCGCGATCGTCAGCGGACCGGTTCGGAATGCCGCATAGCGCAAACCGGTCAACACCTTGCGGAAGGGATTATTGACGATGTCGTTGAGCGTGACGGCTTGCGAGCAACGCATCACGACGCGAACCTGCATATGGTCTTGCAGATCGTGACCGACGCCCGGCGCATCCAGCACGACGTCAATGCCGTGCTGGCGCAACAGGTCCGCCGGACCGACGCCCGAGAGCTGCAACAATTGCGGGGAATTGAATGCCCCGCCTGACACGAGGATTTCCTTGCGGGCGCGTGCGGTGCGCGGAATTCCCGCGGAGCGATACGTCACCCCAACGGCGCGACGTCCCTCAAACAGAATTCGCTCGGCGAGCGCCGACGTCTCGACATGCAGGCTAGGCCGGGCCTTGGCCGGGCGAAGATAGGCGACCGCCGTGCTCGCCCGTCTGCCGCCCCGCGTCGTGGTCTGGAAAAAGCCGGCGCCTTCCTGGCTGGCGCCGTTGAAGTCGGAATTTCCGGGAATGCCGACATCTGCTGCCGCGTCAACGAAGGCCGTCGAGAGCGGATCGGTATGCCGCCAGTCAGAGACCGGCAAGGGCCCGCCGGCGCCGTGGAAATCATCGGCGCCGCGCGTCTGATCCTCGGCCTTCTTGAAATAAGGCAGCACATCGTCAAAGCCCCAGCCAAGATTGCCGTGCTGGCGCCACCGATCGTAGTCCTCGTGCTGGCCGCGAACATAAAGCAGACCGTTGATCGAACTCGATCCGCCCAACACCTTGCCGCGCGGCTGAAACACGCTTCGTCCGTTGAGGCCGGGCTCCGGTTCGGTCTGGTACATCCAGTTGACGGCTTTTTCCTTGAACAGCCGGCCATAACCAAGCGGAATGTGAATCCAGGGATTGGTGTCTTGCGGACCTGCTTCAAGCAGCAGCACCGAATATTTGCCGTCGGCCGTCAGCCGGTTGGCGAGCACGCATCCCGCCGATCCCGCGCCGACGATGATGTAGTCGAATTCGAGTTGATCAGAACCTGACGCGGCGTTTTGGTTCATGTTGCTTCTTCGCAGGATCGATACGGGAAGGATATGCGATAGAACCGAAGAATAACTTCACGGGATCGTCAGTCAATGAAAGGACCGCGTTCGGTATGCGCACGCGGTGCGAGACTTCGTCACACGGCGCTATGTGTCCCGTTCGGTGCAGGCTCTGCCGCCGCATACCAATCCGCCAACTGGCTGCCCGTGAAGAAGCCGGCATCGGGTGATGCCGTCAGCAGGTCAAGCATGCGTTCCAATTCATGGATTCGGTGCGGGACCGATATCAGATGCGGGTGCAATCCGATCGCGAGCATGATCGCGTTGTCGCCACCCGTGAGGGACGAGTCAGGGAATCGCTGGTCGACGAAAGGCCAACCTATCGATATCCGCGATCGGCGGCCCATCTCTGAGCAACATTTTGGATTTGAGAAACGAGTTTCCTACTTGACCTCAACGATTCCTACCTGATTGACAAGGCTATTGGCCATGACTGGATTACCACTGGGCGCGACCACCATATTGCGCACAATATCGCCGCCGCCGGGAATGGCCCAGCTCTGGAATTTTTCAGTCGTTGGATCAAAGCGGACGATCGTGTTGGGCTTGGCATTGGATTCATTGTACCAGACTGCGCCCTTCGTGAAGACCATACCGTAGGGTTCGGACTTCGGACCACTTGGCGACGGCCATTCCTTGACCGCACCGGTTGCAAAATCGAGCTTACCGATATATCCGCGCGCGAAGTCGGCGTACCAAACCCCGCCATCGGGGCCGATCGCGAGGCGCCGCGGGCGGGCCCCCGCATCCGGCAGCGTATACTCTTTGATGGCTATCGTGTCTGGATCGATCGTGGCGATCTTGTTGGTGCCGAACTCGACGAACACCGGCACACCCTTGGCGTTGATCTGGATTCCGTAGGGACGCGACTTTGGCGTCGGCGAGGTCACGAGTTTGATCGCTCCGGTAACCGGGTCGAGACGACCCACCATGTTGGCCTGCTGCACAGTGAACCAGAGAATGCCCTTCTGATCGAAATTGAGGGAATGGGGATCCTTCGCTTTCGGGTCCGGCAGCGGATATTCGGTCACGATACCGGTCTTGGGATCGAGCTTGCCGATCAGGCCCGCAAGATTCCCCGTAAACCAGATGTTGCCATCTCTGTCTTCGACGAGCCCGTGCGGACCCGTGAAGGGCGACTTGAGCGTATATTCCCTGATTGCACCCGTGCTCGGGTCGACGCGGCCGAGTTTGTTGGCCAGTTGAGCGGCCCACCACACCGAACCATCGCGGGCGGCGAGTGGATCATGTGGACGTGCGCCCTGGGTCGGCACATCCCACATTTTGAAATCGACCTTCACGGGACCATCGATGATGACCGCCTCAGGTCGTTTGCGCTCCGGAAAGTTCTTCATGAGGTAGTCTGTCATGCCACCCCATTCCTCGGCGGGCACGGGCGCTTGCATATTCTGCATCATCCGCACGACGGTGAGCCAACCTTCGGACGTATAGCCGCCGCGGACCCGGTTGATGTCGTGACAGCCATTGCAGGTGTCGACGAAACGTTGCTTGCTCGGCCCTTCCGGCCAGTCCTTTGCAGTGTATTGCGCGTGGGCTCGGGGTGCGCCGAGGACGACCAGCGTTGAAAAAAGGACAAAGAGCGTCGCGCGTACCATCATTTTGTGAATTTCCCCTCGCCGCAGGTCCAGGCTCGTCTTGATCGCTTCAGGCCAGCTAAATCTCTTGCCATTCCCTGCGTCAAGCCTGGCTTTGCAACAATGACATACCAACGGACTTTCGCAGGTCGAGCGCTCGTTCGACAGGGTGAAAATTTCGATGAGCTCGGGTTCAGCCTGAAGCACGTCCTGCGTTCGGTGCAGGCTCTGCCGCCGCATACCAGTCCGCCAACTGGCTGCCCGTGAAGAAGCCGGCATCGGGTGATGCCGTCAGCAGGTCAAGCATGCGTTCCAA
>NZ_JBAVCF010000478.1:0-12161 GCF_049586575.1 Bradyrhizobium sp.
AACTCTTCGTCTTCGACGAGGCGAAAGCGTCCTTCACCGCGCTCGAGAGTCTCGACAGCGTACATAACAGCGCGTCTTCGGCGCACCGTCGCGCCTTCTCCCGCTGCTCGGCCACGCGGCGCGGAACCGGCAGCGGCACACTGCCTGGCACCAACTCCAAAGGCGGACCGGCGGGAGCCGACGCGCTCTCGATATCGGCGCGCAGCATATCGTTCTGCTGCTTGGCCAGCGCCGCCGAAATCGCTTCCCGCCGTTGCGCCTCGAGATAGCCGATATATTCGCGATCGATGGCTTTGCGCTCTTCCGCTGTCGGATTGGGACCCGCGATGTCGAATTTCCGGTCCTGCATGAAATCGTAATAGGTATAGCCGCCCTCGGGTTTGCGCCGTCCGGCAAACCGCGCGCCGCACCCGGTCAACGCCCCGTTGGCTTCATCGCCCGGCGAGATTTGCGCTTGCACCCGTTCGATACAATCTTCGTAATCGCGGGCGAGTTCCGGCGACGGCGATCCGCCAAATTCCAGCCACACAATGGCGAACGCAATTACCGCAGCGGCGGCAATCGCGAGCGGCCATGCAGGCACGCCGTTCCCGAAATGAAGCATTCCCCCAACTTCCCCGGATACCGTCGATCTGAAGTCGCCAACACCGCATGTGGCGAGTTCTTCCAAGGCTTCAGATCGATCAGTGGTACTAAATCCCGTCATTGGCTACCCGCCCAGCCACGAGCTCGTCAAGCAATGTTAGAATCAGACCTCTGATGGGTCACTACGCGGCTCGAATACGGATTTTTGCGGGCAAGATCAGGTTCATGTTGCAGCACGGCCACAACCGCTCGTTATTTCCGGCGAGCATTTTCTCGCCATTTTTGCGCTGACATCGCCGTAGAAAATGACGACCGTCAGTTACACAAGGTTCGGTCATGCCGGTCACGAAAACAATTGCAACGCTTGCTTCGGTCGCTGCCGCCGCTTGCGGCCTTTTCGCATTCTCCTGGGTTGGCCTGGCGCTGCTCGGGTTCTGAGCGCTGCATCGACCGGTATCATTGGAGGCTCGTGCCGGCGCAGCATGCGTGCGAGAGCGTTGCTGATGCTGCTCATGATCGGGGCTTCGAGCGCCGAAATATAACGGGGCGTAGCCGGCTGCCATCACCGCATCATCTGTGCGTGCGAAAACCTTGGCAGCCGCAATTTGATACAAACCGGATCGGCGAATACGCGATCGCACCGGTGCACCGCACAACGATGTCGCGGCTCTCGTTCAAGTTTTAGCGAAGGCTCGAACCCGCCCTTAAGCCCGGCTGTGCAAACTGTGTCGCGACATTTCCAGGAGGGGCGCATTCATGATCGACGACAAAGTCAGAGTCAAATGCACGAAGTGCTCGCAAGTCTTCCGCGAGCGCGCACAACGCCTGCGTCCGGGCTTTCAGACCAATTGCCAACATTGCAACCGCCTGATCACTTTCGACATGACGGTCGATGACCGCAATGTCCGCAAGGCGCTGATCAGCGCCAAGGAGCTGCGCGCGGTGATCGAGGCGAGCCGCAAGGCCGCCGCCGTTGCCCAGGAAAACGCCCCCGTCCCGGTCATGGATCGCAGCCAGTACTAGAATGCCGCGATGACGACGACGACTGCTGAGACCCATCCCGGCGGCTAGTGAAGCGGATTTCAGATTCGCTCACCATTGGACGCAGGCACGCCATGCGAATGTTGGAAGATCTGCGTGGTAAATTTCTGGTTGCGGTAGCCAAAGATTCTAGCACTGTTAACTACACCCAGCAGAGAAATCCCCGCGTAACCAAGGTTTAAACCGCCAGGAGCGATAAAACACGCTCGTGTTGCGCATCTTTCCGTGGGGCAATCAAGAAATGATCTGGCGCGGTAAATGGCTGGCCTGGCTGCGGGCTTTACTGCATTCGGCTGCTATTGCAGGCATCGTGCTGATTGCCGCGAGCTGGTTCGTCGCGGCCTACATTTCCTCCGTCGAGCGCGAGAAGGCGATCGACGGAGCGTTGAAGCAATCCGACAGCCTGGTGCGGCTGTTCGAGCACAACACCATCGACACCATCACCCGCTTCGACCGTACGCTGCTTCTGTTGCGCAAGAGCTACGAGGACGATCCCGCCTATTTCGATCTGCGCAAATGGGCCGGCCAGACCGCGCTGATCAGCGAGGAGGCGTTCCAGCTCTCAATGATCAACTCCGAAGGCTTCCAGGTCGCGACGACGCTGAACTACAACGGTCCGCATCTGTACGTCGGCGACCGTCCGCACACCTATAAGCAACTTCACGCCACCAACGACGAACTGGTCATCAGCGAGCCCGTGATGGGCCGAACCTCGAAGCGGCTATCGATCCAGATGTTGCGCCGGCTGCGCTACCCCGACGACAGCACGGCCGGCCTGATCCTGCTCTCGGTCGATCCGAATTTCATCGAGCGCTTCTACCGGGCCGTCGACCTCGGCGCGAGCGGCAGCCTCGCGATCCGCAACCAGGACAACGTCATCCTGGCGGCACAGGGATTCAAGGGCGATGTCATCGGCCGCAAGATCCCCCGGGGCAAGCCGCTTAAGGGAAATCCGAATGCGACGTCAGGTCACTATTGGGGCGCCGGCGCCATGGACGGCGTCACCCGACTGATCGCCTACCGCGTCTCGGACAAATACCCGCTGATCTTCAATGTCGGCCTGTCCGAGGACAGCATCCTCAGCGAATACAAACAGCACCGCGCTGCCTATGTCGTCATCGCCTCGATCGTAACGCTTCTGGTCCTGATCGGCATCGGCTTTGCCATCCGCTACCAGATCACGCTCGACCGCAGCCAGCAGGCCCTGCGGCAGCTCAACGAGGAGATCTCGCGGCAGAACGTCCGCTTCGATGCGGCGCTGACCAACATGTCGAGCGGCCTTGCGATGTTCGACGCCGAAGGCCGGCTGACGGTGTGGAACGAACGCTACGAGGCGCTCTATCAGATGCCGCCCGAACTCGCCCGGCAGGGCACGAGCATCCACGATATAATCAAGTTTTCCGGCGAGAATCGCGAACTCGGTCTCGATGTGCCCTCTTTCGTCGACAAATTCCGCGATGAACTGCGCGAGACCGACAAGAGCCAGGCCACCACTCACCTCAAGGACGGCCGGATCATTTCCATCGTCAAGACCGCAATTGCGGATGGCGGCTGGGTCGGCATCCACGAGGACGTCACCGCCCAGCGCGCGCAAGCCAGGCTTGTCGAGGAGAAGGCCGCCGAACTCGAACTGATCAATGCGCGTTTCCACGCGGCTCTTCGCCATATGTCGCAAGGCGTTTGCCTGTACGATCCCGAGCAGCGCATCGTGATCGCCAATGCTCGTTATGCGGAAATCTACCGCCTGCGGGAAGACCAGGTGAAACCGGGCACGACCGCGCGGGAGATCCTGCAGGCGCGCATCGAGAACGGCACTCATTTCACGACCGATCTTGACCTCTACGTCACCGTCAACGTCAAGCAGGCGACCGAAATCCAGGAATTGGCCGACGGACGCGTCGTCGAGATCAAGCGTCAGCCGATGGCCAATGGCGGCTGGCTGACCACGCATGAGGACGTCACCGCGGAAAAACGCAGCGAGAAGCTGCTCACCGAAAAGGCCGCCGAGCTCGAGGTGATGAATACGCGCTTCTCGACCGCGCTCTCCAACATGGCGCAGGGACTGTGCATGTTCGACGGCGAGAAGCGATTGACCGTCTGGAACGAACGCTTCGCGCAGCTTTACGGCCTGCCGGCCGATCTGGTTCGGCCCGGAATGTTTTTCTCCGAGATCGCCACCCACCTCGTCGCGCGCGGTTTGATCAAGTCCATCGACGCCCCGAAGGTGACAGCGAGGGTAGCCAAGCTCGTCGCACTTCCGCCCGACGCTTCCCGGATCGATGAGTTGCCGGACGGGCGATCCATTCTCTTGACGCGGCAGCCGATGGAAGGCGGCGGCTGGGTTGCGCTGATCGAGGACATCACCGAGCGGCGGCGCGCGGAAGCCGAGATCGTTCATCTCGCGCGGCACGACGCGCTGACGGGACTGGCCAACCGCGCCGAATTCAACAGACGGCTCGAGGAAGCCAGCAAGCGGCTGAAGCGCAACGGCGGCGGCATCGCCGTGATGATGATCGACCTCGACAGGTTCAAGGCCGTCAACGACACGCACGGCCATCTGGCCGGCGACCATTTGCTGGCCGAGGTCGCTCGCCGCCTGCAATCGACGGTGCGCGACACCGACGTGCTGGCGCGGCTCGGCGGCGACGAATTCGCGATCATCCAGGAAGGCGGCCCCAACCAGCGCGAAGGCGCGGTGACGCTCGCGCTGCGCATCATCGAGGCCATGACCCGGCCGTTCGATGTCAACGGACATGAGGCCAGCGTCGGCGCCTCGATCGGCATCGCGATGGCGCCGGAACACGGCGTCGAGCCGGGCGAGCTGCTCAAGCGCGCCGACCTTGCGCTCTATAACGTCAAGTCCGCCGGCCGGAACGACTTCCGCCTGTTCCATGACGAAATGCTCGAGGTCGTCAACACCCAGCGATCGGCCGAGCGCGAGTTGCGCGAGGCGATCGCGCTGGGCCAGTTCGAGCTGCATTACCAGCCGGTGGTGGACATCAAGACCCGGGAGCTCATCGGCGTCGAAACGCTGGTCCGCTGGCGGCACCCGGTCAAGGGCATGATCGCGCCGGACAACTTCATTCCGCTCGCCGAATCCAGCGGCCTGATCGGGCCGCTCGGCGAATGGATCCTCGAGAAGGCCTGCGCGGATGCCGCCAACTGGCCCGCGGACGTCAAGGTCGCCGTCAACATATCGGCGATCCAGTTCAAGCGGGGCAACCTGTTCGAGCTGATCCTGGCCGCGCTAGTGAAGACCGGCTTGCCGCCCGAACGTCTGGAGCTCGAGATCACCGAGACATCGCTGCTCGAAAACCAGGAAGCGCATCTGACCACGATCCGGCAGCTGAAGAATCTCGGCCTGTCGATTGCGCTCGACGATTTCGGCACCGGCTTCTCGTCGATCAACTATCTGACCGTCTTCCCGTTCGACAAGATCAAGATCGACAAGTCCTTCACCAAGGGCATCCTCAGCCGCCACGATTGCAAGGCGGTGGTCGCCTCCTCGCTCGCGCTCGCCAAGGGCCTCGGCATCCTCACGACGGTCGAAGGGATCGAGACCGAAGAACAGCTCGACTACATGCGCGCCGCCGGCGTCGAGCTGGCGCAAGGCTATCTGTTCGGCAAACCGGTGCCGATTTCCGAATTCGGCCGCGCCAACGCGCCGATGCTGACGGCGCTCGTGGCCTGAAGCGCGGTCACTTCCCTACCCGTCATAGCGCCACGACGACTTTCGCCAGCCTAAATCGACGGCTACTTTAGCTCCGCGAATCCAAAAGGAGGGGGAGATGCCATCCGACGATTCCAGATACTGGTTTCCCGCGAAGCGATACGGCTGGGGCTGGGGCCTTCCGGCCACCTGGGAGGGCTGGGCCGTCCTGATGGGCTTTTTCGCCCTGGTTATCGCCGGGGTCTTCCTCGTGCCGCCGCAACGGTCGATGATCGTATTCGCGGCCTATATCATCGCGCTGACGGTGGTCCTGACCGCGATTTGCTGGTTGAAGGGCGAACCGCCGAGATGGCGCTGGGGCGACGATCGCTGATCGAGGCACGGTTGCGCCCTCAATTCAGCGGCAGCCAGACGATCTCGCAGGCCATGTTGCAGGTGTTGCAGTGCGCCGGCTGGGCAAAAGTGTTGGCCAGCTCCCACTCCTGATTTTCGTTGCTCCATTGCACGGTCGCCTGCGAGACGATGTCGTCCGAACGGCAATGTCCGCAGACCGGCGTCGATCGCATCGACCACGCGGCAGGCCGCGGCGTTGCCTGCGTGCGCTCCTGC
Source organism: Bradyrhizobium sp. (assembly GCF_049586575.1). Taxonomy (GTDB): domain Bacteria; phylum Pseudomonadota; class Alphaproteobacteria; order Rhizobiales; family Xanthobacteraceae; genus Bradyrhizobium. The sequence continues at coordinate 5,906 of NZ_JBAVCF010000478.1, forward strand.
CTGACGTCTTGTGCGTGGTCCGGTTTCGAAGAAAACGGATTGAACAGCAGAGGATGTGTCATTTCCTTAAGATTCCCGCCCCGGTATCTGCCCCACATGCGAATTTAGCGCGCCCGCGGCGCTTGTCTGCAACGGAGTTGGAAAACCGCTTCAATTGCTGTGGACTGTGATCGGACGGCCACGCCTTCGACTCCATCCGCCTCACCGGGTGCGGAGAAAAGCGGTCAATTCCGTCGCCAGGTGATCGAATAGCAGCCGGACGCGGCCGGTTGAGCGCATGTCCTCGTGCATCACGACCCAGACATCGAGTTCGAAGCGAATCATTCTCGTCAGCACCGGCACCAATTCCGGATAGCGGCGCGCAATGCCGTACTGGCAGCCGCCGATCCCGACGCCGGATTTGAGCGCGGAAAATTGCGCCAGATCGCTGTCGCTGCGAAAGCCGAACATCTCCCGCCTGATCGGTTGCGGCATCGTCCCTAAGCTGCGGAACGGCTGCGGGTCACGGTCGAAGCCGATCAAGCAATGGGTTTTGAGGTCCGCAACGGTCTTCGGCAGGCCGTATTGCTCGACATAACGGGGATGAGCGAACAGGCCGACGGGACTTTTCCCGATACGCCGCGCCACCAGCGACTTCTGACGCGGCCGCACCATGCGCACGGCGATATCCGCCTCGCGCCGCAGCAAGTCCTCGTTGCGGTTGGTGAGCGCAAGTTCCAGCGTGATGCCGGGATGGGCGTTGCGAAAGCGCGCCAGGATCGGCGGCAACACCTCGCATCCGACCATTTCGCTAGCGGTGAGGCGCACCGTGCCGCGATCGGCGCTCGCCCCGCCGGAAGCCGTGCGCTGCAACGCGGCAGATGCAGCCGCCATCGCTTCCGCATGGCCGACGAGTTCCAGGGCGGCCGGCGTCGCCTTCAGGCCCTGCGGCGAGCGCGAGAACAGCGACAGGTGGAGTGAAGCTTCCAGCGCGTCGACGTGACGCCCGACCGTCGGCTGGGTCAGATCGAGCTTGCGCGCCGCGCCCGACAGGCTGCCGTCGCGGACGACCTCGAGGAAGGTCCGGTAAAGCTCCCAGCCGGGTTCGGTTTTGGTCTTCCCGGCCTTCGTGGACGTCCCGGCGCTGCTCATACAAAAATGAATAACATAGATAGAGATTAGCGCAATTTCCTTTATGGCTCCCGACCCGCATATTTCGCTCATGAAACCTATCCGAGAAGGAGACACGTCATGACGACGACCTATCGCGCTGGTGTCATCACCCGCCCCGGCGGCCCCGAAGTGCTGGAGATCAGGGATTTGCCGCTACAGGCGCCGGGACGAGGCGAATTGCGCGTGCGCGTGCGCGCCTGCGGCATCGGCGCCACCGACCTGATCATGCTCGCGGGGAAATACCGCTTCGCGCCAAAGCTGCCCATCGTCGGCGGCTATGAAATCGCGGGCGTGGTCGACGCGATCGGGCGCGATGTAACCGGCTTTCGCATCGGCCAGCGCGTCGCCGCGCTGACGGTTCACGGCGGCTTTGCCGAATACCTCGTGCGCGAGGCCCGGCATTTCGTCGCCATTCCGGACGGTGTCTCCGACATCGAGGCCGCCGCCGTGATCCTCAACTATGTCAGTGCTTGGCAGATGATCCATCGCGTCGCCAAGGTCGAGCCAGGCGCGCGGGCGCTCGTTACCGGTGCTGCCGGCGGCGTCGGGACGGCGTTGCTGCAACTCCTGGGTCTCGCCGGCGTCACCACCTACGGCACGGCCTCCTCGCCCAAGCATGCGCTCGTCACCAAACTTGGCGCGCTCCCGATCGATTATCACGACGGCCCGATCGATCGTCTCGTTCGTTCGCGCGAACCCAATGGCGTGGACGTCGCCTTCGATGCGCTCGGCGGCAAGAGCATCAGCCGATGCCTGAGTGCTGTGCGGCGCGGCGGCCTCGTCGTCGGTTACGGCTTCATGACGGCCACTAGCCGACTGGCGCAGGCGCGCATGTTCTTCGACACGTTTGTCACCTCACGCCTGCGCCGCCGCCGCGGCGCTTTCTACGGCATCTCGCTTCTATACCGGAGAGATCCGCGGCCGTTCCTCGAAGACCTGCCGAAGATCTTTGCGCTCTTGGCCGAGCGGCGGATCGAGCCGGTCATCGCCGAGGTCATTCCACTGGCGCGCGCCAGAAGCGCGCTCGAACTTCTCGCGACCGGCACTGTGGCGGGGAAGATCGTGCTCACCTGTGCCTGACGTGCGTCACCGCGCGTTGAACTTAGAACGGCACGAGGTGTCGATGCCGCCGGCTCATTCTAAAGTCTAGCCGCGGCGCTCCTGCTCTTTCCGGAACAGAGCGAGCAGACGCTGCGTTTTCTTGGACGGGAGCGGCTCGGCCGCGATCACGCGGGAGCCGGATCTCTCAAGGGGAGCAATCCACATGCGAAAGTCGCACGCCAGCGCCGCTCATTTGAAGTTCCTGCAACACAAGCGGCACATTCTGTCCAGGAACTTCAAATGGAAAGCCGCACTGGAATCAAAAAATCTGCTGGTGTCCATAGCGTTCCGAAGTTTGCGAAAGGTGGTGCTGTGATGTTGCACAAACTTCGGAAAGTGGACGCCAGGTCTGTCCTGGATATCTACAATCTGTTGCTGGCGGCGGTCCTGTTCGGAGCGCCCTGGTTTTTCGTGCATGCGAGCCGCACGGCCGATCTCGACCTGCGCCTCTCCAGCGCCGCGATCATCATTCTTTCGCTCGCCGCCATCATTGCCTTCTCCGCCTGGGAGGAATGGATCAATCTGGCGCTGGGCCTCTGGCTCGTCGCCTCACCCTGGCTTCTCGGCTTTGCCCATACCCGGGCGATGCATTTCAGCATCGGCATCGGCGTCGCCATTGCCTTTCTTGCGGCCCTTGAATTGTGGTTGCGCTACGAGGCCGCCGAACGGGAAGCGATATCATCTGCGGAAACGCAGAAGCGCTGAGTGTCGCTTCGCTCGTTCCGGCCTCTGCCGGCGCGAAGAACCCCGCCGGAGCAATCCGGCGGGGTTCATCAAACTGTACAAGACCGGTCCGTCCTGGGACGCAGCGATCGGTTATTTCAACGACGTGTTGATCGAAGTGAAGTTGGTGTTCAGCGTGGAGCCAAGGCCGTTGACCGCCGCGATAATGGCAAGCGAGATGCCGGCCGCGATCAGACCATATTCAATCGCGGTCGCCCCCGATTGATCCGCCCAGAACTTCTGAAAAATGTTCCGCAAGTCCGCCTCCGTATGAGCAAATGGATCATCGCCCGCCGGTATTTCCTGGCCCGGCCTGCGTACCCTGTATATCTACGGACCGACTCTAAGTTCCAATTAAAGGAGCGAGGCACAATTTTAACGAAAGCTGTGTTTCACGCGTGCACTCGCGCCGCCTGTGAATTGTCATGCCGTAACAAATGCCGGGAAACACTCGAGAAATTAGCAGGAGCCCGCGCGACCCGGCCGCAGAGGGCGGCGATCGCACGGTTTCGAACCCGCGACTTGGTCTCGGAAAATGGTTACTCGCTCGCTAATTGCGCGGGCGGGGAATGAAACAGGCCGGCGCCCGACACCTGCGACGCGATCAAAAAGGCCGCAACCACGGCCGGCACGCTGATAAGTCTCAGGAATTGATCAACGGAAAGCATGCTCGTCGTCCCCCATTCGCATTAGACCCCCATCCGCCAGACGCGCCCACGCCAGACGAATGTCAGAACCGAGCCGCCACAGTTTGATCCTGGGTCGTCAGAATCTGATCGGAGATTACCGCTCCGGAGATCGTCAGCAGCGCCAGGATCGCTATGACCGTGATGGTTTGCATATCGTTAACGTCGTGTCAGATTGTGGCCGAAAACGTCAGAGCTTGGTCCCTTTTCGGGACAATGGCGGGAAACAATCGTGGCCGGGGGAAGTACGGCCGCCAGAGCGGCCTATGCCTCTCCCCATGAGAGAGGTGAATTCTCGCGAGCCCTCAGTGGCTGCCGCGTGCGGCGAAGATCTGCGAGATGCCAATCACGATTTCGAACGCGATCAGCAGTACGACGATGATTTCCAGCCGCAGCGAGCGGCGGGTGTCGATGATATCGGCGAGCGTATCGGCCGTCTCCGCCACCACCTCCAACTTGCGGTTGAGCGTTTCGACCCGCGAGCTCAACTCGTATTCGTCCTCCAGCCGCGCATAAAGCCGCTCCAGGTCAGGACGGTCCCACAGCGCATCGGGCTTGTCCGCAATCGCGACGCGGCCGGAGACGTTGTGCTGCACCAATAGCGCCCCACCGATCAGCTTCAGGATGCCGCGCCGGTCGCGGAAGAGTTTTCCCGAGGCCGCGAGTTCCCGCACAAAGGGCTCGATGGTCTCGAACACTTTCGCAACCTCGCGCTCGTCATGGGCAAGCACCACGCTCTTGGCCAGCGCATCCGAGACCACCAGCAGCCGTGCGATCGACATCTCGCGCACCTGAATCGGCCCGCCGGCGGCCACCTGGTCTTCCGTCTCGCCCAGCAGCTCGACCGTGGCGGCTTCTTCTTCCGGCGGGAGCAGGCGGCCGCCGATCCGTGGACTCAGCCGTTCGAGAAAGGCGGTCTCTTCCTCCGCGCTCATATTGAAGAAAACCACCACGCCATAGCGAAACAGCACGGCGATGCCATCCTGCCCCACCCGCAACGCCAGCGGCACCGCCGACAGCGCGTCCTTCTCGAAACCGGACGTGTTGATCCGATCGCCCAGATTGAGCGCGCGCGCGGTGACGCGGGTGAGCGGTGGCTGGCTACGGAAGGCGGAATTTTTCATTTGGAGATATGCCACTCGAACAAGCCTGGTGGTCCGATTCTAGCATTCGTATCCCTGCTCAGCGGGCGCTTTTGCGAATGTCGGGAATCAAGGGACCACTGGCAAATATATGTTTCTAGCGGAGTTTCGGATTTGACATTCGCTTTGCGAACTCGGGGCTGGCGGGGCAGCGAATGTCAAATCCACGCCACTAGCCTAGCAGCATCGGCGCCCAGCCGCGACGCTACCCACGCGGCAAAAGGCGCAACTCCACCAGCGCGATGCGTTCGAGCACGGCGACGTCCCGCTCGCCGCGGCCTGCCGCGTCCAGAATCGATTCTGCGAGACAATGGACCTGGGTGGCGGAGACCGGTTCCGGCAGGCTGTTGATCGAAGCCTCCAGCGCCGCCGACATGATCTCGATCACTTCGGGACTAAACACCACAGCCGACATCCGAAACGTTCCATCATCGTCGCCGTCGGGCGCCAGAGGGAACGCCTCCCCCTGCGCAAAAACCACCGTAGGAATTCCTGACACCAATCCGCCTCGCCCGATTCGAAAGCCTCAACCAAATAAGCCGCGCGCCAGCGTTGGAGTTCCTTGGCACGCGGTTTGGTTACTGCGGAACACAGCGATCCGTTCCGATCGTCCTGAGACCAGTCCACTTTAGTCCCAAGACTGTGTTGCGAGCGCCACAGCGGCGCGATGTCACGCAAAGCCTTGTATTTTCGACTCCATTCCTTCATGGGCTGCGGATATGATGACCGTCATCCGGGGCTGGACGAATTTCATTCCCGAACCCCTTATTTCTACCCGGCGGGCCGCTGGCGTTTGCCAGCGGCCTTTTCGTTTGCCCGGAGACTTCAGCTCACGAAGTTCGGCCTTTGCGGGCGATTTGTGCGGTTGCAAAGCCGTAGATCAAGGCGAGCCGATCGAGGCATTCGCGAAAGCGCTTGGAGAAATAATCCTTCCAGCGCTGGCCGCGCAGCCCGCGCCGCTGGCCGATCTGTTCCGCGGTCATCCCGAGCACCAGCACCTCGTGCACCAGCATCACGCCGTCGGCGCCGAGTTCGTGTTCCACGCGATTGAGCCGCAGCACCGCGCGGCGCTGCCGCTCGGTGATCGGTTCGCGCGCCTGCCCGCCGTCGACATATTCGCGGGTCGGATCGACCGCGCGTGGCCCGCGCTCGGCCTTTTCCCAATCGTCCTGAAACGCGCGGCCGCCGCGATACTGCGCCTCGTCGATCTGATGGTGGCTGTGCAGTCGGGCCAGCGGATCGTTTCGGATCGAACGCAGCGCGACGATCTTCTCGCCGGGCTCAAGGCCCAGGGGATTGTCGATCTCAACAGTGGCGACTTCGGCATTCAACGGCAGATCCTGCGCCCGGCGGTCGTGAGCCTGGCTTGCCTTGCGAACCTTGTGGCGTCTGGCGCGGGTCATGGTCGAAAAACTCCTTCTTGCAGACATCGATGGTGGTCAAACGTGAAGG
>NZ_JBAVCF010000479.1:0-3817 GCF_049586575.1 Bradyrhizobium sp.
GCGGTACGCTTGCTGAAGCGGGTAAGGCAGCACGCCATAACCAAACTCGAAAATGGGCTCGCTGGAGGTCGCCTACAGGAGCTTTTGGGCGCTCCGTTCGTGGGTGCTAGTGGTAGCGGGAGAGGGACTCGAACCCCCGACCCCAGGATTATGATTCCCGTGCTCTAACCAGCTGAGCTACCCCGCCACGACGCAGGCAAACGCGGCTTTGATGTGCCGCGGTCGCGAACGCGCGGCATATAAGAAGTAGCTCCTCGCCCTGTCAAGCAAAGCTGGCCTCCTGGCGGAAACATCTGAATTATGGAGCTATTTCGGCCGAATGTTGGGATTGCCGCCGGGGCTTCCGGGCGGCGGGATCACCGGCGTGTTGCCGCCATCGGGCGTCGGCGCGTGGATTTCCGGATCGACGTCTGCCGGCGGACACAGCACGCCGTCAGATTTCGCGAGTCTGTCGGCAAGCGGCTCGTTGGCCTGTCCGACCGTCGTGCCATCCGGGGGAACGATGACGGTACCACGCGATGGCGCCGATGCCGTTGGCGCGCAATTCGCGGCCAGTTCGGTCGGCGGAGCTGACGCAATCGGTTGCGACGGGTTGGTCGCCGAAGGCGGGGCCTGAGCGGCCGCGCCCTGCACCGAGAGCATCATTCCGAAAGCGAAAAGAAGCGCATGTTTTGTCATCCGGAGAGAACGGATGTCGTGAAGGCTTGTTCCCGCGCCTTCACATTAACGATTTGCCCGCTTTGCGATAACGGATCAGCGAGAAATGGCCCATCGGCGGCATTGGCCGCCGCTCCGTAAGGCTCACGCCACCGTGCCTGGCCGCCCACTTTACCAGCCGCTCCCATGGAAATTCAGGCCGCCAGCCGAGCCGTCGCGCCAATGGAGCGAACGCGAGCTCGAAGAGGCGCCGCGGACCGCTTTCGGCGCCGATGTGATTGACCAGGATGAGTTCGCCGCCGGGCTTCAACACCCGAATAAAATCATCCAGCGTCGCTTCCGGATCGGGAACCGCGGTAATGACATATTGCGCGACCACGGCATCGAAAAACGAATCGGCAAAAGCGAGATTTTTCGCGTCCATGACCGCGAGCGTCTCGACGTTCTTCAGGCCGAGCGAACGCACCCGCTGTTGTGCCTTGCGAAGCATCGGCTCGGAAATATCGACGCCGCACACCTTGGTCGTCGTGGCATAATCCGACAGCGACAAGCCGGTGCCGACGCCGACGTCGAGAATCCGGCCGCCGATCCGATCGGCCTCCGCAATGGTCGACTGACGGCCATGATCGAAGACTTTGCCGAACACGAGGTCGTAGATCGGCGCCCAGCGCCCGTACGCCTTCGCGACCCCCGCACGGTCGATATCTGACGCCATACCCCCGCCCTGAATTCTAGTGGTCCGATTCTAACATTCGTATCCCGTCTCGGCGGCCACCTTTGCGAATGTTGGAATCAAACGACCACCAGCAAATATAAGTTTGTAGTGGAGTTTTGAATTTGACATTCGCTTTTCGAGTTTGCAGCGAGCTGGTTAGCGAACGTCAATCCACTGCACTACCCGCGCACTGCCTCGACCAATGGCGGTGCAACGTTCCTCGCCTTGTTGGCGACGCCCTTTGCGCTGGCGCTCTGGATGAAGCCGCCGCCGAGCACCCGCGCACGACCCGAGGGCGCATCGTAAAACACACAGGCCTGGCCGGGCGAAACGCCTTCCTCGCCGGCAACGAGGTCAACCGCATAGCCGTCGCCGGTGGCGCGCAGCCACGCCGGCTGCGGCGCGCGCGTCGAACGAACGCGCACGAAAATCTCCAACCCTGAGCCGACCGCACGATCGAGCGGACCGTCGCCGATCCAGTTTACATCGCGCAGATCGACATGATCCATCCGCAACGCTTCGCGCGGACCCACGACGACGCGGCGGGTTGATGCATCCAGCTTCACCACGTAGAGCGGCGTGCCGGAAGCGATGCCCAATCCGCGGCGCTGGCCGACCGTGAAATGGACGATGCCCTGGTGGGTGCCGATGACATGGCCGTCGAGATCGACGATGTCGCCGGGTTCGATTGCATTCGGCCGCAGCCGGCCGATCACGTCGGTGTAGCGCCCACTCGGCACGAAGCAGATATCCTGGCTGTCGTGCTTGTCGGCAACTTCAAGCCCGAACCGACGCGCCAATTCGCGCGCCTCGGGCTTGGTCATATCGCCAAGCGGAAAGCGCAGGTATTGAAGCTGCTCGCGCGTGGTCGCAAACAGGAAATAACTCTGGTCGCGGTCGCTGTCTGCCGCGCAAACCAGCGAGCGCGAACCATCCGCCAGCGCGCGCGAGGCGACATAGTGCCCGGTCGCCAATACGGACGCGCCGAGCTCGCGCGCGGTCGCCAGCAGATCGCGAAACTTGATCGAGCGGTTACATTCGATGCAGGGCACCGGCGTTTCGCCCGAGGCATAACTTTCGGCAAAATTGTCGATCACGGACTGGCGGAAACGGCTCTCGTAATCCAGCACGTAATGCGGAATGCCGATCCGCTCGGCGACGTTGCGGGCATCGTGAATGTCCTGCCCCGCGCAGCACGCCCCCTTGCGGTGGGTCGCCGCGCCATGGTCGTACAACTGCAAGGTAATGCCGACGACGTCGTAGCCTTGCGACTTCAACAGCGCCGCCGTCACCGAAGAATCGACGCCGCCCGACATGGCGACGACCACGCGGGTGTCCTGGGGACGGCCTTCAAGATCCAGACTGTTGCGCATGGTTTCGGTCAAGGGTCACCGCGTCAGCTTAGTGTCCCGGTCCTGGCATTCGTATCGGGGCGCTTTCTTCGGCGCCTCATCCTTCGGAGCCGGCCGGAAAGCTGCACTTTAATATAGGTCGCCTGCGCGCGAAGCAATCACAGCCCGGATTGGCCGGCCTGGAACGGCAAATCTTGCCGCCGGGCAGAAAAAGACGGGCCTGAGGCTGCGTCGGCCGGAACAGGGCAAAGTCGTATCTTATTGAAATAATTACGTATTCTTGAGAATTCCGAGTGGCCCGGTCCTTGCTGATTGTTTTGTGAGTTCCCTTGCCGGAGACCGTCCTGTGCTCAGTGCTACCCCAGATGCCGCAGCCGCAGCCAATGCCGCCTTCCAAGCCGCACCGTCATGGCTGACGCGATCCAGTGCGCCGCCGGCGAACGATCTTTTCGGGAACCTGGTCAGCCAGAACACGCCGAGCGAACCCTCCGCCACGCCACCGCCTCCCCCGCCGCCGCCGCCCCGGCAGAACGATGCGAACGCCTCGCCGCCATCGTCCGATAATGCCGCGCCCGCAAATAACGCCAACAACAACGCAAGCGCCGGCAACAACGCCTCCGCCCCGCAGGCACAGGCACAGGCGAGCAACGATTCCAGCGGCACCGCCAACAACGCACCGTCGTCCGATGCCAGCTCCGGCTCCGGCACCGGTGATGCCGCCAATGCCAACCCTAGCGGTAACGGCGCAAACACCGCCAGCCAATCCACGACGACGGCCACGACCACTCCAGGCACTTCGAAATCGGACGAGCACAAATCCAAAAGTGACGACGCGGATGCGACCGCGGTCGACGCCACCATCCTGGTCCAACAGGCTGGGAGCTCGCCGACCACGCCGACCCCGGTTGCCGTTGCAGTTCCCACATCCACGCCAACAACCAACGTGCCTGCGACGGCGCCGGCCTCCGGCGGTCCCACGGCCCCATTGGCTATTGCCGCCGCCGCCATCGCCGCCAGTTCACAGCCGCTTGCGCCGCCGCCCGGGCCATCCAGCCCGGCCACGACCGATCCCGGCACGACGCCCACCACGTCC
>NZ_JBAVCF010000480.1:0-6256 GCF_049586575.1 Bradyrhizobium sp.
GTCCTATCGATTGCCGATGCCTAGCCATTTGAGGATTGGCGCGTTCATTTCGTTCGGGTAGCAATGGCTGAGATTGTCGATTTCGCGGTAGGTGACGTCGGCGCCGGCCGCCGTGAGCACGTCGCGCGTTTCCCGCGCGGTCTGCACCGGAAACATCCAGTCGAGTGCGCCATGGACGATATGGATCGGCAGGCCTCGCAGTCTCTCGGCATCGGCTATCTCGGCCATCAACGGATGAAACGTTGCCGCGACCGGGGCAATGTGGGTGAAGGGTGAAGCGCGTTCGAGCCCAGTGACGTAGCTGAACGTGCCGCCGTCGCTCATTCCCGTCAGCAGCAATTTTTTGGGATCGATGTTGAAGCGGCTGCGGACGGAATCGAGAATGCGGGCAAGATTTGCCGTATCGGCGTCTTCGCCCATCAGTGCCCAGGTGCTTCCCACGGCTGTGGGGGCAATCAGGATCGCGCCGAGGCTGCGAGCATCGCGCAGCCAGCGCCACAGGAAACCGCGGCCGTTGCCGCTGCCGCCATGCAGCGCCATCACCAGCGGCCAGCTGCGATCTGGCGTGTAGTATTCCGGCACATACAGCGAAAAGCCGCCGCGGCTCCTCGGTTCGTTATGGTCGTGAATGATGCCGGTGTCCTCGCCTGCGGGGACGGCAAGACGCGCCAGCAGATCGTCGTCATCGCAACGCTCGGGGTTGAGGAAAAAGCTGCTCACCGGCGGGAATTTTGCCGCAAGCGGATAGAGCGCCTCTTGCGCCCGCGGCAACTGACGCAGCGCGCGGAACGCCATGGTGAGGTCTTCACGGCCGGCCTGTACTGCGCGCAGCCCCGCATAGGCCGCGAGCGAGGCGTCGCTTGCCGTCTCAAGCGAGCTCTGCAGGTCGGAAAATTCCGCGGGCCAGCCGGCAAGCCGCGCGCGCACGTCGTTCAAATCCTTGTCGGGCTGGCCGGCCGCTTCCATCACGCGATCGAAGGAGGGCGGATGAAAATGGCGCGAGATGAAGCCGAGCGTTTCCAGCGATTGCAGCAGCGGCGGCAATACCGCCACGACGTCGTCGATTACGGCCTCGCTCATCGGCGTCGCACGCTAATGCAGGCGCGGCGCCTTCAACAGCCGCGCGCGGTCGGTCGAGGCCAGCACGACATCGAAGGTGACGCCTTCATGGTGCACCGTCAGCGGCACGTCCACGCCGGCCGGCCCAAGCGCCCAGAGTTTGCGGTAGAAGTCCGCCTGACTCGTGATTTTTTCCCCGTCGACGGCGAGGATCACGTCGCCCGCCTTGAGTTCGGCGCGAGCGGCGGGTCCCTTCGCGGAAATGCCGACGATGACGACGCGATCGTCGACCTCGGTCGAGTACATCCCGAGCCACGGGCGCGCCGGCTTGTTGACGCGGCCGAATTTGCGCAAGTCGTCCAGCACCGGCTTCAGGAGATCGATCGGCACCACCATGTTGACATGCTCGGGCTTGCCTTCGCGCTCGCGCTCGAGTTGAAGCGAGCCGATGCCGATCAGTTCGCCGCGATCTGAAATCAAGCCGGCGCCGCCCCAATTGGGATGCGCCGGGTGGGTGAAGATCGCCTCATCCAGCATGTACTCCCAATAGCCGGCGAATTCCTGCTTGGCCGCGATCTGGCTCGCTACCGACCGAGTCCGCCCGCCGACGCCGCCCATCACCACGCGATCGCCGACTTTGGCGGGGTTCGACGAGCCGATCGGCAAGGGATCGAGATCGAGATGGCCGAGCGCTTGCACGAGGCCAAAACCGGTCACGGAATCAAATCCGAGCGCGTGGCCCTGCACCACGCGCCCGTCGCCGGCGTGCAGCCAGACGGCCTCGGCCTCGGTGATGAGATAGCCGATGGTCAGCACCAAGCCGTCATCGATGATGACGCCGTTGCCGGCGCGCTCGGTGCCGAGCGTATCGGCGGTGAACGCATCGGACGGGATGATCGAATGCAGGCCAACCACGGAAGCGAGCGCTCGATCGAGATCGAAGCCATAATCGCCGGTACGGGGCTGGTTCGCCGGCGGCACCTTCCATTCAGTGAGGGCGGGCATCGAGGATCTCCTGGAGGACTCGCGGCGAATTTGACGCGGAATGTCAAATCTGCGGCTCGATCCAAACGGCATCCGCTGCTCCGCCGAGGTGGCGACCGGGAGCCTGCGAAGAATTGCCTCGATCTTATGCCGCAAATTTTCTTCGCGAAAGGCCTTGATCCCCGTGCATTGCCGTCTGCACCGGCTTTCGCATGTGTCCCGCCCAAACGGCAATCGGCGCGCCAGCCGGACGCATTTGCTTGTTAAGCTTTCCCGGCATTAACGATGTACCGCAAGCTTGCGTAAAGAGTTCGCAACTAGCTTGCGCCCCGGAGTTTTCACGTATTTTCTTATCAGGAGACAAAAATGGATACTGCTACGAATATCTCTGCCGAAGCCGTTCCGGCTCCCAGCAACCTCTTCATCAGTGCGATGGCGGTGGTGTGCGGCCTGGCTGCGGTCGTGACTGCCTGCATGGCGGCGAACGGCCTCGATATCAGCGCCGGCTTCTTCTGATCGCATCTCTGTAAGTTTGATACGGTTATCTCGGCGCGGGGCTTGCAGCTTTCGCGCCGAATTCATTATGGATCGAGCTCGGTGTCCCAATAGAGATAGTCGAGCCAGCTGTCGTGCAGATAATTCGGCGGGAAAAGGCGTCCGTTGCGGTGAAGCTGATGCACCGTCGGTGCGAATGGATGCTGCCTTGGGAACATCCGCGCCTGCTGCGGCGTCAGGTTTCCCTTGCGTAGATTACACGGCGAACAGGCCGCGACCACATTTTCCCAGGTGGTCTGGCCGCCTTTGCTGCGCGGAATAATGTGATCGAAGGTGAGGTCATCGCTGGCCGAACAATACTGGCAGGCGAAGCGATCGCGGAGGAACACATTGAATCGGGTGAAGGCGGGATGCGTGCTCGGCTTGACGAAGGATTTCAGCGACACCACGCTCGGCAGCTGGATCTCGAAGGTCGGGCTGCGCACGGCGCGGTCGTAATGTTCGACGATGTTAACACGGTCGAGAAACACCGCCTTGATCGCGTCCTGCCAGGACCACAGCGATAGCGGGTAATAACTCAGCGGCCGGAAATCCGCGTTCAGCACCAGTACCGGCCAACCGCCTTGCGAGACATGTGCGTTCAAGTAACGCTCCCGGCCTCCATTATAGCTGCGAAGCAGCATAAGTTGACATACTACATGCAGCGTGACGGGATTGTGAAGAGCATAGGCAGGGTTATCTGCCCCGGTCTCTCGTCGGCTGCGGATTGCGAGGGCACCGCCAAGCCCGCTACAAGGCCGCTGGAAGGCCGCCAATTGAAGCGGGCGGGTACGTCAGGCCGCGGATATGGACACGGCAAAATGATCACCAAGTCGCCATATCTCGAAGCGCCGCGACGGCTCCGGGCTTTCGTCCGGGCCCACGAGACGAGCCTTGTGATCTTGGCAGCGGTGGTCGGCGCCATCGGTGGATTGGTGGTGGCTGCCATGAGCGCGGCGGTGAACGTGCTTCACGCCGTGCTCTTCAACATCAGTTCCGGCGATCGCCTTTCAAGCCAGGTCTCGATCGATCCCTGGCGCGCGCTTCTGGTTCCGAGCCTCGGCGGGCTTTCGTTGGGGATCGCCTTTCTGCTGTTGTTGCGTTGGCGGCCGGCGCGCGAAGTCGACCCGATCGAGGCCAATGCCCTGCATGGCGGACGGATGTCTTTTCGCGGCAGCGTGATCGTGGCGCTGGAAACGGTCTGGTCGAGCGGGGTCGGCGCATCGGTCGGGCTTGAGGCCGGATACACCCAGCTTTCGAGCGGGATTGGCGCCTCGCTCGGCCGCGGATTTCATCTGCGCCGCGCGGACCAGCGCTTGATGGTGGGATGCGGCGCGGCGGCTGCGATCGCGGGCGCCTTCGGTGCGCCGCTGGCGGGCGCCTTCTACGCCTTTGAACTCGTGATCGGCGGCTATACGCCCGCGAGCCTGACGCCGGTTGGGGTCGCCTCGGTCGTCGGCTATTTCGTCGCCCATGCCTTTGCGCCGCTGTCGCTTGGCGTCGGCGCCGGTCCTATGGTCGGGATCGTCGTGGGACGCGATCTTGCGGTAGCAGCGCTGCTCGGCGTTTTCGCCGCGCTGTTCGGGATCGCGATCATGCGCGGAGCCGGGCTTTGCGAAACACTGTTGGCCAGGATCATCCCTTGGCCACCGCTGCGTCCGGCTTTGGGTGGTCTTGCCGTCGGACTTTTGGCGTTGCAGACGCCGCAGGTGTTGTCGTCGGGGCACGGTGCCCTGCACTTCAACGGCATTGTCACGATGCCACTGGCGTTCATCGGCATGGCGTTCGTGCTGAAGACGACGGCGTCGGTGATATCGCTTGGCTCCGGCTTTCGCGGCGGCCTGTTTTTCGCCACGCTTTTTCTCGGCGCGATCGGTGGCCGTCTGTTCGCGGACGGCTTTGACGGCATCTGGCCGGGCCTGCAACTTGAATCCAACATCTACGCCATCATCGGCATGAGCGCGCTGTCGGCTTCCGTCATCGGCGGACCGCTGACAATGTCGTTCATTGCGCTGGAATCGACCGGCGACCTCTGGCTGACCACCGCGGTGCTGGTCGCCGTCATCATCTCGTCCCAGATTACGCGCGAGCTGTTCGGCTATTCCTTCGCGACCTGGCGGCTGCACCTGCGCGGCGAAACCATCCGCAGCGCTGCCGACATCGGATGGATCCGCGATCTCACCGTGCGGCGGATAATGCGGCCGGATGTGCTGACCGTGAATGCCGCGACCTCTATCGCCGAATTTCGCACGAAATTCCCGCCGGGGTCGAAGACGCAAGTGGTCGCGGTCGACGATGCCGGCCACTATGCCGGAATGGTATTTGTGTCCGATGCGCACGGCGCGGATATCGATGCGAAAAAGAACCTGAACAGCATCCTGCATTATCCCCGCGTCGTGCTGCATCCCGGCATGAATATCCGCGAGGCGATTGCTGCCTTTGACGTAACCGAGGCTGAATCACTCACTGTGGTCGAAAGCGGCGCTCAGCGGCCGATCGGCATCTTGACCGAGGCGCATGCGATGCGGCGTTATGCTGAAGAATCCGAACGGCGGCGGCGCGAGGTGGTCGGCGATGTCTAATTTATTCTCTCGTCGATGGCTCGCATCGATGGCCGTTGCCATCGCTGCTTTCGGGTGGGCCGGAGCGCCTGCTGCGCAATCCTATCCGGTGCGGCCAATCACCATGATCGTTCCATTTCCGGCCGGAGGCGCGACCGACACGCTTGCGCGGTTTCTCGCGGAAAACATGCGGGAGCGTCTCGGTCAGCCTATCATCATCGAGAATGTGGCCGGTGCCGCGGGCACTATCGGCGTCGGCCGCGCGGTTCGTTCACCCGCCGACGGCTATACGCTCTCCATCGGCACCTCGACCACGCATATGCTCACCGGCGGCCTCTACGCGCTGTCGTTCGATTTGTTGAGGGATCTCGAGCCGATCATCTATATCGGCAGCGAACCGCTCCTGCTCGCGGCGCGGAAGGATTTTCCTGCCAACGATCTCAAGGGACTGATTGCCTATCTCAAGGCCAATCCCGACAAGGTCTCGGTGGGCATCGCCGGTGTCGGCGCGACCGGGCATCTTGCCGGGATCGCGTTCCAGAAGGCGACCTCGACGAAATTTCAGTTCGTGCCCTATCGTGGCAATGCGCCGGCAATGCAGGACCTGCTGGCGGGCCAGATCGACTTCATGATGGAGCCGTCGTCCAATTTCAAATCGCTGATCGCAGCCGACAGCATCAAGCCGATTGCAGTCACCGGCAAAGCGAGGCTGCCAGCGTCGCCCAATATTCCAACCGTTGAGGAAGCCGGCCTGCCGGGCTTCACGGCCTCGCTCTGGTACGGGCTTTGGGTGCCAAAGGATACGCCCAGGGACATTGTCGAGAAGCTCAATGCGACCTTGCGTGACGTTCTCGCCGATCCCACGGTGCAAAAGCGGTTTGATGACCTCGGCATCCAGATCTCGCCGCGCGACCAGCAATCGCCGGAAGCCTTGCGGGTGTTTCAGAAGATCGAGGCGGAACGCTGGTGGCCGGTCATCAAGGCGTCCAACCTCAAGATGGAATGAGGTCATGCTTGCGTGCGCGGCAAAAGCCCTTCTTCGATCGCCTTGATTTGCAAGCCCAGGAATTTCGAGTTGATGCGGCATTGGGCGAGGCTTCCGGCGATAAACCATAGAC
>NZ_JBAVCF010000481.1:0-2756 GCF_049586575.1 Bradyrhizobium sp.
ACGCGGGTCACGAGCGGTGGCGCGCCGGTCTATGTCTGGCCGGGCGGCGGCATCACCTTCATGGTCGACGTCACGCGGCTGCCGGCGGGTGCGTTTGGTTACGTGCCGACGCCGGCGCTGGTGGCGCCGATCGAGTTCACAATGCGATTGTCCGATTATGCCGCGCTGGGCGGCCATATGGATCACGTTCGCCCGCTGGCGTCCTTGAAAGCGGGCGAAGCGCGTCTGGTGACGGCGCCATCGCCCAAAGCGGGAGTGCGGCCATGACGCGGCAGCCGCAGGTCGGGTGGTTGAAAGACGGCAAGCGGCTGCATTTGCAGGATGGTCCGATCGACCTGATCGTGGAAGCGCACGGTGCTGGTGCAAATCTCCACGCGGCCTATGGCGCTGCGATCGACCGTTTCACCGGTCTGCTCGACGAGCTCTGTGATGAATTGTCTTTGTTGAGGACGGTGGCGGATCCGAACGCTTGTATATTGCGGGGCGTCGTCGCGCGGCGCATGCATGCGGCGGTAGCGCCATTTGCGCGAGATCATTTCATCACGCCGATGGCAGCCGTCGCGGGTAGCGTGGCGGAAGAAATCCTCGCCGCCATGGTGCAGGCCGCGCCGCTGAGGCGTGCCTATGTCAACAACGGCGGCGATATTGCATTGCATTTGAGCGCTGGCGAAGCATTCACCGTCGGCCTGATCGACCGGCCCGATACGCCTGGTCTGATGCGAACGGCAAACATCCGCGCTGGCGATCCCGCGCGTGGCATTGCAACCAGCGGCCGGCATGGGCGCAGTTTCTCGCTCGGCATTGCCGATGCGGTGACCGTGCTGGCGCGCACCGCAGCCCAAGCCGACGCGGCGGCCACGATCATTGCCAATGCCGTCGATCTGCCCGGCCATCCCGCCGTTATCCGCTGCCCGGCAAACCAGGTTCAGCCGGACAGCGATCTCGGCGCTCGGCTGGTGACGCGAGACGTCGGTCTCCTGGAAAAGTCCGAGATTGCCGTCGCGTTGGAGGCCGGTGCTGCCAAGGCCCGCCAACTACTCGCACACGGCTTGATCGAGGCTGCGGTCTTGCAATTATGTGGCGAAACGTGCGCCATCGGCGCGAAAAACCTGGATACGAATGTCGCTGGCCGGCCGGTACGGCAGATCAACGAAAGTATGATGCCGGCACGAGCATTCCACGGTTGCCGTCATCTGAGGAATAGGGTGCCTGCATGAGCGTAGTCATACGGAAGATTGTTACCGTCGTCGAAGAGACGCTGATGGAAATGGGGAAGGGTGTGAACCCACCGACGCGGCGTGCGGCCGCGATTGCGGTGATTGAAAACCCCTTTGCGGGGCGATATGTGGAAGACCTTTCCCCGCTGATTGCGATCGGCGAGGAGCTTGGTGAATTGCTGGCGAAAAAAGCGGTCGCGGCCTTAGGGATCGACGGCGCCAAGGTGCACAGCTACGGCAAGGCAGCAGCGGTCGGCGAGAATGGCGAACTGGAGCATGCGGCCGCGATTCTGCATCCAAAAATGGGAACACCGGTGCGCAAACGCCTGGGCAAGGGGGCGGCGCTGATCCCGTCGTCAAAGAAGCGCAGCGGCCCCGGCACCACCCTCGATATTCCACTCGGTCACAAGGATGCAGCCTTTGTCAGAAGCCATTTCGATGGCATGGAAGTGCAGATCAACGATGCGCCGCGCGCCAACGAGATCATGGTTGCGCTGGCGGTCACCGATAGCGGCCGGCCGCTGCCAAGGGTCGGCGGCTTGACGGTCGGCGAGATCAAAGGCGAAGACGGGTTGCGATAGTTCTATTGGATCGAAGCTGGAGGTTCGGCATGCAACGGAGCAACGGGTTATTGGGCGCGGCACTGGCTTTGACCTTCGCAGGGTTGACGCAAGGCGCCACGATTCAGAGCGCGAGGGCGCAGAGCGGCGAAATCAAGATTGGCGAGATCAACAGCTATTCGCTGTTGCCGGCCTTCACCGAACCCTATCGCAAGGGCTGGCAGCTTGCGGTCGAGGAGGTCAACGCCGCGGGCGGCATCAACGGCAAGAAGCTCGTCGTCATCTCCAAGGATGATGGCGGCAAGCCGGCCGACGCGCAGACCGCGGCCAACGAACTGGTGTCGAGCGAAAATGTCGCGATGCTGGTCGGCACGTTCCTTTCCAACATCGGACTCGCGGTCAGCGACTTCGCCAAACAGAAGAAGGTGTTTTTCCTGGCCTCGGAACCTCTGACCGATGCCATCACCTGGTCGAAGGGCAACCGCTACACCTTCCGCCTGCGTCCCTCCAACTACATGCAGGCGGCGATGCTGGTGGAAGCCGCGGCGAAACTGCCGGCCAAGCGTTGGGCGACCATTGCGCCGAACTATGAATACGGCCAGTCGGCGGTTGCGGTGTTCAAGAAGCTGATGTCGGAGAAGCGGCCGGATATCCAGTGGGTCGAGGAGCAGTGGCCGCCTCAGGGCAAGATCGACGCGGGCCCGGTGGTGCAGGCGGTGGCCGCCGCAAATCCGGAAGCCATCCTCAACGTGACCTTCGGCGCAGACCTCGTGAAGCTCGTGCGCGAAGGCAACACCCGTGGCCTGTTCAAGGATCGCGCGGTGGTCAGTTTCCTGACCGGCGAGCCTGAATATCTCGATCCCTTGAAGGATGAGACGCCGGAGGGCTGGATCGTCACCGGCTATCCCTGGTATTCGATCAAGACGCCCGAGCACGACGCCTTCCTGAAGGCATACCAAGCAAAGTACAACGACTAGCC
>NZ_JBAVCF010000482.1:0-3811 GCF_049586575.1 Bradyrhizobium sp.
TCAGGGGGTGATGGTGGTGCGCGACGGCACGTTGCGCGGTGGCGATTCGTTTTTTACGCCTATGGCAGCTACACCGCGGCCGATGGCAAGTGGAAGGGCGAAGTCACCAACCTCGAGCATACACCCAGTTTTGGCGAGAGACCGATCTGGGAACGCAAGGTGGTCACGATCGGCTTCACCGGTACCTATTCCGATGACGGGGCCGAAAGTGACGGCATTGCGCTGGCGGGCGAACAGAGCATCCGCTTCAAATCGCGGTTACGATTGCTGGTGCCGGATTAAACCCGCCCGTTGACGGGGAGCAGCGCGCCGGTGACGGCGCTTGCCGCATCGCTCGCCAGAAACAGGATGACGTCAGCCAGCTCATCCGGCCGGACCCATTTCGCAAAATCGGCGCCCGGCATGCTGGCGCGGTTGGCCGCGGTGTCGATGGTCGACGGCAACACCGCGTTCACGGTGATCTTGCCTTTGCATTCGGCGGCGAGCGCTTCGGTGAGACGATGCACTCCGGCCTTCGATGCTGCATACGGGCCCATGCCCGCGCCTGCCTGCAACGCGCCCATCGCGCCGACATTGACAATCCTGCCCGCATGGGACGCCGCAAGATAGGGGATCGCCGACCGCGAGGCATTGAGCGCAGTCAGGACGTTAAGCGCATACATGCGTTGCCAGGTTTTTGGGTCGCCATCGGAGACGGTCTCGAACGCAAATCCGCCGGCGATATTGATCAGCGCGTCGAGCTTGCCGAAATGCGAAGCCGCCACGTCGATCGCCTTGCTGGCCTCGGCCGCGTCGGTGAGATCGATGCCGCCAAGTTCGACCCGCTCGCTCGTCGCCTTGATCGTCGCTGCGGCATGATCGATGCCGGCGACTTTGGCGCCTTTGGCCAGTGCCGCAGCAACGACGACCTTGCCGAGCGCGCCTGAGGCGCCGGTCACGACGACGACCTTTCCTTGCATGATGAGGTCTCCGGCCCCGGGGGAAACAGAAAGCATTAAGTATCCCGGCCCACTATCGTCAGCCAAAAACCCGTTGGCAATGCGGCCAGAGCGATCAAACGCAACAGGTTTGCGCGGAAATAATGTCCATATTCCAACGGTTATTGGCGATTTCTAAAATTTGCCGGAGTTTTGTAAGCGAAACGCAGAACGGTCGGGTTATAGCTTTTCCCGTCGCTCAACTGACGGGGGCTCGAAACATCATGTTAAGACATCTGCCTGACCACGGTTTGCCGCTCGTCCAGCTCAAGGAGCAGCGGCGGGATCTGGTGGTCGCACTGCAAAACCGCAATGGCCCCGTCAGTGGATGGGAATTGATGCAGATCGCGGCCGTTCAGCAGGCGATTTCCGCATTCGAGGACGTCATCGCCGATCTCGACGCCGAAATGGAAGAAATGGAAGCGGCCGCCTGAGCGCTTCGCGTTTTGTCCGGGTCCAGGACTGTACACCTGCTTTTCCCAGCGCTATGGCAAGCCTGCCGTGAGGGCTGGGGGCGACGATGAGATGGCATAAGGGAGCCGTGGGCTGGGCGGCAATTTTGGTATTGGGCCTTGTTGGCCAGATATCACCGGCGTCGGCCCAGACTTTCGATTCCTACCGTTGCGCCGACGGCACGCACTTCATCCTGACATTCTACCCCAACGACAAGCGCGCCTTCCTCCAGATCGACGGCCATGCCGTCACGTTGAAGAAGGCTCTGACCGTGTCAGGCAGACGCTATTCCGGCAGTGGCGTGAGCCTTGTCATGACTGCAACTGGCGCCTTGATCAGGCATGTGCGACGGCCGGTGACGGCATGCGAGCTCTCTTAGAAAGACTCACAAACCGCGCTTAACCGGCGCTTCCGTAGCATTCGGCCTGATCCACCTAGTGATCGGGCCCGCGTTCGGCTTCCCGAATAGCTTCCTCGTGATACCAGCTTCCGCTGCAGGCCTCGTTTATACGAGGGGAAGCCTGAGCGACGGCAGGCTTGAATTCGTCGTAACGCTTTCCGCCGAGAGCCGCGCGGCCCCCGGCCGGAAATTGGTAGATCCGCGCAGACTCCTGCCCGTGATTTGTCGTCATCGAAATCTCCATTGCCGTGACGCTCTCAACGCATGGTGCGCCCGACTCGTTCGTGTGTGGTTACTGGAAGGCGGATATCGGTCCTGTGAGCCGGGCGCGCAACCTGATTAAAAAGAAATCATTTTCTGACCAAAAAGTATGCAAACTTGCCTTTGCCCCATGCAATGCAGGCTCGGGCCGCCGACCTGCTCCCGAATTGCCAGCCTTGCGGATAACAACGATTTTCTTCCGAAATGTTGCGTGTCTCTGCCGCATCCTTGATCGACGGCGGCGAGTCGTGGCGCAAATGCCGTGGAAACAGGCGCGGTTGCTGCGCAGAGTTTCTTGCGCCGTTTTTCAACGGCTCGGATGACCGCGCGGCTATGCCGCACTTTGCGCGACCCGGAAATCCGTGAAGCCGCCATCTGAAATGGCAATGCTGCACTGCAATAATTGGCACTTTTATTGCTTATTCGTGACTGGCCCTGACCGTGGCCGGGTACGTGTGCGGGGGTAGCTGCCTCAGGTTCGCTCTCACGCCTTTCGCATTATCAACTCAAGAGAGGCTCAATGACCAAGTACAAGCTCGAGTATATTTGGCTCGACGGATATACGCCGACGCCGAATCTGCGCGGCAAAACGCAGATCAAGGAATTCGCATCGTTCCCGACGCTGGAGCAACTGCCCCTGTGGGGCTTTGACGGAAGCTCCACCTTGCAGGCCGAAGGCCACAGCTCGGACTGCGTGCTCAAGCCGGTTGCCGTTTATCCGGACGCCGCCCGCACCAACGGCGCGCTCGTGATGTGCGAAGTCATGATGCCCGACGGCAAGACACCGCATCCCTCCAACAAGCGCGCCACCATCCTCGACGACGCGGACGCATGGTTTGGCTTCGAGCAGGAATATTTCTTCTACAAGGACGGCCGTCCGCTTGGCTTCCCGGCCTCCGGTTACCCGGCGCCGCAGGGCCCGTACTACACTGGCGTCGGCTACAAGAACGTCGGCGACGCCGCCCGCAAGCTGGTCGAAGAACATCTCGATCTCTGCCTCGCGGCCGGCATCAACCACGAAGGCATCAACGCAGAAGTCGCCAAGGGCCAGTGGGAATTCCAGATCTTCGGCAAGGGCTCCAGGACCGCCGCCGACCAGATGTGGATGGCCCGCTACCTGATGCTGCGGCTCACTGAAAAGTACGGCATCGACATCGAATTCCACTGCAAGCCGCTCGGTGACACCGATTGGAACGGCTCGGGCATGCATTGCAACTTCTCCACCAAGCACATGCGCGAAGTTGGCGGCAAGGAGTACTTCGAGAAGTTGATGGACGCCTTCAAGGCGAATCGCGCCGACCACATCGCGGTCTACGGTCCGGACAACCACATGCGCCTGACCGGCAAGCACGAGACCGCCTCGATCGACACTTTCAGCTGGGGCGTTGCTGACCGCGGGGCCTCGATCCGCGTGCCGCACTCTTTCGTCAACAACAGCTACAAGGGCTATCTGGAAGATCGCCGACCGAATTCGCAAGGCGACCCCTACCAGATCGCTTCGCAGGTGCTGAAGACCATCTCCATCGTGCCGACCGGCGCGAAGGCGGCGGCGTAAGTCACTTAAGGCACACCGCCTGCAGAGTTCGGCGCCGCAAGGTTCGACCTTCAACATGATCCGCCGGGACGACCGTCCCGGCGGATCACTGCGTTTTGAGCCTGAGATTGCCGTGCTAGTGGAGTGGATTTGACATTCGCTACCCGTAGCCGGGAATTCGTGATG
>NZ_JBAVCF010000483.1:0-17279 GCF_049586575.1 Bradyrhizobium sp.
AGCGGCGAATTCGATCAGGGACTTCAGATCGACAAAGCGGTACTAGAATCAATAAGTTTGCTAGTGCCCATTCCGCAGTTCGTGAAGGTGGGTGCTGCGATGGAGCACGAACTTCGGAAAGTGGGCACTAGCGTCGACGCTGTAGACCCGCCGCCCGCGTATTCGTTGACGGGGATCGTGCCGGCTTAACCGGAATTTAGGGTTAAGCTGTGAGCATTTCTGGACAGTAGTACTGTCACGTCAGGTTCCCAGAAATGTCCCCGCGATTGCCCCGGCCGCTCGGCCTTGCGAGATTCCGTGCCGTGCCGGTGTTGTCGGTTGTCCTGCTCCTGGGGCTCTGCGGCTGCCAGACCGACGGATTGTCAGATATTACGGGGTCGCTCGGCGACAAAGCCGAAAAAACGGCTCCCGCTCACAGTCTCGATTTCTACCACGATCGCTACCACGCCAATCCCAACGATGCCGATGCGGCTTTAAATTATGGAAAAGCGCTCCGCGCGGCGGGGCAGCGGTCCCAGGCGGTCGCGGTCCTGGAGCAGGCCACGATTGCTCACCCCGGCGACAAGGCCTTGATGGCCGGCTTCGGGCGTGCGCTTGCCGACAACGGCAATTTCCAGCAGGCCTTCGAGGTTCTGGGGCATGCCCACTCGCCCGAAGATCCCGATTGGCGAATTCTGTCCGCCCAAGGCGCGGTCCTTGACCAACTTGGACGCGGGGAGGAAGCCCGGCAATACTATGCGAGCGCGCTGCGCATCGTGCCGGACGAGCCGTCAGTTCTGTCCAATCTCGCGCTCTCCTACGTTCTTTCAAAGGATCTCGCCAAGGCAGAGGAAACTCTGCGCCGCGCCAATAGCCATGCCGACGCCGATCCTCGCGTACGGCTGAACCTTGCCCTCGTGGTTGGCTTGCGTGGACACATGGCCGAGGCCGAGAGTCTTGCGAAAGAAGGCCGGCCTCCCGAGGAGGCTGCCGCCAATGTCGCCTATCTGAGAAGGATGCTGGCCAGGCAGGCGAACGCAAAAACGGCTCCCGACAGCACCGCCTCAATCGGCACCACGCGAGCCCGGTGAGCCGATCGGTTGTTCTGCGATACTGCGACGGGGTCAGCCCCTGGCGCGAAGCTTCTTGATGAGAGGCGCGAACAGCGAGCCGCGCGGCTTCTTGGCTTCGCCGCGGCCGGTGAGTTGTTGCGCCATCTGCACGAAGGTCTTGCTGATGCGATGTCTGGCGGAGATCTCGGCGATCATCTGGCCGTTATTGGCGGCGGCCCCGAACATCTTCGGGTCGAACGGAATCGTTGCAATCGGCGGGCCTTCGATGGCCTTGGCGAATTCCCGCGGGGAAATTTCCGGCCGTTTCGACATGCCGACCTGGCTGAGGCAATAAAGCGGGGGCCGGTCATTGGGGCGCGCCGCCTTGAGCATGCTCAGCATGTTCTTGGCATTGCGCAGGTTGGCGAGGTCGGGTTCGGCGACGATCAGAATGTCGTCCGCTCCAACCAGCGCGCGCCGGGTCCATCCCGACCACTGGTGAGGGATATCGAGAACGATCACCGGCGTGGTCAAACGCAAGGTGTCGAAAATCGCGTCAAAGGCATCGGCGCCGAAATCATAGACGCGGTCGAGCGCCGCCGGTGCGGCCAACAGGTTCAGATGGTCGTGGCACTTCGCCATCAGACGCTCGATGAACGCGCTGTCGGGCCGTTCGTTGGCGAACACCGCGTTGGCGATGCCTTGCAGCGGGTCCTTGTTGTAGTCGAGGCTGGCGGTGCCGAACGCGAGGTCGAGATCGATGACGACCGAATCCAGCGTCAGGTCCCGCGCAATCGCCCATGCCAGATTGTGGGCAACGGTGGAAGCGCCGACGCCGCCCTTGGAGCCGACGACGGCAATAATGCGCCCGACGGCAACGGCTTCGGACGCCGAGAACAAGCCGCAGATCGCGCGGACGACATCGAGCGTCTCGACGGGACCAATCACATAATCGCTGACGCCGCGACGGACCAGTTCGCGATAGGGCGCGACGTCGTCGTCGCTGCCGACCACGACCACGCGCGTTCCGGCGTCGCAGACGGTCGCGAGTTGATCTAGGCCCTCGAGAATATCGTGACCGGCTTTCGTCTCCAGAATGATGACATTCGGCGTCGGGACGCTGTGATAGGTCTCGATGGCAGCTTCCATGCCGCCCATCTTGAGCGTGAGATGCGCCTTGGCCAAGCGCCGGTCGAGCCCGGCCGACTGAACCGCATCGGCGGTCGTCGTGGTTTCGCAGAAAGCCTGCACCGACACCCGCGGCGCTGGCGCGATGTAATCGTCGCTTAGCGGCGGCAGAACATCCAGTTCATCGGAATCGTCACGCGAATAGATCATTTGCCTGTATCGCTGAGTTTGGCCTTTTCGGCTTCGGGATAATCGGTCGTGGTGGTCGTGCCCTTGCGATATTTATCAAAGGCTTCGCTGCGCCGCGCGGTATAGGCCGGGGTTTCAGGTCGCGGCTGCACGAGATCCGACGGATTTTCGACCATCGCCGCCATGTTGCGCTGATAGGCGCAGCCGAAATTGTAATAGGACTTGTTGTCGAGATAGCCGGGATCCTTGATCGAAGGTCCGAGATCCTCGGGCCACAACCCGCAGGGGCCGGCCACAGCTGCCATCCGAGGATAGGTAAAGCGGACGGTGGCGAGCGTTCTGGGATCGTCAGGCGTGTAGCGGTGCAGCTTGATTCCATTTCGCGGCACGCCGCCGGCTTCGAGCAACGCCCTCGCTTCGTGGACCGCGCTTTCCGCCGCGCGCGCATTAGGCGTATCGACCGGTACGTCAACCACGATGGCGCCGGTTCCTTCGGCGACCCAGGTCCGCGCCAGTCCGGCGACGTCGGCGCGCTGGGCGGCCGATAATCCACCGCGCGCATGGCCAACGAATAGAACGATGGAGCGGTTGGCTTCCTGGACCGTGATCGGATGCCGCAGGCGATAGTCCTCCGGAGCGTGCGCGGCGGTTGCGACGCTTCCGGTAGTCTCAGAACAGGCGCCCAGGACGACCGACAGGCCGAACAGCGCGCCGATCAAGCATAGCGCTTTGGTGCGATTGAGCGACGTCTCGTTTGTCATCATGCTTCCCCCGCCTCCGCCGTCTCAGTCGATAATGAAGCCGAAATTGGGCTGATAACTTCCGACCTGCTCCACCCGCGCCGGCACGCCGTAGATGCGGTTGATCTGAGCGAACAGGGCCGATTGCGAATCGGACGACGGCGCAAATCCGTCATCCGGCCGCGACAGCTCTTTTTGCGCGACCGCGCGCACCACGTACGGGGTGACGATGACCATCAGTTCGGTTTGGTTGTTGACGAAGTCCTGGCTTCGGAACAGCTGACCGAGCACCGGGATCTGATCGACGCCGGGCATTCCGTTGACGGCCTGTTTGGTCTGCTCCTGAATGAGTCCGGCCATCGCGAGCGAGCCGCCGGAGGGAATTTCCAGCGTCGTCTCGGCGCGGCGGGTTTTGACCGAGGGGACAGTAACCCCGCTGATACTGATCGAATTGTCGGTCGAGACTTCGGAGACTTCCGTCATCACGCGGAGGCTGATCTTGCCTTCGGTCAGCACGACGGGCGTGAAATTGAGCGAGATGCCGAACTTCTTGAAGGCGATCGACGGCGCGCATTGCCCCACAGAGCCCGCCGCGGTCGTTTGGCAGGTCACGCCGGTGGGAAAGGGGAATTCGCCGCCGACAACGAAGGTCGCGGATTCGCCGGAAATCGCCGTCAGATTGGGTTCGGCGAGGGTACGGACGACGCCGGCGCTTTCCATGGCGCGAAGGGTTGCCGTAACCGTCGGGATGCCAGCCTTGTTGACCGCGGACGCGACCAGCGAACCGCTCGTCAAGGGTCCCCCGCTCGCGGTGAACGGGTTGGTGTTGTTGAAGTTCACCACCGCCGTGCCGTAATTCATGCTGGCGCTGAGATCGATGCCCAATTGCTTGATAATGCTGCGTTGGACTTCCGCGACGCTGACCTTCAGCATCACCTCATCGCGGCCGCGAACCACGATGGAATTGATGACCTTGTCGGCACCGCCCACCAGACGCGCAACGACGTCGCCGGCCTGCTGAGCCTCGATCGGGGTGGCAACCGATCCGGTCAGCATTACGCCTTCGCCAACGCCCTCGGCCTGGATCGCGGCCGCCGGCAGCAACTGCTTCAACGCGGCGCGAATGCCGTTGAGGTCGCGCTTGATTGCAATGTCGTAGGCCGCAATTTGCTGACCATCGGCATCGAAGAATACGACGTTGGTTTGACCGACGGCGGAGCCGATGATGTAAGCGCGCTGCGGCGAGCGGATGACCGCATTTGCGATCTTTGGATCAGCCACCAGCACGTCCTTGACGTCGCGCGGCAGGTCGACGATGGACGATTTGCCGACGCCCAGCGAAAGAAATCGGGTCTTGACGTTCGGGATGCTCGAAGTAGTCGCGGGCGCGCTCTCGCTCTCGGCCGCCGTGGCCGCGGCCAGGCCGGAAGTCAGCGCGAGCGCAGCCGCTGAAAACGACAAGGCGCTGATGAGTAAGGTGCGGATAGACGTCCGGCTTCCCCTGCTAGCCATATTCTTCGTCCTTCTGGTCATAGGCCTTCTGGTCACTTCGCAGTGGTGCTCGGATGGGCGACGCCATAGCGGACAACGTTGATGCCGGGGCGCAGAGTCGTGCGGTTGGCGCTGACTTCGACCTGGTTGACGTCGGCGATACTGCGTAGCGCGAGCGACAGCGTTCCCGCCTGTCGCGATGAGGCGAGGATGGCGGTTTGCTCGGGCTTCAATTCAAGCGTGACCGTCCGGCCGATGACGTTATTGGTGCCTTCTTTTTCCTTCGGCGCCTGATCGATCGCGAGAACGCGAATATTGGCCAGGACGATGTTGGTTGTAACGATGTCGGGATTGGACGGATTCGCCTGATCCTTCAGGCGCCGCGTCATGAGGACGTCGACGTGATCGTTGGGCAGAATAAAGCCGCCGGCGCCCGTCTCTGCGGAGATTTCCGTCGATACGGCGCGATAGCCGCTCTGCAGGATCGCGGCCATGAAACCGGAGCCGTCGGCCTTTACGAGTTTCGTTTCCCGAATCGGCTCTCCGGCAACGAAGGGGGCGCGCGCGATCGAGCCTGCGATCTGGTTACTGGCGTCCGGGCGATCGCTGCGGCGGATGAAGCTGCTGCTTGTCGTTGACGCAGGCCAGCTCTGCCAGATCATGTCGTTGGATGTCAGCGTCTGGCCAAGACTGATGTCGGCCTTGGCCACCAGAACGTCGGCGGTCTGGAGCTGGGCGACGGGCTGGGCTGGAGCGGGCGTCTTGCTGTCGGTCCCGCTGGCAAGATAGGCCGCGACGCCGCCGGCACTGAGAGCGATAGCTAGGACGACGATACGGGCAATGTTCATACGCGATCTACTGTTACGCAGGTTTACTGGATGGTCTTCGAGAGAAGCTCGTCTCTAGGGATGACTAAGCCGTAAAGGTATAAGCCAGCTTGAAACTCAAAGGGTTTCCGCAAGACGGCCTGCTGATTTGTCCGCATGGTGAACGCAAGGTTATTGTTTTCGACGGCATTCGCGAGCCATCTCGCGCGAGGTTCGGATAACGGCACATTTACTGGACGAAGGCCGCGGCCCGCGCCTCAGCTTCTGGAGGCCGGGAATCGCGCGACAGCGGCGATTGCCTGAGGGTCGAAAGCATTCACTTTGTGGAGAAGTTGCGGCCTTGGCGGTAGCCTGGCCGCAACGCAACGTCGGTCGTCGCCCGTATTTCGCCGGGGCCGCTAGCCGGTCTCACGAATAGTTCATCCTGTCGTGCCGGAATTAGACCGGACGGGCGGCGCCGCGGACACTGAAATTACTTGCCAATTTTAAAATCGCTCTAAGGTAATCGGATTTCGGGCCGCCGCGCTTGACCTTCGCCCCTGCGGTTGAAAATACACATCATGACCGCCATTGATCAAAACGACGCGCCGCCGCAGATGCGACTTGGCTTGGCCAAGCGTGGCTATTCCGGCGTGATCCACCATCTTGACGCTGAAGAGGTGGATTCTTCGCTTCCCGCCCTCGAACTCGAAAGCCGCTTGATCGAGCTCGGCTTCATCGAGGGAGCCAGGGTTAAAGTGCTTCACGAAGGCATCGTCGGTCGTGACCCGATTGCCATTCGCATCGAGAACGTCACGGTCGCGGTGCGCCGGCGCGAGGCGATGGCCGTCGTTGTCGTCTGACGGATGCGGCGGATTTGAAGTTCCTATGGGGCCGTAATCTCGTCGCAGGAACTTCAAATTCGAAAGCTCCACCAGAAACAATAAATTTCCAAAGCTCCTTTGATTCCGAAGTTCGCATCAGAGGTTGCCGCGATGGCTGGCGAACTTCGGAATCAGGGCTTTGGACTGTACGGCGTCATGGAAGCACCGTTAATGCATCTTGCTTTGGTGGGGACGCCCAATAGCGGCAAGACCTCGCTGTTCAATGCGCTGACCGGCAGCAGGCAGAAGGTCGCGAACTATCCGGGCGTGACCGTCGAGCGCAAGGAAGGTTTTTTCGTCACCCCGCTTGGACGGCAGGCGTCGCTGGTCGATTTGCCCGGCACCTATTCGTTGCGCGGCCGCAGCCCCGACGAGGAAATCACCCGCGATTTCGTGCTCGGTCGCGCCGCCGGCGAAACGTCTCCCGACCTCGTGCTGTGCGTGGCCGATTCCACCAATCTGCGGCTGACGATCCGCCTGCTGCTCGAGCTCAAGCAGACCGGCCGGCCCCTGATGCTGGTGCTCAACATGTTTGACATCGCGACGAGGCGCGGCGTGACCGTCGATGCCCCGCGAATGTCCCAGATGCTGGGCGTGCCGGTGGTGACATCGATTGCAGTCCGCAAGACCGGGATCGCCGAGCTGTTGCGCAAGACCGATGAAATCGCGGCGCAGGTCCCGGCGTCGCCCCGGCAAAATCTTTGGCAGCCGCTCTCGGTGGCGGAGTTGCGCGCCACCCAGCGCGAGGCCGACCGGATTATCGCAGCGACCGTCAGTCTGCCCGCAAAACCTGATACCTGGACGGCCAGGATCGACGCCGTCGTGCTGGATCCGGTGGCCGGGCTCGCGATTCTCGGCCTGATTCTATTCGTGATGTTCCAGGCGGTGTTCGCCTGGGCGCAGCCGGCGATGGACGTTTTGTCCGAGTCGTTTACGGCGCTCGGTCAATTCGTCCACAACACGTTGCCCGGCGGGCTATTGCAAAGCTTCCTTCAGAACGGCGTGATCTCCGGTGTCGGCAGCGTCCTTGTCTTCCTGCCCCAGATCGTCATCATCTTCCTGTTTATCCTGTTGCTCGAAGACTTCGGCTACATGGCCCGCGCGGCGTTCCTGATGGACCGCATCATGGGTGGCGCCGGATTGCATGGCCGGGCTTTCATTCCGCTGCTTTCAAGTTTTGCCTGCGCCATTCCCGGGATCATGGCAACGCGTGTCATCGATAACCGCCGCGACCGGCTGACGACGATCCTGATCGCGCCGTTGATGACCTGCTCGGCGCGGATCCCCGTCTACACCCTGATCATCTCGGCTTTCATTCCCGACGCGCAGGTTTGGGGGTGGATCAGCCTCAGAGGTCTTGTGATGTTCGGCCTCTATGCTGCGGGCATCGGCAGCGCGCTGGGCGTGTCGTTCCTGATAAAGTTCTTCATGCTGCGCGATTACGCGCCCGCGCCGTTCATGCTCGAATTGCCGGACTACAAACTGCCTCGCATCAAGAGCGTCGCGATCGGCATCTATATGCGAGCCAAGATGTTCCTGCAGCGGGCCGGCACCACGATCTTTTCGATGATGGTGCTGATCTGGTTTCTCGCCTCATTTCCGACCCCGCCCGTGGGCGGAGATGAGCCCGCCATCAACTACAGTCTGGCCGCCATCGTCGGTCATGCACTGGCGCCTTTGTTCGCCCCGCTGGGATTCAACTGGCAAATCGTGGTGGCGCTGATTCCGGGCATGGCCGCGCGGGAAGTCGCGGTCGCGGCGCTGGGCACCGTCTATGCCATCGAAGGCGGAAAGGAAGCTGCCGACCAGATCGGGCAAGTGCTGGCCACCAAATGGAGCCTAGCGACGGCGCTGTCGCTGCTTGCCTGGTACATCTTCGCCCCGCAATGCGCCTCGACGCTCGCCGTTATCCGGCGCGAGACCGGCGGCACGAAATGGATGGCGCTCACCTTTTCCTACATGTTTGTGCTGGCCTATCTGGCGAGCCTTGTGACCTACAACATTGCCGTGGCACTCGGCGCCGGATAGCCACGCACCAAAGACCCCGGCTCTGGCTGCCTTGGGCTGCTACTGCAATCCCGTATCGTTGCTGGTGCGTCTCTTGGCGAGATCCATCTCGGTGATCGCAACCAGAATTTCGGCGCGGGTCTTGAGGTCGGGCGCTTCCAGCATCGCCTGTTTTTCCGGCGCCCCGTAAGGCGACATCATCGCCAGCGCATTGACGAGCGCTTCGTTGGGAGCGTTTTCGATTCCCTCCCAGTCAACCTTGAGGTTGTTGGCCTTCAGAAATTCCGTCAGCGCGCCTAGCAGGGCTTCGCGATCGACGGCTTCCTCGCCTTTTCGTGCGCTGAAATCGTCGAGATAGGGGAAGTAGTCGACCTGGCATTGCCGATATGGCGTCAGCCCGGCTTTTTCCTCGACGACCTTGAAGCGGGAGATGCCCGTGAGCTCGAGGATATAGCGTCCGTCGCCGGATTCGGCGAGTTGGGTGATGCGCCCGACACAGCCGACATGAAACAGTTTCGGATGAGCCTCATCTGGAGAATGGGCGACGTCGGGCTGGATCATTCCGATCAAGCGATGGCCGTCGCGTAACGCGTCGTCGACCATTGCCAGATAGCGCGGCTCGAAAATATTCAGCGGCATCTGTCCGCGCGGCAACAGCAACGCGCCGGGCAGCGGGAATACCGGAATGATCTCGGGAAGGTCTGAAGGTCCACGATATTCGGCATTGATCGGCATTGCGGTCACCAGCGCATATCGTGCCACTAGTGTGGCGGTTCAAAAAGTCCGTATCAGTATTGCCGCGAGGTCCCTCATGCGGACTTTGAACCCAACCACACTAGATCAATAAATCTACTAGTGTCCTGTCGATCCCGAAGTTCGCAAACGTGGCTCCGCAAAATGATATGAACTTCGGAATCGGGACACCAGTCAGCCCACGCCATTCGCGTCGTCCCAACCGTGCAGGCATCAGCCCGCCGCCGCCCTGGCAAAAATCGGGATTACGAAAACAAGATCGTCGACAGCCGCTTTCTTCCTTCAACGGTCGCTTCGTCGGTTGCGCCCCACGCGTCGAAGAACTGCACCAGCTGCTTGCGGGCGCCGTCTTCGTTCCACTTGCGGTCACGCTTGACGATTTCGAGCAACTGCTGGGTCGCCTCAGCGCGCTTGCCGGCGGCGTTGAGCGCGATCGCTAGATCAAATCGCGCCTGATGATCGAGCGGGTTTGCGGCGACTTTCTGTTCCAATTCGGCCAGCGGGCCAAGAGAGCTTGCCTGTTCGGCTAGATCGATCGTGGCTTGCACGGCCTTGACAGCGGCGTCGCCACGCTTGGATTCCGGGACCATCGCCAGCGTCTGCTTGGCCTGATCGATGGCGCCGGTCGTGGCGTAGCATTTCGCCAATCCCGCCAAGGCAGCGATGTTGGTGGCATCCACGGAGAGCACTTCGGCATAGACCGAGGCAGCGGTGGCCGCATCGCCTTCGGCGAGCAAGGTTTCGGCTTCTTTAAGGACCTCGGCGGTATTCGGCTCGCCGGGCATGCCGGCGGTCAGCTTGTTGACGAAGGCCGTGACCTGGCTTTCCGGCACCACGCCCATGAAACCGTCAGCAGGTTGACCGTTGACGAATGCGATCACGGCCGGAATGGACTGGATGCCCATCTGGCCGGGGATCGCCGGATGGTCGTCGATATTCATCTTGACCAGCTTGACCTTGCCCTTGGCGTCGCGGACGACCTTTTCGAGGATCGGCGTGAGCTGGCGGCAAGGGCCGCACCACGGCGCCCAGAAGTCGATCAGTACCGGCTGCCGCTTGGACTCCTCTACGACGTCCTTGACGAAACTCTGGGTGGTCGTCTCTTTGATCAGATCGGGCGCGGCCTGCGGTGCGGCTCCATGGCCCTGCTCTACTATCGTCACGGGTATCCTCGTCTGATGTCGTGCCGGCTCTAGCGACGGCCGGCGCCTATGTAGCACGGTCCGGCGTCGCCGTTCAGAGGTTCTCGTCCCTTCAAATGGCGGCTGGCCGGGAAATTTCAATCGGCTCCGGTCGCTTGGTGCCCCGGGGACGGAGGGAAGCCAGAAAGGTTTCCAGACACTCGGAGATCGGGTGGGCGCGCGCCCATCGCCGGTTCAAGGTGCCGTGGCTTTTCGGGCCCCCAGGAAGAGGCGAACCATGGCGAAAGCCTATTACAGCACGGTGTTTGAGTGGCCGGCTCAGGACATCTGGAAAATCATTCGCGATTTCAACAACTATCCGGTGTGGGTTGGGGGCGCCGGCGAGAGCCGGATCGAGCACGGAAAGTTCGGCGATACGGTCGGCGCGATCAGGAACGTGTTCTATCAGGGACGGCGCATTCGCCAGCGGCTGCTCGCCCAATCGGATGTCGAGCGCTCGCAGACCTTCGAATTTTGCGGTGAGCCCACGTTGCCGATCGCCGGCTTTCAAGGGACGCTGCGGGTTACCCCTGTCATCGATGGCAATCGTGCTTTTGTTGAATGGTGGGCGAATTTCGATTGCGAACCTGCGCACCGCGACGAACTGGCCGAGACGTTGCAGAGCTGGTTTGGGAAATGGCTCCAATCGTTGCGTGAATCGATGGGTTTGCCGTCGGCGAATCTCCCGGCTGTGGCAGGGTCAGCGGCCGTGTAGCAGCCATTTTCGGGCCATTTTCGCCAAAACGGCAACGATATCGGGCTTTTAAGCTGTTTTCGATCATCCATTGCTGGCTGTTGCATTCGCAGTCTGCATTTGGCATAGCTCTGCCGGTCGCTTCCTACAATCAAGCGACGCTCCCTAAGGATGCGGGTGTAGCTCAGGGGTAGAGCACGACCTTGCCAAGGTCGGGGTCGAGGGTTCGAATCCCTTCGCCCGCTCCAGGTTTTCGCGAACATGCAGGTCCGGCACGTCGGCCCTGCCGTTCGGCGGCATTTTATTTTCCGAAATTTGTGAATAGCTGCGTCACACCCATCTCGGTGGCCTCGGGTCATAGACCTTTGCGCGCTTCTCTCCCGCGAAGGATGTGATAGGATTTTTTCAGCCTCTCGCGCGGACCGAATTTCGCCTCAGAGGCGTTCGAAAAAACAAGATCGCAGCCGCCCGGCTGCACAGGGGAGTGACGCGATGAAATCGGCTTTCAATCGATATATTCTTGCGTTTACGGCGATCGTCGCAGTAGGATCTGCTGGCGTAGCCAATGCGCAAGACAAGCCACTGAAAAAATATGAGTCCGGCAACAAGGAGTTCTGGACCCATCCACCGGATGACTGGTTCCTAGGCGACGAGACCGAGGCACAAAAGGGTCTGACGCCAAAGGCGGGTCCGCCGACCGGCTCCTCGGATGCCGAGTTGGCTTCGGCGCTCAAGAAGATCAAGCTGCCGCCGGGCTTCAAGATTGAAGTCTATGCCTCGGGCGTTCTGTCCGCGCGGCAGATGGCGTGGGGCGACAAGGGTACGCTCTTCGTCGGCTCGTTCGGGCTCGGCAACGTCTATGCCATCACGGACAATGGCGGCAAGAAACAGGTCAAGACCATCCTCAAGGGGCTCAATCCGCCGATGCCCACCGGCATCGCTTTCAAGGATGGCGCGCTCTACGTCATCAATGTCAACAAGCTGATCCGCTATGACAACGCCGAAGCTAATCTCGACAAGCTCGGCGACGGCAAGGTCGTCTATGACGACATGCCGTCCTATGCCGCGCATGGCTGGAAGTATCTCGCTGCCGACAAGGATGGCTGGTTCTACGTTCCGTTCGGACCGCCCTTCAACATCGGTATTCCGCCGACCAGCGTGTCGCAGATCCGGCGCGTCGATCCCAAGACCGGCAACGCCGAACTCGTTGCGCTCGGCGTTCGCAACAGCGTTGGTGGCGACGTCGATCCGCGCACCGGCAAGTACTGGTTCACCGAGAATGCGCGCGACTGGTTGAGCGACGATACGCCGAGCGACAAGCTCAACATGATCTCGAAACTCGGCGAACACTTCGGCTATCCCTATTGCCACGAAGGCGATATCCCGGATCCGAAGTTCGCGATGGGCCACAAGTGTTCGGAATTCACCCCGCCGGTGCTCAAGCTCGGCGCGCACGTGGCTCCGCTCGGCATGAAGTTCTATACCGGCAACCAGTTCCCGGCCGAGTACAAGAACTCCATCCTGATCGCCGAACACGGCTCCTGGAATCGGCATAAGTATCAGGGCGCGCGCATCGTTCGCGTCACGGCCGATCCGGACGGCAAGAACGCCAAGCAAACGGTGTTTGCGGAAGGCTGGCTCGATGGCGACCAAAGCTTTACTGGCCGTCCTGCCGACATTCTCCTCGACAAGGATGGATCAATCCTTGTTGCCGATGACTGGGCCGGTGCGATTTATCGCATCAGCTACAGCAAGTAGAGACTGAAATCTCAAGAAGCTGCGGTCGCCCGTGACGGGCGGCCGCAGATTTTGCTTTTTGGGCCAGGAGTGAAGCGTGATGCCGGTTATGCGCCGCCAATTTTTTCTCAGCGCCTTGTGCGCAACTGCGATGTCTGTGGCCTTGACCGCCGCGTCGCCCGCCGCCGATCTGGAGGCGGCCAAGAAAAAGGCCGAACTTTGCGCCGGCTGTCATGGCGAAAACGGCATCTCGCAAATGGAGAATGTCCCCTCGCTGGCGGGACAGCAGGACCAGTTCCTTCAATGGCAACTGGTGTTTTTCCGCGCCGGTTCGCGCAAGAACGAGCAGATGCAGCCGATTGTCGAACAGATCGACAATGAGGATATTCGCAATCTCGGCGCCTATTTTGCCTCGCTCACGCCGCCGAAAGCACCGCCGGACGACAATCCCGATCTCTCGAAGAAGGGCGCGCAGGCCGCCATCGGCCGTCGCTGCGCTAATTGCCATGGCGACAGCTTCGCAGGCACCAA
Organism: Bradyrhizobium sp.; assembly: GCF_049586575.1. Classification (GTDB taxonomy): domain Bacteria; phylum Pseudomonadota; class Alphaproteobacteria; order Rhizobiales; family Xanthobacteraceae; genus Bradyrhizobium. Next base: position 13,173 of record NZ_JBAVCF010000483.1, read on the forward strand.
CGCGGTGGCGCGCATCGCCGGCCAGCGCGAAGAATATCTTCTGAAGGCGCTGCACGACTACAAGACAGGCGTGCGATCCGGCGGCGGCATGGCGGCGATGGCCGATGTCGCATATCCCTTGAGCGAAGAAGAGATGACCGCGCTGGCGCATTATTTGGCGCATCTGTAATGGGTCGTCGTCATTGCGAGCCGACGGGCGGCGCGAATTCGCGCCCGATGACGGGCGCCGTGAAGCAGTCCGGTGAACCCAAAGATAGATTCTGGATTTGCTTCGTCGCTTGCGCTTCCCGCAATGACGGTGAGAGACCAGGTGGTAAGGTTCTAGCTACCCGCGCTGGTTCTCATACGTCTTCAGATGCGTGTAGGTGATCCGGAGCTTCGGCACCGGCACCTTGGCGGCTTCGCCGCGCGCGATCAGATCGCCGATAATGTGATCGGCCTCGACCCGGGCGCCGGCCTTGACGTCGCGGAACATCGAGGCGGTGAGTTGCGAACCTTCCGCGGTCAGCATACCCCGTGCGCGCTCGAAGAACGGACCGGTGGGGCTATGGCCTTCGGCTGCGGCGACCGCGCTGCATTCGTCGAGGATGCCGAGGATGAAATCGTTGCCACCCGGCGCTGCCAGAATATGGCCGACCGGCGCGCGCATCGTGCAGGTCGAGGCGGCAAGCGAGGCGAGAAAAACCCATTTCTCCCACATGTCCTGGATTATCTGCGCGCTCGCGGCCGCGCCGAACTTGCCACCCGACATGGCATCGGCAATGGCCCGCACCCGGTCGGAGATTTTGCCGTCGCGCTCGCCGAATCCCAGCGACTGCATCGGCGCGAGCTGGACGACTTCGCGATGTTCGTTGAGGGTGACTGCGATCGCACACAGTCCGCCTAACACCGCGTTCGATCCGAACCGTTGATCGAGGATGTCGAGGTGGCGCATGCCGTTGAGAAGCGGAAGAATGACCGTCTTCGGTCCCACGGCCGGCGCGAACGAGGCGATTGCATCTTCCAGGTCGAACGCCTTGCAGCTCAACAGCACGAGATCGAACGCCGTGTCGAGTTTGTCCGCCTGCACGATCGGCGGGGCGGTGAGCGTCACGTCGCCGTTCGGGCTTTTGATGACGAGACCCGCGGAAGCGAGCTCAGTCGCGCGGCGCGGCCGGACCAGGAACGTTACATCACGTCCGGCCTGCAGCATTCGGCCGCCGAAATATCCGCCGATGGCTCCGGCTCCGACCACGAGGATGCGCATGGGAATGGATTCCTTTTGTTGTTAGGAAATTCGCGAATGGCGAATAGAGAGAAGCAAATAGTTTATTTCGCTATTCGCTAACCACCACTCGCTCGTCTACCACTTTTCGCCAAACGGGCGAATTTCAAGCTCAAAAGTCCAGGCGCTGCGTGGCTGCTGATAAAGCTGCCAATAGGATGCCGCGACGGAAGCCGGCGGCATCAGCAAGTCCGGATTGTTGAGCGCTTCCTTGCCCCAGAGCTGCTCACGGCGCTGGCGGACCCAGGCGGTATCGACGCCGGAATCGATGATCAGATGGGCAACATGGATATTCTTTGGGCCCAGTTCACGCGCCATCGATTGCGCCACGGCGCGAAGCCCGAATTTGGCGCTGGCAAAGGCGGCGAAGCCGCTGCCGCCGCGCAAGGAAGCCGTGGCGCCGGTGAAGAAGATATTGCCTTGGCCGCGCGGCATCATCAGCCGCGCCGACTCGCGGCCGGCCAGAAAACCCGCCCAGCAGGCCATCTCCCACACCTTGCGAAAAACGCGATCTGTGGTTTCAAGGATCGGGAAGCTGACGTTGGCGCCGACGTTGAAAATGGTCACCTCGAGCGGCGCGTGCTTGTCGGCGTCATCAAGGAACGCCGCGACTTCATCTTCTTTTCGGGCGTCCAGCGCGCGTGCTACGATCGAGCCACCCGCGGTTTCGATTTCTCTCGCTAGCGGTTCAAGCTTGGCGCCGTCACGCCGGCCGGCGAAGACGGTGAACCCCTCCGCCGCAAATTTCCTGGCGATCTCGGCGCCGATGTAGTCGCCGGCGCCGATCACGGCCACGGTGGCGTTGCGCTTTTGCATTGATTCGTACTCCACTTAGGTCCGCTTCGTCGCTTTGCTCCTCGCAATGCTGGAGGCTACTTCCCCAACACCATCTCCTCGACGTCGCGGAGCTGCTCCTTGCCGAAGAATATTTCTCCGCCGACGAAAAATGTCGGCGAACCGAACGCGCCACGATCAACTGCAGCTTGCGTGTTTTCGATCAGTTTTGCCTTCACATCAGCCTCGCCTGCGCGTTCGAACAGCCGCTTTGCGTCAAGTCCCGATTCTGTCAGCGCGGCGAGTGCAATTGCCGGATCGTCCATCTTCTTCGGATCGACCCACATGTGGTGAAAGGCCGCGTCGACGTATTTTTCGAACACGCCTTCAAACCGGGCCGCGATCGCCGCGCGCATCAAATTGAGCGTATTAACGGGAAAGAACGGATTCCAGACGTAAGGCTGGACCTGAAAGCGCCTGAGGAATCGGTCGGTTTCAATCGCCTGGAATTCGCGCTTGTTCTTTATACCGGCGAGCGTCTCGGCCGGGGACCGGTTGTTCGTGGCCTTGAAAATGCCTCCGAGCAAAACCGGTACGTACTCGAACTTCACCCCGATCCGGCTTTCGATCGCCGGGATCGCCCTATGGCTGAGGAAGGCGTTGGGGCTACCGAAATCGAACATGAATTGCGGAGCGATAGCGCTCATGACGGCCTCCCAAGAGCCTTTCTTTGTCGGGTCATTGTGGCGTAACCGGTGGGTAGCGTCCACCGATTTTGATGACGATCATCATACCTTGAAGAGGCGGTCTACTCACCTGAATAGATTGGCAGCTTTCGACTGATGAACACGGGGAACAGAGGCCAAAAGTGCGAATTTTCCGCATGTCATTGATAGGCCGACATTATCCTGGCAATATGCCGGTAGGTGAGAAATCCCTGAGCACCAGTTTTGCCCAACCCGAGCCCATCGCCGGTCGGACGGTTCGCTGCTATGAGATCGAGGCGCGACCGATGCTTCGGCGCTTTATGGAGGATTTCGCCATGCTCACCGTTCATCATCTCAACAATTCCCGATCACAGCGTGTGCTGTGGCTTCTGGAAGAGCTTGGCGTTCCCTACGACATCGTGCGGTACCAGCGTCGGCCCGACATGTTGGCTCCGGCGGAGCTTCGCGCCGTCCATCCGCTTGGAAAATCGCCCGTCATCACGGATGGCGGCAAAACGATCGCGGAATCCGGCGCGATCGCCGAATATCTCGTCGAGACCTATGGCAATGGGCGACTGATCCCGCCAGCCGGCACGCCGGAGCGTTTGCGCTACACCTATTGGCTGCATTACGCCGAGGGCTCAGCGATGACGCCGCTTCTGCTTAAGCTGTTGTTCACGCTGATGCCGACGCGCGCACCGATGCTGGTTCGGCCACTGGTGCGCATGATCTCGGGTCAGGCCATGACCGCGCTCGTCAACCCACAGCTCAAGTCGCACATGGCATTCTGGGAGAGCGAATTGTCGAAGAGCGAGTGGTTTGCAGGCGACGCTTTCACCGCCGCCGACATCCAGATGAGTTTTCCGCTGGAGGCAGGGGCGGCGCGCGGCGGCCTCGAACAGGGTCATCCGAAGGCGATGGCATTTCTGGAGCGCATTCACGCGCGCCCCGCTTACCGGCGCGCCCTGGAAAAAGGCGGGCCTTACGCAGTCGGCCGCTGAAACCAGCCGGCTGACTTTCTATTCGCCCGCCGCCTCAGAGCCGCGGGTGCGCGGATCGGGAGCGCCGAGCAGTCCGTCCGGCGTCACGGCGATCGAATTCGCCGACGTCTGTCCCATGGGCTCGACAATGCGATGACCTTTGGCCTTGAGTGCATCAAGCGCCGCTTCAGTGAAGCCGCGCTCGATCCGTACTTCGTCGGGAAGCCATTGATGGTGCAGCCGCGGCGCGGCCACCGCGGCCGCCACATCCATATGATAGTCGAGCACGTTGACGATCACCTGCAGCACGGTCGATATGATGCGGCTGCCGCCGGGCGAACCCGTCACCAATACCGGCTTGCCGTCCTGCAGCACGATGGTC
>NZ_JBAVCF010000484.1:0-11324 GCF_049586575.1 Bradyrhizobium sp.
CAGCCATATCGCAGCTCTGCGGCCACGATGATGCTGGTACAAATATTGTCCTCGCCGCGGTTGGCGATTTGCCTGGCCGCTTTACCCTGCGGGTTTCTGATCAGATCGGAGATGATGTTGGTGTCGAGCAGGTAACGTGTCAAAGCACGCGCTCCCGCGGCACGGGGTCATCCACTTCCGGAAAGTGCTCGTCGATCGGTTTCATCGATTTAAGCAAGGCAAGCAGTTCACGCCTGCGGACTGGCTCGATCACCAGCCGCTCTCCGTCGCGGTGCATGATGGCCTCATCGCCCGGCAGTTCGAACTCCACGGGAATCCGGACCGCCTGGTTGCGGCCGTTGCGAAATAGCTTGACGTGGCGCTGTTCGGTCATGGGGTGTTTCCCTGACATATGCCATAGACAATGCCAATCCGCGCTTCCTCGCAAGTGCGGTTTCACGGTTTGCCGGTCGTGCCAATCTGTCGCGGGTGACCCCTTGCGTTGTCGGGCAAATCACCTTTAGAAGCCCGCGCCATCCTGTCCCACCACGAGGGGCGGCTCGCGATCGCCACGAACGCGGGGCAGGGAGCGGTGGACGCTGGTCCCCTCGCATGGCGTGCGGGAGGCAAGCGGACGGCGAAGCCGTGTGGTCCTGACGCCCCGACGCTGGCGTCAACTCGCGACAATGTTTTCACATTGCGCGGGGATGGTGGCAAGAAAGCCCGGTTCACCAGGGAGAGCGCGGAGCAAGCCGTTAAAACCATTGCGCAGGGAATGCCGGTGTGACCGGTGAACCTGTGGTGACTTGCTCGTGTGCTTTTTATTTTCGCACGCGAGGCCGCGGGTGCGCTTTCGCATCCGGCATTCCCTGCACCCTTGTTTTCGAGGGGCGGATTTTTTTGCAATGCCTCGGGCGCAGCGCGCCGCGGGAAGGTGGAGATGTGTCTGGAATGAGCCGCCGTCATTTCCGGGCCGCGCGCAAGCGCGAACTATGGTGCGCAATTACGCACCTGAGGTCTGCGCCTTTCGGCGCATCCTGGAATGACGGCACATAAAACGTCGATGGCCGGGACATCTCGTGCGAAGACGCGCTTCTGCCCGGCCATGACGACTAGATAACGATGCCGGGAAGATGCAGGTAAGAGCTTCACTCTTCCTTCTTCGGTTCCTTCGACATCCGGTCGAGGCGATCCTGCATGTCCTTCATCTGGCGGCGCAGATCGTCGATATTGTCGGCCGCAGGTTCCGGGACCTTTTCGACGTCCCCAAGCGCCGACCCGCGCTGCGGCACGAACGGCTTGAACATCGAGAACGTCTGCTGAAACAATTCCATGTTGCGGCGAACGTGCTCTTCCAGCGGTGCAAAGGGTGTTCCGCTGAAGGTATCGGTGAGCTGCTTGCGAAACTTTTCCTGCTCACGCGTCAGCGTATCGATCGACTGCTCGAGATATCTCGGCACCACCATCTGCATGCTGTCGCCGTAGAAGCGGATCAACTGCCGCAGGAACGTGGTCGGCAACAGATTTTGCCCGGCCTTGTTTTCCTGCTCGAAGATGATCTGCGCGAGCACCGAACGGGTGATGTCGTCGCCGGTCTTGGCGTCGTAGACGAGGAAGTCCTCGCCGTCCTTGACCATGGCCGCGAGGTCCTCAAGCGTCACGTAGGTGCTCGTGCCGGTATTATAGAGCCGTCGATTTGCGTATTTCTTGATCGTGGTGGGTTGGTCTGATTTCGCCATGGGGGCTCGCACAGAAACCGGGAAAAGGAACCCAACGGGGCCGCCGAAGGGCCGAAGTCAACGCATTGCAGCAAAGGTAAGCATTTTCAATGCCGTTCGGCTACCGTTTTGTGCGGCACGGTTAATCCCAAAGCATGGGTACGGCTCAGGAAAGCACCAGCGGCGCTATTTTGAATGCGATGCGGCGACTAGCGGATTGACATGCCCTCGCGAGGTTAACAGATTAAAGGCGAGACAGGCCCGCCATGCTGGTGGTTCGCCCGCCGCCGAGGCTTAGAAGCCCAAGAACTCAAACTCAGGAGATGTCCATGTCAGACGATGTCGTCATCGTCAGCGCCGCCCGCACCGCGGTTGGAAGTTTCAACGGCGCATTCGCCACCTTGCCGGCCCATGATCTCGGCGCCGTTGCCATCAAGGCCGCGCTGGAGCGGGCCGGGATCGAGCCGGGTCGTGTTTCGGAAGTCATCATGGGGCAGATCCTCACCGCAGCCCAGGGCCAGAATCCGGCCCGTCAGGCGTCGATTGCAGCCGGTATTCCGGTGGAGAGCCCGGCCTGGGGCGTCAATCAGCTTTGCGGCAGCGGTCTGCGCACGGTCGCGCTCGGGTATCAGGCGCTGCTCAACGGCGATTCGGAAATCGTCGTCGCCGGCGGCCAGGAATCCATGAGCATGGCCCCGCATGCGCAATATCTGCGCGGCGGCGTCAAGATGGGCAACCTGGAACTCGTCGACACCATGATCAAGGACGGGCTGTGGGACGCCTTCAACGGCTACCACATGGGCAATACCGCCGAGAATGTCGCGCGGCAGTATCAGATCACCCGCGCCCAGCAGGACGAATTCGCGGTCCACTCGCAGAACAAGGCCGAGGCCGCGCAGAAGGCCGGCAAGTTCAAGGACGAGATCGTGCCGGTCACGATCAAGACTCGCAAGGGCGACGTCGTCGTCGACACCGACGAATTTCCGCGTCATGGCGCGACGCTGGATGCGATGGCCAAGCTTCGCCCGGCCTTCGAGAAGGACGGCACGGTTACCGCCGGCAGCGCGTCGGGCATCAACGACGGTGCGGCCGCCGTGGTGCTGATGACCGCCAAGCAGGCGGCCAAGGAAGGCAAGAAGGTATTGGGGCGCATCGTGTCGTGGGGGCAGGCCGGCGTCGATCCGAAAATCATGGGCACGGGTCCCATTCCCGCTTCGCGCGCCGCGCTCAAGAAAGCCGGCTGGAGCATCGGCGATCTCGACCTGGTCGAGGCCAATGAAGCCTTTGCGGCGCAGGCCTGCGCGGTCAACAAGGATCTCGGCTGGGATACCTCCAGGGTCAACGTCAATGGCGGTGCGATCGCGATCGGCCATCCCATTGGTGCGTCCGGCGCGCGCGTGCTGGTGACGCTGCTGCACGAAATGCAGAAGCGCGATGCCAAGAAGGGCCTCGCCACGCTGTGCATCGGCGGTGGCATGGGTATCGCGATGTGCATCGCACGCGATTAAAAAGACGGCAGCGGTTGCGAACGCTTTGTTCTTTCGCAGCTGCACATCTCTGAACTAAAGAAAGACGCCCGGAACATCTTCCGGGCGTTTCTTCTTGATGTTCATCAAACCGCCCGCTTAATTCATGAGCTGAATAGCAAAGCGCGTTTTCAAAAAGCCGACGGAAACCCAAGGGAAGGATTCGATCATGGCACGTGTTGCACTGGTGACGGGGGGGACGCGGGGAATTGGAGCTTCGATCAGCAAGGCATTGAAGGCTGCGGGTTACAAGGTCGCTGCCTGCTATGCCGGCAACGATCAGGCCGCGGAAAAATTCAAGGCTGAAAACGGCATTCCCGTCTACAAGTGGGATGTGAGCTCGTTCGAGGCCTGCGCCGCCGGCGTCAAGCAGGTCGAGTCAGATATTGGTCCGATCGAGGTGCTCGTCAACAACGCCGGCATCACCCGTGACGGCGCATTCCACAAGATGACGCTCGATCAGTGGAACGCGGTGATCAACACCAATCTCGGCTCGCTGTTCAACGTGACTCGTCAGGTGATCGAGGGCATGCGCGCCAGAAAGTTTGGCCGCATCGTCAACATCTCCTCGATCAACGGCCAGAAGGGCCAGTTCGGCCAGGTCAACTATTCCGCCGCCAAGGCCGGCGATATCGGATTCACCAAGGCGTTGGCGCTGGAGAATGCCAAGGGCGGCATCACGGTGAACGTGATCTGTCCCGGCTACATCAACACCGAGATGGTGCAGGCGGTGCCGAAGGAAGTTCTTGAAAAGAGCATCTTGCCGCAGATTCCGATCAACCGGCTCGGCGAGCCCGAAGAGATTGCCCGCGCCGTGGTCTTTCTGGCCGCGGACGAAGCCGGCGCCATCACCGGCTCGACGCTGACGATCAATGGCGGACAGTATCTGGTGTGACGGGCCTTCCCGTCATTGCCTGCGGCAAACGAGAAGCGTTTGCGCAACGGAGCGCTAGCGACGAAGCAATCCGGTTTCGCTATTAAAGCCAGATGGATTGCTTCGCTCCGCTCGCAATGACGGCCGTATGACCTCCCGAACCGCTACCCTGATCGGACTGACCGCAATCCTGATGTGGTCGCTGTTGGCCGTATTGACGGTTGCGACAGGGAAGATTCCGGCGTTTCAGCTGGCTGCGATCACCTTTGCGATCGGCGGGCTGGTAGGGCTATCCACCTTTATCGGACGCCCGCAAGCGTTGTCGGCGCTGCGACAGCCGCCGCTGGTGTGGGCCGTCGGCGTCGGCGGGTTGTTCGGCTATCACGCGCTGTATTTTCTCGCGCTGCGTTTCGCGCCGCCGGCGGAGGCCGGACTTCTGAACTATCTCTGGCCGCTATTGATCGTTCTATTCTCGTCGTTTCTGCCCGGCGAGCGGCTGGCACCGCATCATGTCGTTGGCGCGTCGGCAGGGCTTGCGGGCACGGTGTTGCTGCTGAGCGGCAACGGCCTGTCGGGCTTTACGCCGGGGCAGCTTCCCGGCCTCGCGGCGGCTTTTGTCGCTGCCTTCGTCTGGGCGATTTACTCGGTGATGTCGCGCCGGCTCAAATCGGTGCCGACCGATGCGGTGGCGGGCTTTTGTCTGGTGACCGCGCTACTCGCCGCGTTCGTGCATGCGCTGGTCGAAAACACGGTATGGCCCGAGTCGGTGTGGCAATGGCTTGCGGTCGTTGCGCTCGGCGTCGGACCGGTCGGCGCGGCGTTCTATGCCTGGGACGTCGGCATGAAGCGCGGCGATATTCGCGTGCTTGGCGCGGCGTCCTATGCGACGCCGCTAGCCTCGACCGCGTTTCTGATTCTGGCTGGCTTTGCAAGACCGAGCGCAAGCATCGCCTTCGCCGCGGTGCTGATTGCGGGCGGAGGATTGATCGCGGCGAAAGACATGTTTCGGAAGCGCTAGAGACCCTAGTCCGGCTTCCAATCCTTTGGCGCGAGCTCGAACGTCGCGAAATCGAATCCCGGCGCGACGGTGCAGCCCACGAGCGTCCAGTCGCCGGTTGATTCCGCGGCCTGCCATGCATGCGCCGGCACGATCGCTTGCGGTATCTGGCCTGAAGCCAAATCCGGCCCGAGAGTGATGCTCCTGCTGCCGGCTTGATCGGCGATCCGCAAAGCCAGTGCATCGCCGGCATAGTAATGCCAGATCTCTACCGCATCTATCCGGTGCCAGTGCGAACGTTCGTCGCGCGACAGCAGAAAATAAATCGCGGTCGAGCGCGAGCGGCCGTTGGTGTCGCAATCGGAATCGCGAAATGTTTCGCGAAAATGGCCGCCTTCCGGATGCGGCTTCAGATCAAGGCGTGTGATGATATCGGCGGCGGAAGGCCGTTTGGCCATCAGGATTGCCCTAGATCAGGATTTATTCTTGCGTTCACGCAACTCGCCGAAGATTTCGGCGGCGCTACGATCTTTCATCCGAACGCTGGCGGCGACCGAAGGTTCGTCCGCGCGCAGGAACACGTTGGCCTTCTTCTCCTCGCCAAGCAGCGTCGGGATCGTCGGCTTGTTCTCGCTTCGAAGACGGTTCACTTGCTCGGCGCGCGCTTTCAGCGCGGCGTTGTCCGGTTCGATCGTCAGCGCGAATTTGATGTTGGAAGCGGTATATTCATGGCCGCAATAGAGCTTGAAGTCGTCGGGCAGCGCCCGCAGCTTGAGCAGCGAGTCCCACATCATCGGGTAAGTGCCTTCGAACACCCGTCCGCATCCGATCGAGAACAGGGTGTCGGCGGCAAACAGCGCCTTCTCGTTGTCGAAGACATAGCTGACATGGTCGAGTGTGTGGCCCGGCGTCTCCAGCACTCGCGCCAGCGAGCTCCCGACCTTCAGGACGTCGCCCTGCTTGGCGCGAAGATCGACATTGGCGATCTTGGTCGACTTGTCGTGAGGGGCGACCACGCGGCATTTGTATTTGTCTTTCAGCTCAGCGACGCCGCCGACATGGTCGTGGTGGTGATGGGTGATGAGAATATCAGTCAAATTCCAACCCTCGCGCTCCAGGGCGGCGATGACGGGCGCGGCTTCGGGCGCATCGATCGAGGCGGTCGCCTTGGTCGCTGGATCGTGAATCAGATAGCCGAAATTATCGGACAGGCAGGGGAACAGGCGGATTTCGGCGGCCATGACATCTCCGTTGTTTTTTGCGGGTAGCTGCCCTGAGCATGAAATAGGGCGTTAACGGCGAATGAGCAATGCGCGAATGGCCGCCCAATCCAGTGGAGTGGATTTGACATTCGCTAACTCACCCAGCCGCAGACCCGGAATGCGAATGTCATATTCTAAACTTCACTGAAATCTTATATTTAGCCATTGGTCCTTTCGATTTTAACATTCGCAAAAGTGGCCGCTGAGGAGGGATGCGAATGTTAAAATCGGACCAATGGTCCCTCGCCGTGATAGATTGCGGCCCATGTCCATCGATGTAATCGACCTCCGGGATTTCTATTCGCAACGCCTCGGCATCGTGGCGCGGCGGCTGATCAATCGCGGCATTCATGCCCGCTGGTCTGAAGCCGAAGGCCAACGTGTGCTCGGCATCGGTTATCCGACGCCCTATCTCGGGCTGTTTCGCGACTCCTCCGAGCGCTGCATCGCCTTCATGCCGGCGGCACAGGGCGTGCTGAAATGGCCGACGGCGCGGCCGACATTGGCGGCGCTGGTCGATGAATTTTCGCTGCCGCTGCCGGACGCTGCGGTCGACCGCATCTTGCTGGTTCACGCGCTGGAAATGTCCGACGACCCGGAGGGTCTGTTGCGCGAAGTGTGGCGGGTGCTGGCGCCCTCGGGCCGGGTGATGGCGGTCATTCCCAACCGGCGAGGGGTATGGACCCGCACCGATCATACGCCGTTCGGCCACGGCCGGCCCTATTCGCGATCACAGATTACGCAGTTGCTGCGGCAGACCTGGTTTACGCCGATCGGCTGGGGCGAAGCCTTGTTCGTGCCGCCGCTTGCGGCCGGCTGGTTCCTGCGCTCGGCGGTAGCATGGGAGCGCGTCGGGGCCGCGATGTCGCTGCCCTTTGCGGGCGTCCACATCGTGGAGGCAACCAAGCAGGTTTACCGCGCGATCCCCGCGCACCGCGAGCGCACGCGCCTCATTCCGGCGCTGCCGCCGGTGCTGGTGCCGTCGTCATTCCAGCGTGACGACGGATAAATTTCAGCAAGATACCCGGAGGAAGCGCGGCGCTATCTATTCATTCCCCGGATTGAAATCGTCGCCGGGAGCGGCGGGTGCAGCCGCCACACCTTCGGGGCGCGGCCCATGCGGACGGCGGCGGCGTCGCGGGAATCGTTCGCGTTCGCCGCCATTGCCCTCGAAGCCGCCCTGTCCGCTATTGATCTGCGGCTGCGGTCCGGTGATGAATGAGGGCAGCCGATCGACGCCGCCATTATCCGGAATCGAAGGTTGCTGCGGTTGCTGATATTGCGGTGGGTTGCGTTGCTCGCGCTGATGTTCACGCGGCTGCTGCTGTTCACGCGGCGCGTAAGATTGCTGATGGTCCCGCTGATTGTTGTCGCGGGGTACGAAGGGTTGCTGCTGCTGTTGTACTGGGACAAATCCCGGCTCTTGGCCGAAACTTGAGAAGCCCTCGTCGTCCTCGCCTTCCTCCGAGATCATCTCGGCATCTGGCCGCGGCTGCTGCGGTTGGTTCTGGCGGAATTGCTCCTGCGCAGCGGCAATCAGGCGGAAGTAATGCTCGGCGTGCTGATAGTAATTTTCGGCGGCGACCGGGTCGCCGGAGGACCGCGCGTCGCGCGCCAGTTGCACATATTTTTCCGCGACGTGAGACGCAGTGCCGCGGATTTTGATGTCCGGTCCGTTCGATTCGAACACCCGGGTCATCGGGTTTTGGCCACGCCGGTTATTATTGTTACTGTTGTTATTGTTATTTCGGTTACGCATCCGCTTGTTGTTCTGACCGTTTCTCATGTCGTGCCTTTGATCCAGCCCTGAAATTGCCCTGTCTCGAAACTCCTCGGCCCCAGATCGAGGAGCTTTGGAGCGCCGTTATTCGCTTCTTCAATCTTGCGCGTCGACCAATCCTGCGCGCGCGATACGCTCGCGCGCCGGACCCGAACCGCCGCTTATTTCCACACAGATTTGCCGTACGTCGCAGTCAACAAAGACGCGTTCCCCACCAGCTCGGCGTGCGTCGCCGGCCGCATCAAATCATTACGCCTGCCAAAACAAGCACAGGTTTCGAGCGTGATTTTTCAAGCGCAATATCAGGCTTTCGTTCGCTTTGCGGTCGGCAGCAGCGCAGCTCAACCCAAGCCATCGCGCGCTAAAGGACCTGCGTTTTGGAACCTTTCACTCGGGGCGGGCTCTCATTTTGAGAACTCTGGCCTCAATCCGTATCTGTCTACGGAGCCAGTAACCCTGGACCGACGTTGATCGGAACGTAGTCGCTCCGGGGCAATATTCCAAGTGGTTTTTTTGCATTTCAATCAGGCTTTATCGGGGTGGTTTCCGGCCCGCGACGGCCCGCGGAATGCCCGCTAAGTCGGCCTTTGGGGGTCCCTCGGACGTTAACCCTGAGGCGGCGAGCAATTCGGCAATAGGGCCGCTTTGGCCGCATCCGGCTTCGACAATCAGCGCCGCGCCGGGCGTGAGCAAGCGAGCGGCCTGTGGGATCAGTTCGCGGTAGGCATCGAGACCATCGGCGCCGCCGTCCAATGCCGCGAAGGGGTCAAAGTTGCGCACCTCGCGGCCAAGCTCTGTGATCTCCGCCGAGCGAATGTACGGCGGGTTCGACACGATCAGGTCGAACTCACCGGACAGCGCCGCCGCATAGTTGCAGGCGACGAAGGCGGCACGAGCGGCAAAACCAAGATGAGCGGCGTTACGGCTGGCCGTTCGCAACGCCTCCAGGCTGATGTCGGTGCCGACACCGGTCGCGTTAGGCCACTCAGATAATAGCGCGAGCAGAATTGCGCCAGACCCAGTGCCGATATCGGCGATACGTGGCGATCGATTAGTCCCGTGTTCACCGCGTTCCATTTCGAGCGCCAGCTCGACCACGGTTTCGGTGTCGGGCCTCGGTACCAGCGTCGCCGGCGAAAGCTGCAAGGCCAGGCCCCAAAACTCCTTGACGCCGAGAATGCGCGCGACCGGCTCGCCGGCAAGGCGCCGCTGCATGAAGTTTTCAAGAGACGCTGCCTCGTCTTGCGTGACGATCCGCCTCGTCGCCGTGATCAGTCCGGTGAGGTCGAGGTGGAGCGCAGCACCGGCGAACATGCGCGCGTCGAGTTCGGCCGAATCGATGCCGGCCGATTTCAGCCGCGCGGTCAGTGTGCGCCGCGCGCTCTCGACGGTCGTTCTGGAGAACGGATCGCTCAACGCAAGTGCCTGTTCTGTTCCACTTGTGATGGATAGGACGGCATAGGCGCCTGCGTCAACGCAAGCCCGCGGTGTATCGCGGGCCAGAAGAAGCTAGACTCCCAGATAGCGCTGCAGCAGCTCCGGCTGCGCCTTCAGTTCATTGGCCGGTCCTTCGTGAACGACGTGGCCATTGTTGATGATGTAGATCCGCTGGGCCAGTGCCAGCGTCGCTGCCAGGTTCTGCTCGACCAGCACGATGGTCTGGCCGGCCGCAGCGAGATCCCGGCAGGCCTTGACGAGGTCGCGGACGATGACCGGTGCAAGTCCCTCGAACGGCTCGTCCAGGAGGATGATCTTGGGGTCGCGCACCAGCGCGCGCGCAATCGCCAGCATTTGTTGTTCGCCGCCGGAGAGCTCGGTGCCACGGTTATTCCGCCGTTCCTTCAGCCGTGGGAACATCTCGTAGATGCGCTCGAGCGGCCAGCGCTTTTCGGCCGTGACCCCGGCGATGATGATGTTCTCTTCGACGGAAAGGCTGCCGAAGATGCGCCGCTCCTCGTGAACGAGCTGCATGCCGGCCTGGGCGATCTTGTGGCTTCTGCGCCCGGCGATATCGACGCCGTCGAACATGACGGTGCCGCTGCGCGGCGTCACGACGCCCATCAGGCTCTTCAGAGTCGTGCTCTTGCCCGCGCCGTTGCGGCCGAGCAGGGCTACCACCTCATGCTGTTCGACGCGCATGGCGACATCGAACAGGATGTGGGAATCGCCGTAATAGCTGTTGAGACCGTTGACTTCGAGCAAGCTCATGCGTCGATCACTCCGTGAACGCCGCCAAGATAGGCTTCCTGCACAGCAGCATTGGTCTTGATTTCATCCGGCGTGCCATGAAGCAACACGCGGCCCTCCTGCAGCACGGTGACCCGCTCAGCCAGTTCGAACAGCGAATCCATGTCGTGGTCGATAATGATCATGGTGCGATCGCGCGCGATGGACCTGAGCAGCTTGACGGTTTCTACCCTTTCGTGCGGGCTCATGCCGGCGAGTGGCTCGTCCAGCAACAACAGGCCGGGCGAAGTGGCGAGCGCGAGACCGATCTCGAGCCTCCGCTTCTCGCCGTAGGCGAGTGCGGATACCGGGGTGTCGGCCCGCCTGGTCAGGTCGACCCTCTCCAGGGTGTGCTCAACCAACTCCGGCAATCCCTTGACGCTGTCCAGGCTGCGGAAAAGATCGAGCCGGAACTTGCCGCGCAGACGGGCGAGTGCTGCGATCACAACGTTATCGCGCACCGTCAGTCCCGCAAACAACTGGTTGACCTGGTAGCTCTTGGTCAATCCCAACTGGCAGACTTCGGTGACGTTCATCCCCGTTATGTCTCGCCCCTCGAACACGATCCGGCCCGAGGACGGAGCGATCTCGCACGTGAGCATCTTGAAGAAGGTCGACTTGCCGGCGCCGTTCGGCCCGATAATTCCGCGCAACTCGCCCCGGTTGACGCTGAAATCGATGTTGCTGTTGGCGACAAGACCGCCGTAACGCTTGGTGAGGCCGGTGGCCTGCAGGATCGGGCCGGAATATTCGGCTCGTCCGGCCGTTTCGGCAGGCAACGGCGCCGGCGCAGCTTGCGTCGCGACTTCGATGCCAGACGTCTTCTGTACAGGTTCAGCCGCAGAGCTAGGCGGCGCTTCCTTTGCGGCATCCTTGGTTGGTTTGCGCGAGAGAAAGCGATAGAGGTCGACCAGGCCGCCGACGATGCCGCCCCTCAGGAAGCAGACCAGCAGCACGAAGAC
>NZ_JBAVCF010000485.1:0-5858 GCF_049586575.1 Bradyrhizobium sp.
GCCTTGCGTTCGGCGGTCAGCGCGACCATGGCGACCTCAACACCGGGAATGGCGCGCACCGCCGTTTCCGCAGCGGCCCGAACGCCTTCCCAGGCGCGGGCTTCCGTCGCCTCGACGTTGATCGAAAAAAACACCTTGCCGTCACTGACCGAGATCTCCGACAGCACCCCGGCATTGGTCAAGGCCACGCCACGGGGCGAAGTTACCTTGGCGAGAGCGTCCTGAACCTGTTGTTGCGTTACGCTCACGGCGCATCTCCTGGAGCCAATTCTGATGGCATCAGAACCGGTCTGTTCTTTTGTTTTGACGCGTTTTCTTCACGCGAACCGGGGTCCGCTTCGCTCGAAAACGCTATGACCTTCGGATGCGACCCATAAAGCCTGCCAGCCCAAAAGGCTACCTCCTGCCGACATCGTCCGTCCGCATCGAGGGCGCCGATCCCGCCTGTTCCTTGGCGGCCTCATAGTTCAGCTCGATCATCACGCCATTGGGGTCGTTGACGAAGATCTGCCAAAGATCGCCGCCGGGAACCTGCCGTGCGTCGAACGGCATCTTCTTGGACTGAAGCCGCCCTTTCATGGCGTCAAAACCGCGGCTCACAAATGCGACATGATGAACCACGCCGGAATCCGGCTTTTGCGCCTCTTCGGTCACCGAGATATCGACCAGATGGACCACCGCCTTGCCCTCGCTGTACATCCAGGCGCCTGGAAAGGCGAAATTCGGCCGGTCACCTTTTTCAAGGCCGAGAACGTCCTCGTAGAACCGAACGGTATCGGCGAGCTTGCGAGTCCGGATATTGAAATGATCAAGCACGCCAACGCTCATACCCATGTGAGCTCACTCCCTTTTTTGTTTTGAAACTCGACTATCGCGCCATGCTAGCATAAAACCACGCCCGCCCGCCAAATGGAGGCGTTGCCGATCCCTAAGGCGCGCTCTCAGGTCGCGGGTCTCAAGGCGGATGCCTGTTCTCGAACCGGTCTACCGTCTCTCATACAAGAACATGACCGGCCTACCGATGCGCCGGCAGAACCCCAGGATTGCACAAATGGCTAAAGTCGCTTTTCTCGGTCTCGGCGTCATGGGTTTCCCCATGGCAGGGCATCTCGTCGTCAAGGGCGGCCACGAGGTGACGGTGTACAACCGGACGCCGGGCAAAGCCAAAACATGGGCCGAGAAATTCAAGGGCAAGACCGCAGCCACGCCAAAGGCCGCGGCCGAAGGCCAGGATTTCGTGATGGCCTGCGTCGGCAACGACCACGACCTCCGCGCCATCACGATCGGCGCCGATGGCGCCTTTGCCGGCATGAAAAAAGGCGCGACCTTCGTCGATCACACCACCGCTTCGGCGGAAGTGGCGCGCGAACTCGATGCGGCCGCCGGCAAAGCGGGCTTCAAATTCGTTGATGCACCGGTATCGGGCGGACAGGCCGGCGCGGAAAACGGCGTCTTGACGGTGATGTGCGGCGGAACTGAAGACGCCTATGCCGGCGTCGAGCCAATCATCGCCGCCTATGCCCGCATGTGCAAACGGCTCGGACCCGCGGGAAGCGGCCAACTGACCAAGATGGTCAACCAGATCTGCATCGCGGGCCTCGTTCAGGGCCTTTCGGAAGGCATTCATTTCGCCAAAAAATCGGGACTGGATGTCGCCGCCGTGATCGACACCATCTCCAAGGGCGCAGCGCAATCCTGGCAGATGGAGAACCGCTACAAGACCATGAACGACGACAAATACGATTTCGGCTTTGCGGTGGAATGGATGCGCAAGGATCTGTCGATCTGTATCGCCGAGGCCCGCCGCAACGGCGCGCACCTGCCGGTGACGGCACTGGTCGATCAGTTCTATTCCGAAGTCGAGAAGATGGGCGGCAAGCGCTGGGATACGTCGAGCTTGCTCGCGCGGTTGCAACGCTAGACCTTCGACATACCCTGGATTTATTGCTGCCATTGCGAGGAGCGTCAGCGACGACCCGCTGTCGCTCGCGTTGCGAGCTATGGCGCGCTTGCAGTCCGCCGAAGCGCTCTTACGCGCAGGCGGAAGCAATCCAGTTCTTTCGTCAGGTCTGGATTCGCTTCGCTCGCAATGACGGCAAGAGGCTCTCGCGAGAAGTTAATTTAACCTCTCGTTAACGAGAATTCTTAGGCTCTTAAGGCACCTCTTAAGATTTTGGCGGCACAGATAGACAATGCAAAAGCCCGCTCCATTAGCGGGCAGGATTTGTGTTGTTTGATGAGTAAATCCGCTGAAAAGCCAGAAGTCGTGCAGCTTCCGGCTGAACCGCCCACTGTGGCGCCTGTTGCCAACCGGCGCGCGGCGGCACAGCGGGTGCGCGAGGCACGCGATCGGTTAACGTCTTCAAGCGGAACGCGGCCTGCTTTCGACAGAGAACTGCTCCGGCAATATGCCCAGACGCGGCTCTCGGCTTCCTATGTCGTCATGCTGCTGGTGGTGGCGACCGGCGTGCTGTTCGGTTTCTGGATCCCGCCGGTATCGGCCGCGGCCTGGACCTGCGGCCTGCTCTGCATCCATACCGCCATCATCCGCAGCTGCGGTCTGTTCATTGCCGCCCAGCCTTCGCTGACGACGACGATCCGCAGCTGGCGGACCCGCTTCATCGTGCTCGATCTCCTGTATGGCCTGGTCTGGACGACGATTCTGATCCACCCGTCGGGCTTCGATGCGGTCTCCAACACGCTAATCATGTTCCTGATGCTGCTGGTGGTTGCGGTATCGAGCATGCTGGCCGCAAGCCTTCCGATCGCAGCGTTAGCCGCCACCGCGCCGGTGACGGCCGCGATTGCGGTCAACTTCGCGCTGAGCGGCACCTTCGATAACTACGTGCTCGCCCTACTCGCGCTTGCCGCGGAAGGATATTTCGCGCTGTTGGCTCACCGCCTGCATTCGGCGACGCTGGCGACGCTGGAAGCGCGGGCCGAAAAGGACGCGCTGATCGGCGAACTCGAACAGGCCAAGGCGATCTCGGATGAAGCGCGGCACCGCGCGGAAGCCGCCAACGTCGCCAAATCGCGCTTCCTTGCGCAGATGAGCCACGAGTTGCGAACGCCCTTGAATGCGATCCTCGGCTTTTCCGAAGTCATGAAGAGCGAAATCTTCGGCGCGCACGCCGTTCCCGTCTACAAGGAATACTCCTCCGACATTCACAATTCCGGCGTTCATCTGCTCAATCTCATCAACGAGATTCTGGACCTGTCGCGGATCGAAGCCGGCCGCTACGAGCTCAACGAAGAGGCCGTCTCACTGGTGCATGTCGTCGCCGACTGCCACCATTTGCTCAAACTGCGCGCCTCGAGCCGCGTCATCACGATTCATGAGGTATTCGAGCAAGGCATGCCGCGGATCTGGGGCGATGAGCGCGCGGTGCGGCAAATCGTACTGAACCTGCTGTCGAACTCGATCAAGTTCACGCCACAAGGCGGCGAGATCTGGCTGAAGGTCGGCTGGACGGCGTCCGGCGGCCAGTATCTCAGCGTCAAGGACACAGGCTCCGGCATTGCCGAAGACGAAATCCCGATCGTGCTGGCTTCATTCGGACAAGGCTCCAATTCGATCAAGTCGGCCGAACAGGGCGCGGGCCTCGGACTGCCGATCGCCAAGAGCCTGATCGACATGCATGGCGGCACCTTCACGCTGAAATCAAAGCTTCGCATCGGCACTGAAGTCGTCGTCACCTTCCCGCCCGAGCGCGTGATGTCGGCGCTCGGACCGATGTCGGAGGACGCCCCGCCCCTGCAGCCGGAAAATGAAAATACAACGGAGGTCGACGCTGCGCGCGTCGGTCGCAATAAACCAATCCTGAGCGCCGGAACCGGATTATAGGTACGCTTGGCAAGCAATCGAATTCACTTCACTATCAAGAGATGAGCATAGAGACGCCGTGTATCGCAGTTTGCATGATGGATCCGAGAACCAGCCTGTGCTTCGGTTGCGGGCGCACGCTTCCCGAAATCGCGCGCGGGCATCGCATGGAAAGCGCGGAGCGTCTGGCGCTGATGGCGCTATTGCCCGCACGGATGGCGGAGGCCGGGCTCGAAGTGCTCAAGCCGGCCAACCGTTCGACGATCGGCTGAACGACAGGCACGGTGCGCTGTGAGCCGTATCCTGCTCGTCCTGGCCGTACTGCTGGCGACCGTCGGCGCCGTCGTAGCCTATGGCGATCCCGCCCAGGTCGCGCGCGCCAAAAGTACCGTCTCGAACACCGTCTCGTATTTGCTGCGCCCACACGCTTCGACGCGCGCGGTGCAGGTTGTGCGCGGGCAAGGTGGCGAATTCGCCCTGCAAGCCAAAATCAATGGCGTCGGCGCCCCGATGGTCATCGACACCGGCGCCACGTCCGTCGTGCTTACCTATGAGACGGCGAAGGCGGCCGGGCTTCCGCTTGAATTGCTCGATTACGATGTCGATGTCGAGACCGCGGGCGGTCACACCAAGGCGGCGCGATTGACGCTGGATCGGCTGGCGATCGGCAAGCTGGTCGAGCGATCGGTGCCGGCGCTGGTGGTGCCGCACGGACAAATGAAGACCAACCTGTTGGGCATGAGTTTTCTGGATCGGCTCGAAAGCTGGGAAGTGCGCGCCGACCGGCTGATGCTGCGCGGTTATCCGTAGCGCATGATCCGGAAAAGTGTGAAGCGGTTTTCCTTCGCGACAAACGCGGAACGCGTTTGCGCGGAGATCATGCGCAATTGAAAGACCCTCAGGCGGCGATCGCCACTAGAAACCTATATTTTCTCGTGGTCCTTTGATTCCAGCATTCGCAAACGTGCCTCCGGCGAGGGATGCGAATGTTGGAATCGGACCATGAGGCGCACGCTCCCCGACCAACGCGATCGCGGCCTTCAAAACCTCGGGGCCAGCACCCGGCCTCACCCCATGCTCGGCGAGATGGCGGCGGAACGCGCGTGCGCCCGGCACGCCGTGAAACGCACCGACAAAATGCCGCGTGATCGAATGCAGCCGCGTGCCTGCTGCGAGTTCGCGTTCGATATAGGGCAGCATCGCTTCGAAGACGTCCTTCATCGTCGTGAACGGCGCCGCCTCGCCGAACAATTCCGGATCGACGGTGAGCAGCCGCCACGGATCCTGATACGCGGCGCGCCCCAGCATGACGCCGTCGACATGCGCGAGATGCTGCCTGGCCTCGGCAAGACTGGCGATGCCGCCGTTGATGATGATAGGCACATGCGGCATCGACGCCTTCAACCGATAGACCCTGTTATAGTCGAGCGGCGGGATGTCGCGATTTTCCTTCGGCGACAATCCATCGAGCCAGGCCTTGCGGGCGTGAACGATCAGCGCATCGGCGCCTGCCGCCACCACGGCTCGCGCGAGCGTATCGAGCGCGGTCTCCGGATCCTGGTCGTCGATGCCGATCCGGCATTTGACGGTGACCGGTATCGACACGGCTGCCTTCATCGCCGCGACGCCGGTGGCAACCAGTGCTGGCTCCGCCATCAGGCAGGCGCCGAAACGGCCCTCCTTCACCCGGTCCGACGGACAGCCGACATTGAGATTGATCTCGTCGTAGCCGAAATCCTCGCCGATCCTGGCAGCGATGGTCAAATCGCGCGGATCGGAGCCGCCGAGTTGCAGCGCCACGGGATGTTCGCAACGATCGAACGCCAGCAAGCGCCGCCGGTCGCCATGAAGGATCGCGCCCGACGTCAGCATCTCCGTGTACAAGCGGCCACGCCGCGTCATCAGGCGATGGAACGTCCGGCAATGCCGGTCGGTCCAGTCCATCATAGGCGCGGTACAAAATCTATGTGATTGATTTAACTGCATTTTTCGAGTACAGTCAGATCGTTAGGTCGCGTCGTGTGCACTCCATTTT
>NZ_JBAVCF010000486.1:0-2378 GCF_049586575.1 Bradyrhizobium sp.
TCGCGCCTCTCGTCGTAGGCGGCTTGATTGCCGCTCCGCTCGCGATGCCGATTCTTCCCGTAAATGCCGCGGTGCAATATTCCCGCTTCTGGGATGTGGACGCCATCCATCCGGAAAATGTCCCGCTCGGCAAACTTCCGCAGCTTTTCGGCGACATGTACGGCTGGCGCCATCAAGTGCAGGCCATCGCGAAAGTATTCGACGCGCTGCCCGCCGCTGATCGCTCGCCATGCGCCATCCTCGCGCTGAATTATGGCGAAGCTTCAGCCGTGGATTACTTCGGTCCTGCGTATCATTTGCCGCCGGCCATCAGCGGACACAATCAATACGGCCTGTGGGGTCCGCGCGGGTATACGGGCGACGTCGTGATCACCGTCGGCTACACGGAAAGTCAATTACAGAACGCTTTCGACGAAGTCAGGCTCGCGGCGCGCATCTCACCGCCTTACGCCATCCCCGAGGAATCGAATCTCCCCATCTACATCTGCCGCAAACCCAAAGCCCCGCTGCCGCAAATGTGGCCCCGCCTCCGCTGGCTCGGCTGAAATTGCTCGCTGCGCACAAAACCCGGCCGGAAACCCTTTGGGATTATTCCATTAGGTGATGCACAACTACCGCTGCCATGCCGTCCCTGCGAGATGAAAGTTCGAACCAGGTGGGGACCATGAATTGTGAATGCGAAAGCGCAGTTGGCAAACGGGCTGCCTGTCGACTTACCGCCCGGGCGTTTTTGGTACAGGGGAAGAAGGATTCTGGCTGCTGGACGATTGCGTCCCGGACAGGACTGCCCGCGGCGCGCTCAACCCTGCCACGTCGGAGCCTAATCCGAGTTTTTGCAGGCTCAGCGCGTCGAGCTTGCCGGTTGGCAGAAGCCCATTCGCCGTCTGGAAACGTCGCAGCGCCTCTTGCGTGTTGTTATCCCATTTCCCATTCGGACTGCCGGAATAAAACCCCCCGCGCTCCAGCGCTGACTGGATTTCCTCGGTCCGATCTGCGGCCGGCTGCTTCGGCAGCGTTATGTGATGGCGCTTCTTCCTGCGATACCGCGAGCGTCGTTTGCGCGTCGACGTTGACGCTTTATAAGACGCGTTCCGCAATCTCGCTTTGCTCGATTTCGCGGTCGTGGCCTTGTGCGCTGCAGCATGGGTCTTCGCGTGCCCGCGCAGCCGGGTCGCATTCGCGCGCAACGGCGCAAACCAAAACACCACGGCCAGCAACGCGACTCCCACCAGCCCGCGTCTCGCCATTTTCAAAGCTCGCACCCGCAAATGCTCTCTCATTTGGCCCTTTTTACTAACCTGCAAATTCTACTCCCCGGCTCGCGGAATCGTCCCCGCCCGGAACACGGTGTACTGCTCTCCTGTTCCATCCGGATGCAAGACCTTAAACAGCACATCCTCGCCCGGCTTCAGCTTGGCAATTTCCCGCTTGTAATCCTGCAGATTCGTTATCGCCACGTGGTTGATTTCGACAATCACGTCGCCGCGCAGGAACTTGATGTCGTCCGCGAAACTGGCCGGTTCCACATCGCTGGCAATCACGCCCGGCTGGTTCGCGCTCAATCCCAGATGCCGCGAAATTTCCGGAGTCAGCCCTTCGACGTGCAGACCAAACGACGTCGGCGCTGTTTCCACATCACCCGAGACTGGATCTACGCCCGCCGAAGTATCGTCCGGGAAAATCTTGGACATGTCCGCGACGTTCACCGATACCGTCTTCACTTTCCCGGCCCGCACGTAACTCAGCGCCACCGCATGCCCCACCGGCGTTCCAATCACCGGATTAATCAGATCCGATCCGGCGCGCACCGCATGCCCATTGATCTGCGTGATCACGTCGCCCGGCTGAATCCCTGCCCTCGACGCTGGACCACTCGGCGCTACATATTGCACCACTACGCCATTCGGCGCGCCTAGTTCCTTGTGCAACAGCACGTCGCTCGTCTGGTCATCCTGGAACTTAATTCCGATCGAACCGCGTGTTACGTGTCCTTGCGTAACTAACTGGTTGTAAATGTTGATCGCTGTATTCGACGGCAGCG
Source organism: Bradyrhizobium sp. (assembly GCF_049586575.1). Classification (GTDB taxonomy): domain Bacteria; phylum Pseudomonadota; class Alphaproteobacteria; order Rhizobiales; family Xanthobacteraceae; genus Bradyrhizobium. The sequence goes on from NZ_JBAVCF010000486.1 coordinate 2,042, forward strand.
CGAATCCCACTCCTTCAAACCCGCGGCTGCCCGTATAAATCGCGGTGTTAATCCCAATGACCTCGCCGGCCAAATTCACTAGCGGGCCGCCCGAATTTCCCGGATTGATCGCCGCATCCGTCTGAATAAAATTTTGGAATTGCGAGTTGCCGATGTTCTGCCGGTTCGTCGCGCTGATGATTCCCGCTGTTACGGAGCCGTTCAGCGAAAACGGGCTGCCGAATGCCAGCACCCAGTCGCCTACTTTCGATCCTTCCGAATTCCCCAGCCGCGCGACCGGCAAATCGTGCCCCGCGTCGATTTTGACTACCGCGAGATCCGTCTGCTTGTCGTAACC
>NZ_JBAVCF010000487.1:0-2256 GCF_049586575.1 Bradyrhizobium sp.
TCCGCGAATCGGCCGTATCCTGATTGCCCAGGGCCGCGACGCTGCCGACGTTCCAATTACCCAGACATTCGGACCAAACACGCTGGTCAGCTTCACGGTCTGGACCGATGAGGTCGTATAATCGCGAGTTCTTTCACGATAAGGCCGGAAGCCATTTCCGCTCATACGCAAACAGGCGGCATGGGCTGCGATTGCAGCCGCCGTGTCGTTCGTCGCACAGGCGATGGAAAACCGCCGGTCTGACGAGCGATACCTTCAACCAAGATCCCGGCCGCTAGGGTGGCCTGAGAGCAAATGGAGCCTCCATGAACGAACGGCTGGAAACACTTAAGAAAGCCCGCGAACGCATGATCGAGGAACGGGACGCGCATGTGAAGGTGCTGGCGGCGCCCTTCGACCGAGATAAGGCGGAGCGAGCACGCAACAAATTCCTCGAGACTCAGATGGTGATCGACGCGCTGGAGCGCGCCATCAACGCGGAGGAACCTACCCTGCCCGCGCCTTGAGCCTGTGTCGCCAATTTCGAGACAGGCGGACCGAACAACTAATCCATGGCTATTCGCCGCCAAAGCGCGCACAATCGCGCGTTACTGATCGGGCCACACCGTCAAAGACATCTGCATCCGGTCAGTATCGAAGAACTCCGGGAGAGCGACATGGCCAAAGGCGAGCAAAAAGGCAATCGGGAAGCCAAGAAACCCAAGAAAGAGAAGATCAAGACAATTGCCGCGGCGCCGAGCCAGAAGACCGCCGCGTGGCAGCCGAGCTTCGCTTCCGGGAAGAAGAAATAACGACACCGGACAACGTCGGGATTCGACGCGCTATCCAGACGCATTCGAACGTGTCTCGTCTGCGAGTGCTGCGCCATTGGGCACTGGATTGAGATATCCCTTCGCCCAAGCCAACAGGGTTATATTGTCCGCAAAGGAATTTGAATGAAAACGATTATCATCCTGTTGACGCTCTGCGCATGCGCGCAAGGCGCGCGTGCCGCTGGACCGGACTGTCGCGCGATCCAAGCGGCAGGCGAGCGGCTGGCTTGTTACGATGCGGCGTCGCTTCCGAAAAAGGACAAGCCGGCCTTGGTCGGATCCGACGCATCGCGCGCTGCCTACAAAGACCCGCTCATCGAGGAAGACGCGCGAACCGCAGCCAAGCTGAAGAATATCTGCCGCGGCTGTTGATGCGGACGGTCAAACGGATGCGCCCTGCCCGGTCCACCTGTCGGTTCATGCGGACTGCCTGTAATGCCGGGACAACAGTGGCTTGAGTACGAAGAATGCCGCCAGGGCCGCAACCAGGTCCATCGCAGCGACGATATAAAAGACCGTCGTCCATGTTCCGGTGGCAGACATGATCAAATTGGCAATCGGGACGAAGAACGAAGCAAAGCCTGCTGAGAGAAATAGAACACCGTAAATCTTCCCGATGTGCAGTGTGCCAAAGGCATCACCGATCGTCGCTCCAAACAGGCTGTAAATCTCGCCCCAAGCGAGAAAAACCAGGCCGCTGAGCGCAATGAAAACGACAGGGTGCCTGCCGAACGTCGCCAGCGCCAGAACTCCAGCAGCTTCCAGAGAGAAGGCGAGGAGCATCGTCGTCTCGCGTCCGATGTGATCGGAAATCCAGCCGAACAGCGGACGGGAGATCCCGTTCGTAATGCGATCAACGATCAGGGCAAAGGGCAAAGCGGCCATGCTGAACAGACCAAGATCGACGGGTATATCCTTGATGCCGAAGTCCTGAGCGATCAGGCTGAGTTGCGCCACCGCCATCAGGCCGCCGGTGGCAACGCAGGCAAACATGACCATCATGACCCAGAGAACCGGCGTCCGTAGCGCTTCGACCAGTGTGAAGTCGCGGCGTGACTGCTGAACGATCGTCGAATATGTTACCTGACCGGGGTCTGGCGAGCGCATAAACCAGCCTGCCGCAATAATGATGATCCCCTGAATCAAACCATAGACGAAGAAAGCGTGGGCATATCCGCTTGTTTCGATCATGCTGGCGATCGGTAGAACGGTAAGTAAGGTGCCTGACCCATAGCCGGCAGCCATGATACCAACCGCAAGTCCCCGCCGATCCGGAAACCACTTCAAGGCGCTGTTCACGGCACACGCATTGACGCAACCGGCTGCAATGCCTCCGATCAAGGCGCCGAAATAGAAACCCGGGAGCACAGTGGCGGCAGAGTTGATAATCCAGGAGAGGCCGGCTGCAAATCCACCGAGAATAATGACCGGACGCAGTCCGTAG
>NZ_JBAVCF010000488.1:0-6781 GCF_049586575.1 Bradyrhizobium sp.
ACTTCACCCGCAGGCGCTTCAGACGTCACTTCAGAAGAAGTCTGCTCCGCCGGCGCTTCCGCGGCGGGCTCGGCGACAATCTCCGAGGCCATCTCGGTTTCCGGCTTCGCTTCGACGACAACGGGCGCACTTTCGACCACCGGCTCATCGGAGGCCGGTTCGGATGCGAACGCGACATTGGGCAGCAGAGTCGCCGACGATGTGACGACTTCCTCAACCTCAACGGCTCGCGATGCCTCGACGGCTTCGCGTGTGGCCACCGCGTCGCCGGCAACCGCTTCCGCAGTATTCTCTGTGGTCACTTCCGAAACGGATTCTGTCGCCGCCTCGCTCACGCCCTCGGTCGCAGGCACCGCTTCGACGACAACCGGCTTCGGCGGTAACGGCGGACGGCGCTCCATGCGGTAGCCGAGCGCGCGCAGGATCGAGGCGAAATCCTCGCCCGCCGAACCCGTGAGCGACGTCATCGCCTGCGTCACCACAAAGCTGCGGCCGTCGAACGCGCCGGCTGGCCTTTCGCCGGGCGAGGTTTCACGCCATGCGAGCGCGGGGCGAATAAGATCAGCGAGCCGCTCCAGGATATCGACACGCACCGCGCGTTCGCCGCACTGGCGATAGCCGAGCACGCGATAGGCATCGCGCGGCAACGTCTTGTCGACCGGAAAAGAGGTGCGGCCCGAGGCCGCCAGATGCTGCGCGCCCGATAGCGCCGACATGTCGGTATTGGCTTGCTTCATCGCCCATAGCAGCAAGGCCAGCGCACGTGCTGCCGGCTTGAGCAGCGCGGGGACGTAGATGTGATAGGCGCCGAAGCGCACGCCGTATTTGCGCAGGCTCGCCCGCGACGGCTGATCGAGATCCTTCATCTCGGCAGCGACCCTGGATCGCTCGAGCACGCCCATGGCCTCGATCAGCTGGAAGGCAATGCCGCGTCCGATGCCGGTGATGTCCTCGGCCTTGCTCAACTCGAACAGCGGTCCGAGCAGCTTTTCGATATGGGTCTTCAGCCACAGATCGAGCCGCGCCTGTACCGCCTCGCGCGGCGCGCCGGTCAGCCGCTCGTCGGCGATGATGCGAATCCGCGGATGCAAGGCATCGTCGGCCGCCATCAGCCGGCCGACCGCGTCGCCGGTCCAGCGGATGGTTCCTTCCGAGGTCAGCACGAACTGATCGTCGGGTGCGGCGGAAAGCTTATCGGCGCGCGCATCGATTTCGCCGGCCAGCGCCTTTTGCGCGGTAGCCTGCAACGCCTTCGCTTCAGAGCCGGCTTCCGCCGCATCAGGCGCAAACGTGAATCCGTCCAGACGGCCGATCACATGGCCTTCTACGATCACTTCGCCGGTCTTGCCGATTTCCGTATTCAACATCGCGTTTTCCCGCAGGCGGCGCATCAATACACTGGTACGGCGATCAACGAAACGCTCTGTGAGCCGTTCATGCAGCGCATCGGACAATTTATTTTCAACTTCGCGGGCAATTCCCTGCCAATGCTCGGGATCGGCCAGCCAGTCCGGACGGTTGGCAACGAATGTCCAGGTGCGGATTTGTGCAATCCGGCCCGATAACGTGTCGATATCGCCGTCTGTCCGGTCCGCCTGATCGACCTGAGCGGCAAACCAGGCGTCCGGGATCCGTCCCTTTTGCATCAGGAATCCAAACAGGCTCGTGACAAGCTCGGCGTGCGCCGCCGGTGCGATCTTGCGGTAATCGGGGATCTGGCATGCATCCCACAGCCGCTCCACCGCCGCCGCCCCATGCGCCATGTCCCTGATGTCAGAATCGCGCGCGACGTGATCGAGCACGCGCAGGTCCTCCGCGATCGGCGCGCGGGTCAGCGCCTCATGGGTCGGGGTGAGCGCGAGCGACACCTGCAACGCGCCGAGCGAGGAAAAATCGAGCTTCGAGTTGCGCCATTGCAGCACCCGCACGCTTTCGAAAGTGTGGTTCTGCAACGCATTGACCAGTTCCGGCTCGAACGGCGCACAGCGGCCGGTGGTGCCAAAAGTACCGTCGCGGGTGGCGCGCCCCGCCCGGCCCGCGATCTGGGCAAATTCGGCAGGATTAAGACGGCGGAACTGATAGCCGTCATATTTGCGGTCGGACGCGAACGCGACATGGTCGACGTCGAGATTGAGGCCCATGCCGATCGCGTCGGTGGCGACGAGATAATCGACGTCACCGTTCTGGAACATCGCCACTTGCGCGTTTCGTGTGCGCGGGGAGAGCGAACCGAGCACCACCGCCGCACCGCCATGCTGGCGGCGGATCAATTCGGCAATGGCGTAGACCTCGTCTGCCGAGAAGGCGACGATCGCGGTGCGCCGCGGCTGGCGGGTGATCTTGCGGTCGCCGGCAAATTCAAGCTGCGACAGCCGCGGCCGCGTCACGATGTTGGCGGCGGGCAGCAGCCGTTCGATGATGCCGCGCATGGTCGCAGCCCCGAGCAGCAGCGTTTCGTCGCGGCCGCGCCGGTTGAGGATGCGATCGGTGAAGACATGCCCGCGTTCGAGATCGGCCGCGATCTGGATTTCATCGACCGCGAGAAACGAAACGTCGAGATCGCGCGGCATGGCTTCGACGGTGGAGACCCAAAACCGCGGCTTTGGCGGCTTGATCTTCTCTTCGCCGGTGATCAGCGCCACGGCCTCAGGCCCGGCGCGGTCGGCGATCTTGTTGTAAACCTCGCGCGCGAGCAGCCGCAGCGGCAGGCCGATCAGCCCCGACGAATGCGCCAGCATGCGCTCGATCGCGAGATGCGTCTTGCCTGTGTTGGTCGGCCCGAGCACCGCGGTGACGCCGGAGCCTGGAGCCCTTCCATTGGCAAGCGAAGGCGGAGGTGACGAAAGAGCCATGTTTTATTGGGTTTCTGCGCGTTTGGCGCGAGCGTTACGGCACCGCGACGGTTGAAATGTGTGCCACAATGCGACGCTTGTGAGGGCGGGATTTAAGTTTCGGAACGGGTACGGAACGAATCGCGCCCGAATCGCTGACTCCTGGGATCGTCCTGCTTCGTTCACCGCAACATATCGCGCAGATGGCCTTTCCCGGCACTAGATCAAGTTTGGCGCGCGCCTTCAAGCGACGGTTTGACGACGAAATTCTTTAATCACGCGACGGTCGCGAGTCGAATCAGAAGTGAGGAAGAGTCAACAGGGATTCGGTGTCCCCATCGTCGTCCCGGACAAGCGATTGAAACGAGCGCGATCCGGAACCATACCGCGTGATCTCTCGGTCAAGCAGAATGGCCGACGCTTGCCTCAACAATGAAGGCCTGTGGTTATGGGTCCCCGCGTGCCGCCTTCGCTAAAGCTTCGGCGCCCCACGAGCCCAGCGCCGGCGAAGCCTTGGCGCAGACGGGTCGCCGGGACGACGAGAGAAAAGTCAATTCGTCTTTGCCACGTGCGGCGGGGTGGCCGTGGTGATGAACTGCGTCGCCTCCAGCATCGCGGTGCCAAGTGGCGTCGGGATCACCATGCGGAACGGAACCAGGATGCGGGTTCCCAGCACCGGCGCAAACGCGATCTCCATGTTACGCGCGGCAGTCAGATATTTGATCACCGGGCGATCGGGGATGTAGCCCGCGACCGGCGAGAAGTAGATCGCGCAGACCACGACCGGACCGTGATAGCCCTTCTCCGCCTTCACGGTTTCCATGCGCTTGAAGTCGAGCTTCAGGTCGTAGCGCATCCGGCCATCGAAGACCGCAGCACTCGCGCGGCAGGCTTCCGGGCTGAGCGGATCGGCCGTGCCGGGCACGCGCAGCATCGATCCCGTCATCGGATCGAATACGCCCCTCTTGTGCGCTTCCGTTATCGGAATGCGATCGGGATCGACCGGCGGCTCGGGCTCGATCGCAAAATCCTTGATGGTGCCGTTGTTGAGCACCATGCGGATCGCCTCGGTCTTTTTCGACGTCGTGGTCGACGCACTGTAACTGCTCGAGACCAGCGCGCCGTTGACGACGCGCCCTTGCGAAGCGCCCGCCCCGGAGCCCGAGGCAAACGTTTTCAGGAGACCCGCGGTGCCGCCAACGGCGGAAGCGGAAAACTGGTCTTCCGATATCTCGATGTTCCAGGCGCCCCGGCCGACGGGAATGCCGGCGAGCGTCGCTTCATACTGCGCTTCTAACTTGCCTTGCGCGAAGGCAGGCATCGCGCCTATGCCGAAAACGAGCGCAAACCCGAACAGTACCGCCGATCTGAAGTCCCTGCACTGCAAGCGGCGGGCTTTCCTTAGGGACTTCAGATCGATAACCGGTACTGAAATCATTGAATTCCTAGTGCCCATGGCTTTCCGAAGTTCGCAAAAAGATGGTCGCTGCGGCGGAGTGCGAACTTCGGAAAGTGGGCACTAGCGCCGGGAGCAACCAACGGGCCCGCCGGGGCGGCGTCATACGCAGATCGGTCACGGGAGCCGCAAACCTCAAAACAGAGCAGGATGGTAGTTTCATTTAAACCAATAAAGCCGGCGAACAACGCCTTCACGCGCCCTTGGTTAGGTCAGAGGCAATCAGGTCAGGACTTGGCGCTGGCATGAAACCCTGAACCTCTGAGATATCAGCCCCCGAATACGCCGTTTATGTGATAACGAATGCGGCAAAAGGCCTTTCGGAACGGGCGTTTCCGGACTTTTGCAGCCTCCCCAACCTTGACGCCCTGCCGATCTGCCCCTATACGTCCGCGGTTCCCGAGATGGACGTGTTTTTGACCCTTGGCGCCGACCCGCATGACGCGGATGGAGGCCGGGATGGAAGAGGATTTTATCGCGATGTCGCGGCGCTGTGAACTGACGGCCAAGGGCCCGCAGGTGGGCCACAAGGTGAGCCACTCCAATATCAAGACCAAGCGGCGTTTCCTGCCGAACCTGTGCAACGTGACCTTCATTTCGGATGCACTCGGCCGCAACGTGCGCCTGCGCGTCTCGACCAATGCGATCAAGAGCGTCGACCACAATGGCGGGCTCGATGCCTTCCTCTTGAAGGCCCGCGCCGCCAACCTCTCGCCGCGCGCGCTCGATTTGAAGCGGGCGATCGAGAAGAAGGTCGGTACCGCGCCGGTCGCCAATGCGAGCTGAGGCTTTCGCGGATCCTCTACGGAATTTAAAACGGCCGGGTTGCAAAGACCCGGCCGTTTTGTTGTGGGATTTGTTTTTTTGCGGCTTGGCCGCGCGCTGGCAACGCCGCGCGAACTACTCGGCCGGCTCGTCCGGAGCCAAATCGTCCGAAGCCAGACCGTCTGGCAGCACCGAGAAGTCCTTGGACTTCGCGCCGTCGGCTACTTCCAAAAATCCTTCGGCGGCCATGCCGCGCTTGAGCAACTCCCGGATGGCCGCCGCCCTGCTCGGCATCCGCTTGGAAAAACGCCAAGTATCGACGATTCGCAATTCGTCGTGGGTGAGCATGATCTGGAGTCGTTCGCCTCGATTGAGCGGAGCCATCTGACCCCTCCGTAAAAAACTCACTCCTTGAACGCAAGTAACCCAAAATGAGTTCCTTACTATTTATACTCATTATCCGGCTTTTCAGCATTTGGCCAGTAAGACGATAAAGGGGTCCAATACGTCAATAACGCATTGATCTTATTATTGTTTTCTTGTTTTCCGGCCCGTTGAAGCGCACAGTCTTGCTTCACGGGAATGAAAACATGGCAATTTTGATCGAGCGTGGAGATGTCGGGCTGGCCGAAGCCGATCATCGGATAGCAAACAACCTCGGGAGCCTGAGCGGCGCCGTTCGCCTGCAACGCAACGCCATTTCGAGAAGCGGCAAGACCCTGACCGCGGACCAGGTGTGCCACCTGCTCGACGATATCAGCTCGCGCATCGAGGTGACCGCGAAACTCCACAAATCGCTGGCGCTGGCCGTCAACGGCGATGGCGTCAACCTCGGGAATTTCCTGCGGGACATCGCCGAGATGATTGGCACGCTCGGCCCGGACGGAAAGATGAACCTGACCGTCGAATGTTCCGGCGAAGGCTATATCCAGCCGCGTCATGCGCTTCACGCCGGGCTGATCACTGCCGAGCTTCTTACCAACGCAATCAAATATGCGCACCCCACCGGCTTGCCTGTGATCGTGCAGGTCCATTGCGAGACCAAGGACGACGGCTCGTTCCGGGTCGAAGTGGCGGATGACGGCGTCGGCTTTCCCGAGAATTTCGATCCAACGACCGATGGCGGGCTCGGCTTTCAGCTCATGCGGGCGCTCGCGAACGGGCTCAACGCAGAACTTGAATTTGAACACAGCTGTCTTGGTGTTTGCGCCCGGCTTGTGAAGCCCGCGCGTTTGGCATCGTAACCATGCAAATAAACGCAGCAACAAAGGAAACACACGTGGCGTCCATTCTGCCGTTTATCCGAAAGACCGGCACCGTCTTTGACGATCGCATGACCAGGATCATGGGTGAGGCATTCGACAGCGCCTGCAAGGAGCTTCACGATAGCGGGCAGCCGCCCATCGTCTACGATGTCATCGCCAAGCGTATTATCGATGCGGTGAGGGATGGCGAGCGCGACGTGATGCGTTTACGCAATGTGGGACTGGCTGCGATCAGGATCGAAGACGACGACAAACAGGCGCGTTAAGCGGCTTCGGACCTCCGCGTTTTGATTGTCAGCCGCGAGTGACAGCGGATGGGCTCGCAGAAGTGTCGATCACCGCAGCGGCATCCGAAACGTGAAACGCGTCTCCTCCGCTGTAGATGCGACCGTAGGCGTGCCGTCGTGGGCTTCGGCGATCTGGGAGGCGATATACAAACCGAGACCCAGCCCTTGAAGGCTGGC
>NZ_JBAVCF010000489.1:0-21284 GCF_049586575.1 Bradyrhizobium sp.
GACATCCAGCCAAACGCCGTGGTGGATCGCGCTTGAGGCGAACGGCGCGCCGAAGATCATCGCGCGGCTGCCGTTCGTCGAGCGCGCCGACCATCCGGCGGCGCTGCCGGTTTTTGTGGTGTCGCGCGTCGCCGATAGCGCCATGGTGACCGAAGTCGAGATGTGGAGCGTGCGCGTCTCCGGCTGGAACGCCGAGACCGCCCGCGCGCTGTCGCCGCTGGCCGAGATCGTGGCCGTGCCCGACACGGCCTTCGACGGCGCGGCGCTTCTGGTGTCGGTGGCCAGCGGGACCAGCCTCGAGAAGATCAAGGCCGCCCTGATCGAAGCCGGCGCGTCGGTGCGCTCATCGGCCCTCGTCGGCAGCCACGCAACGCGCTATACGGTGCCCAGCGGAACGGCCAGATAGCCCCCGTTATTCCGGAGTTGAAGATGTCCAGACCCGTGCCGAATCCCGGCATTCTCGATATTGCGCCCTATACGCCCGGCAAAAGCCCGAAGGCGGAAGCGGGCCGCAAGGTGTTCAAGCTGTCGGCCAACGAGACGCCGTTCGGTCCCTCGCCGAAGGCGATCGAGGCCTACAAGAACGCCGCAGCACATCTGGAGGACTATCCGGAAGGCACCTCACGCATCCTGCGCGAGGCGATCGGGCGCGCGTTCGGGCTCGACCCCGACCGCATCATCTGCGGCGCCGGTTCCGATGAGGTCCTCAACCTGCTGGCGCACGCCTATCTCGGCCCCGGCGACGAGGCGATTTCCACGACCCACGGCTTCCTGGTCTATCCGATCGCGACGATGGCGAATGGCGCCGTCAACGTGGTTGCGCCCGAGACCGGCTTCACCGCCAACGTCGACGCGATCCTCAAGCTGGTCACGCCGAAGACCAAACTGGTTTGGCTCGCCAACCCGAACAACCCGACCGGAACCTATCTGCCGTTCGATGAAGTGAAGCGGCTGCGTTCCGGATTGCCGGGGAATGTTCTTTTGGTGCTGGATGCGGCGTATGCGGATTATGTCTCGCGCAACGACTACGAGATGGGCATCGAGCTGGTGGCGACCAGCGAGAACACCGTGATGACCCACACGTTTTCGAAAATTCACGGTTTGGCGGCGCTCCGCGTCGGCTGGATGTTCGGACCGGCCCACATCGTGGACGCCTGCAATCGCATCCGCGGACCGTTCAACGTCTCGACGCCGGCGATGTGGGCTGCGATTGCCGCGATCGAAGATACCGCGCATCAGCAGATGTCGAAGACCCACACCGAGAAGTGGCGCAACTGGCTGACGGAAGAGCTGACCAGGCTCGGCCTCAAGGTCACGCCGAGCGTTGCCAATTTCGTGCTGATTCACTTTCCGCTTCAACCGGGCAAGACGGCGGACGATGCGGACGCCTTCCTCACGAAACGTGGCCTCGTGCTGCGCGGGCTGAAGAATTACAAGCTGCCGCACGCCTTGCGGCTGACGATCGGCACCGAGGAAGCCAACCGGCTGGTGGCTGATGGCTTGCGCGACTTTATGGGGTTGAAGTGAGCACAGCGCCGCCGTTCGATCGCATCGCGCTGATCGGCTTCGGGCTGATCGGCGGTTCGATCGCGCGCGCCGCGCGCGAGCAGGGATTGGCGAAGGAAATCGTCACCACCGCGCGCTCGGCCAAGAGCCGCGCCCGGGTGATGGAGCTCGGCGTCGTCGATCGCGTGGTCGAGACCAATGCGGAAGCGGCGCAAGGCGCGGATCTCGTGATCCTGTGCATCCCGGTCGGCGCCTGCGGCGAAGTCGCAGCGGAGATCGCCGGTCATCTCAAGCCGGGCGCAATCGTCTCCGATGTCGGCTCCGTCAAGGGCGCGGTGGTCAAGGAAATGGCGCCGCATCTGCCTGCCGGCGTGCATTTCGTGCCGGCGCATCCGGTGGCGGGCACCGAACATTCCGGTCCCGATTCAGGCTTCGCCGAACTCTTCATCAACCGCTGGTGCATTCTCACCCCGCCCGAGGGGACCGACCCCAAGGCGGTGGAGAGGCTGCGCGCCTTCTGGGCCGGCATCGGCGCCAAGGTCGAGGTCATGACGCCCGAGCATCATGACATGGTGCTCGCGATCACCAGCCATCTGCCGCATCTGATCGCCTATACAATCGTAGGCACGGCGGATGAGCTTGAAGGCGTCACGCAATCCGAAGTGCTGAAGTTCTCCGCCGGCGGGTTTCGCGACTTCACGCGCATCGCCGCATCCGATCCGACGATGTGGCGCGACGTGTTCCTGACCAACAAGGACGCCGTGCTGGAGATGCTCGGCACCTTCAACGAGGACTTGTCCAAGCTGACGCGCGCGATCAGGCGCGGCGACGGCGAAGCGCTGTTCGAACATTTCGCGCGCACCCGCGCGATCCGGCGCGGCATTGTCGAGATCGGGCAGGACTCGGCAGCGCCGGACTTCGGCCGCCCGCACGAGCAGTTGGCGAAGAAGTAGTGCCTAACTCTGTTTAAGCATGATCTTTTTCGGGAAACCGGTTCCCACCTTTCCGGATCATGCTCTAAAACAGCGGCGGAACCTCGCCGACCTTGAGCGGGCCGAGATAGACGACGCCGTCGGCAAAGCGCAGCGGGAAGGTGCGCGCGGGCTTGCCTTCCAGCACCGCTTGCTTGCCGAGCGCATTGATGCCCGCGGCAACGCCGAGATTGGCGTTCTGCTTGACCACCTTGCCAAGCCCAGGAATGGCCTTGTCGAGCGCTCCGAGCAGATTGGTGACGTCCTGCGATTTTACGCCCGGCGCGACGCGGTCGAGCGCCGCCTGCGGCACGCCCTCCTCCAGCATTTTTTCGATGCCGAGCGCTGGAATGATCTTCTCGATGCCGGCGACCGTCATTTGCAGTTCGCCATCGAGATGGCCCTGGGCGTTCAGCGCAAGAGTGCCCGCGGCAACCGCAATCAAATCGTCCTGTTGAATGCGCGATTGAACGATCTCGACATGCCCGCCATTGGTTTGAAGTTCGCGAAACCGCTGCGGCCATGGTTTGGGCATCAGATCTTTCAGGCCGGTCAGCTTCGCATGAATATCGGCAGCGAATGGCCGCGCCAGCAAGGGATGGACGTCCTGCACGCTGCCGGATTCGATGCGCAGCACGCTTTCGATGACTGGATCCTTCCGGGTCGAGCCTTCGGCGAGCCGGCCGTGCAGTTCGACATGTTTGGCGCGCCCCACCGGCACTTGCACCGAATTGTTGGTGCGATCGATCGCGACATCGTCGAAAACGATCGAGGCGCGCTGCGGAATGGCAGGCAACCCCACCACGCTCGCGCGCGCCGTCTTCCAGTTCACCTGCATCGCGGGCGTGTTTTGCGATTCGGAAACGACCGCAGGCGCTTGGAACTCCGCGATCAGCAATTTCGGATCGTAAACCTGTGCAACCGCCAGGATTTCGCCGAGGTTGATCGTGACTGGCCCAGTCGCGCCGGCGGTCTGCGATGTCAGCGTAACGCGCGCGCCATCGCAACGCACCTCAAGTCGGAACGGGAAGCCGCCGATCGACTGCTTCGCGCAAGTGTAGCTGCGCCCGGACTTTGCCTCCTGCTCACGCCAGGCATCGGCCTTCACTTGCGCCTGCGAGGCGGCATAAAACCAGAACGCGCTCCATGCCGCGGCGGCAATCAGGAGCAGGATCGGCATCAGGAAGAGCGGCCAGCGCGAGCGCCGTCGCTGGGTATCCGAGGGGAGGGTCATGGTGGCCATAGACCGACCATTGGCCGGCAATTTTGTCAAATGTAAGCGGGCGATCGGACCGGTCAGGCTCTGCGGAATTTACGCTTCGTTCCACATTTATGTTCTGATAGCGATGTATTGGATGCCCGCCGAAAAGCCTACCAAACCTGTTCCTTCCCATGAAGACCTGTGGGTCTTCGGCTACGGCTCGCTGATGTGGCGGCCGGGATTCGAATTCGTCGAGCAGGTGCCGGCGCGGCTGATCGGCGAACATCGCGCGCTGTGTGTCTACTCGTTCGACCATCGTGGCACGCCGGAAAAACCGGGCCTGGTGCTGGGCCTCGATCGCGGCGGAGCCTGCCGGGGCATTGCGTTCCGCGTCACTGCCGCGCGGCGCGGCGAAGTCGTGGACTATCTGCGTGGCCGCGAACAGACCACTCACGTCTATCGCGAAGTCATGCGCTCGGTCTGGCTCGAGAACGGAGCCGGCGAGCGGATCTCAGCCCTCGCTTACGTCGTCGACCGCGGCCACGTCCAATACGCCGGCCGGCTTTCGCTACAAGAGCAACTGCGCTACGTGCGGCAAGGCCACGGCCGCTCCGGCAACAACCGCGACTATGTGCTTGAAACCGTGAGATCGATCGAAGCACAAGGCCTTCGCGATCCGCAACTGCATCATTTGGCCCTGATGCTGCACAACGAGACACCGCTGCACCGCTGAGTCAACAATCAATTCGACCGGTTACGCCTTTGCAGAGGCCGAGTTTTCCGCGCGATCGAACAGTTGCGCCTGCTCGCGCCGCCCTGCCTCGACCAATCGCCCCGTCGCATCCTCGATCACCGTGGAAACGCGCGCCAGGAATTCATCGCGTGGCAGACCCGGTGGCACCAGATCAAGAAATTCGACCACCAGCGTGCCGGGATAACGCATGAAAGTCCGGCGCGGCCAGAACAATCCGGAATTGAGCGCCACCGGCAGGCAGTTCCCGCGGCAACTCGAATAGAGCTGCGCAACCCCTGGCTTGTACTGCGCCGGCGCGCCGGCCGGCCTGCGGGTGCCCTCCGGGAATATGATCAACTGACGGCCGCGCCGTACTTCCTCGCTGGCCTGCCGGACCATCTTCAGCAGCGCGCGGCCGCCCGCCCGGCGGTCGACGGCGACCATGCCGGCCTTGATCAAATACCAGCCAAAAAACGGAATCAGCGTCAGCTCACGTTTGAGGATGTAAAGCGGCTGATCGAAAAATAGCAGCAGCGCGAAGGTCTCCCACATCGACTGATGCTTGGAGGCGACGAGCAACGGCCCTTTCGGGATTTTCTCAACCCCGCGATATTCCACCTTCACGTTGCAGACCGCGCGCAACAGCCAGGTGCTTTGGCTCGCCCAGCACCGCGCCACCGTCAGTATCGCTGCGCGAGGCATCAAGAAGGTCGGAATCGCGACAATCAGCCAGAACACCAGCAACAGATAGAACAGCACGTTGTAGATCAGCGAGCGCAGGAAAATGACGAACATCGGCAACCCGATCAATTAGCTTGGGCGGTCGTCGGCCGGCGCGGCGTGTGAAGATCGGAATCGGTGGTTTCGCGCATGATATCCAGGCCAGCATCCGCCAAGCGCACCCGCACCTCCGCGGCGACATATTTTACATACTCCGATAGCAGCAGCCGCACCGTGGCGCCATTGGTCCACCAGGCTTCCTCCCGCCACTTGTCGCCCACCACCGCGAACGGAATAAGGGTGATATCAGGCATGGCGTGGGACAACTCCACGATCGCCCGCGGCATATGGTAGTTCGACGTGACCACGATCAGCGACTTGAAGCCTCGCTCATGTGCCCAGCGCCGCGTCTCGGCCGCGTTGCTGCGGGTGTTGACCGCCGAGCGATCGAGATCGACGCAGCAATTCAACAGCGATTGACTGTCGGGCAGCGAGCGGGAGATGTCGCTCGTGCCGCTCGAGGGATGGACACCGGAAATCAACAGTCGTTTTCCATAGCCGCCCGCCAACAGCTCCATCGCATCCGATACGCGCGACGAGCCGCCAGTCAGCACCACGATGCCGTCGGCGGTACGCGACGGCTTGACTTCAGATCCGTGCAGTTGCGCCAGAAACCCGGCAAAGCCGGTCGCGGCCCCGACGAATGCGAAGACCAGCAGGGTCAGGACCACAGCACCCCGCCTTTTCCGCGGCGCGGCGGAAGCCGGGGCGTCCGGTTGACTGGCAGATGGCTGGCTCATGGCGATCGGGTTGTCTCTCCTGGTGGTCCGATTCTAACAAGCGGCTAGGTCGGTAGCGAATGTCAAACCCGCTCCACTAACCCAAGTCTAGGGCATGATCGGCAAAGGTGGGAACCGGTTTTCGTCTCTCGACACCGGTTTGCCGCCTCATTCGATATCGTTGAGGGTTGCAAACAGCGTGCGCCGCGACGCCCAGGCCGTGATCGCGGCGATCAACACCGCTTGTGCCGCCAGCGTCAGGTAGCCTGAGGGGCGCAGCGAAAACGTCCCCAGCAAGGCGGCGAACTGGTCCCCGACCGGTGTGCCCGAAAACCAGTTCGCGATCGACTCTGAAAAGCCGAAAACGAGCATGGCGATGCCGCCGCCGATGACGCCGCCTTCGAGGCCAAGCCTGAGAAAGTGCCGCAGAAAGCGATTGGCGATGTAGCGATCGCCCGCGCCGACGAAATGCAGGACTTCCACGATCGGGCGGTTCGCAGCCATCGCACCGCGGGTGGCGAATGAGACCGAGATAATGGTCGCGGCGATTACCAGGATCAAAATGCCGATACCCGCGATCACGGTAGCCCCGGTCATCGACCGCATTCGCTCGATCCAGGCACGGTGGTCGTCGACGCTCGCGGTTGGCGCTGCCTGCGTCACCCTGCGGCGCAATGCTTCGAGATCAACCGCCGATCCCGGCTGGACGCGAGCGACAAGCACGCGCGGCACCGGCAGGTCATCGAGCGAGAGACCGCTGCCGAGCCACGGCTCGAGCAATTTGGCGGATTCTTCCTTGGAGAAAGGCCTGACCTCGACGATGCCGTCCTGCGGCCGCACCGCGTCCGCCACCGCCGCCGCATCGCGATCGAGGTCACGCCCGGGCGCAGGACGAACCTGGATCGTGATCTCGCTTGCGACGTCCGATTGCCATTCGGCCGCGGACGCACTGACCAGCAACACCGTGCCGGTCGTGATCGACGCCAGGAAGGTCATGATGGCGACGACCGCAACCAGGGCGCTGCCGGCGATCGAACCACGGGGCACGATCGGCGACATGTTGCGCGCGCGCGCCGGCACCTGCGGACGCTCGTGTCCGAGGTCAAGCAGCGGGCTCAGTTGTTGATCGGTCCTACTCATAGATATGCAGCCGTCCCTGGTGCAGCACCAGCCGCCTTGCATCATACTGGTCCATCAACGCCATATCATGGGTTGCGATCACGACCGCAGTCCCCGACTTGTTCAATTCAATGAACAGCCTGAGCAGGCGGCGCCCCAGCGTGGGGTCGACGTTGCCGGTCGGCTCGTCCGCCAGCAGCAAATGTGGCCGCGAAATGACCGCGCGCGCGATCGCCGCCCGCTGTTTTTCCCCGCCGGACAAAATTGGCGGCAGCGCATCCATACGCTCGCCAAGGCCGACCCATTTCAGAAGATCGATCACTTCCTTGCGATAGCTCGACTCCTCCCGGCCCATCACGCGGAACGGCAAAGCGACGTTTTCATAGGTCGTCATGTGATCCAGCAGGCGGAAATCCTGCAACACGATCCCGATCCGTTTGCGCAAATCCGCGATCTGTTCCTTGCCGAGCAGAGAGATGTCGTGGCCGAACAGATTGACCAGGCCCCGGGTTGGCCGCAGCGAGAGGAACAACAGCTTCAGGAGCGAGGTCTTGCCGGCGCCGGAGGGGCCGGTGAGAAACTGGAAGGAATGGGCTGGAATCAGGAAACTCAGGTCGCGCAAAATCTCCGGGCCGAGCCCGTACCGCAATCCGACATTTTCGAACCGAACCAAGCTCAGCTCCGTTCGATGAGGGGCGGCCGGAAACCTCGAAACCGAAGGCCCACCGGCTTCGGGAACCAAACTAATAAGGTTTTGCGTCGTTTATGGTTTCCGATTCGTTAACGGTCGCCTTGTAGCATCCTGAGGCCCCGCTTCCGAAGCCCTTCCAACCAGTGGCACAGAAGCGCCCTTGCGGAGAGTGGCCCATGCAGATCGTTTGTCCTCATTGTTCAACGTCCTATGGCATTGATTCGGCGAAGCTCGGCGATGACGGCCGTAGCGTACGCTGTTCCCGCTGCAAGGAAGTCTGGCTCGCCCGGCGCGAAGACGCCGTCGAATTCGTCAATGAGACGACAGTCGCAGCCGGCTTACACCAGCAAGACCCCGAACAGGACGCCGCCGCTGAATGGGATGCGCTTGCGCGGGAGCAAGACGAAACAGACAATGAAGCTCCGCACGTCGATAGCCCCTCCATCGCCGGCGACTGGCAGGCAGGCTCCCCCGACTGGACAGCCGATTCCACAGACGGTCAGGCAGGGCGCTTCCCATGGATCGGCAGGTTCATGAAGCCGAAGGCCGCCGGTCCCACGCCTCGTCTCAACACGCCTATCGGCCTCACCGTCGCCTGTACCGCGATGGGCGCCCTGGTGCTGGCGCTGGTGATCTGGCGCGCCGAAATGGTGCGGCTGCTGCCGCAAACGGCCGCCTTCTACAAACTGGTCGGCCTCGACGTCAATTTGCGCGGCCTGCGCTTCCGCGATGTCAAGGTCTCGTCCGAGACAGTGGAAGGTACGTCGATGCTCGTGATTGAGGGCGCCATCACCGACGACTCGAACAAACCGGTCGAGCTGCCGCGACTGCGCTTCAGCATACGCGACGCGCAGGGCGCCGAAATCTACGCCTGGAACGCGGTGCTGGAGCAGTCGTTCCTGCGCCCCGGCGAGAAGGCTGTGTTCAAGTCACGGCTTGCCTCGCCGCCGCCCGGCGGGCGCAATGTCGACGTACGCTTTTTCAACAAGCGAGACATCACCGGCGGCCATGCGTGATGCTGGCCGGTTGCCTGCCTTCGGACGTCTGAGGCTTCAAAATGTCACGCGTGCTGATTGTCGACGATGAAGAATCGATGCGCCTTCTGGTCGCGCGCGCCATCGCGATGGACGGCCACGACATCATCACCGCCACGGACGGCGCCGAAGCGCTCGAAATTCTAGGCGGCACAGACGGCGCCTTCGACTTGATGCTGACCGATATCCAGATGCCGATCATGGACGGGATTGCGCTCGCGCTGACGGCCGCCCGCGATTTCCCCGAGCTGACGATTCTGCTGATGACGGGTTTTGCCGATCAGCGCGAACGGGCCTCCGGCCTCAACGCCATCGCCCACGACGTGATCAGCAAACCGTTTTCGGTGGCGGATATCCGCACCGCGGTTGCGGACGCGTTAGCGTCGCGAAAGGTGAGTTAGAGCTCAATAATCCTTCAGCAGCCGCTCGATGTAATCAAGTTCGAGCTGGGGGCGCTCCGGATCGGCCAGGCGCCGGCGAAGCTCTTCGAGAATCCGGCGCACCCTCTGCACATCGATCTCGCCGGGAATCTTCACCGTCAGATCATCGCCGAAATCCCGCCCATGTAAGGGCCGGCCCAGCGGATCGCTCGAATTGTTACTGCCTTGCTGCCGGCCGGCGCGGTTACCCGGGCCGTCGCCCTGACCATCGCCATCGCGCTGCTGCATGGCGTCAGCGAGGCTTTGCTGCCCCTTGCGCAGGGCATCGAGCGCCTTGCCCTGCGAATCGACGGCGCCGTCAGCATTGCCCTCGCCGAGCTTGCCGCCGGCATCGCCCATCGCGTTGTCGGCCGTGCCGAGACCATCCTCGTCATCGCCGTCGGCTTGCGGGTCGCCGTCCTGGCCCGGTTGCTGGCCCTGTTGACCCTGCTGGCCGCGCTGGCTCGGCCCCATACCGCGCTTGGCCAGCTCGTCCTGCAGCTTCTTCAGCCGGTCGCGCAAGCCCTGCTGGTCCTGCTGGAGATCGTTCATGGCCTGATCGCCCTGCTTGCCGCGCTGGCGGTCGCGCCGGGAATCCTGGCCCTGCTTGTACGTCTTGTCGCGCAGTTGTTGCTGCTTGCGGATCATGTCGCCGAGCTCGTTCAGCGCCTGCTCCATGTCGTCATCGCCGGATTGGCCGGGCTGCGCGAGTTGCAGGCCCTCCAGCATCTGCTGCAACTGGTCGAGCAATTGCTTCGCCGCGTCCTTGTCGCCGGAGCGCGACAGCCGCTCGAGCCGGTCAATCATGTTGTTGAGGTCTTGCTGGCGCATCACCCTCGTGTTGGGATCGAGCGGCCGCGCCAGGGCTTGTGGATTGTTGCGAAACTGCTCGGCGAGCTGGCGCATGAAGTTATCGAGCGCGGCCCGCAGATCCTGGGTAAGTTTCTTGATCTCCTCGTCGCTGGCGCCTCGCTCCAGGGCTGCCTTGAGCGCGTCCTGCGCCGCACGAAGCGCCTTGTCGACGTCGGTGATATTGCCATCCTCGATCGTGACCGCGAGCGCCCAGAGGCTCGCCACCACCCCGCGCATGGCATCGTCGGTCCGCGCCGCTTCGAGTTCCTTCTCGACGCTGCGCAGGCCGAGATAGTGGCCGACTTCCGGCATGAACAATTCCGGCGCGATCAAAAGCGCATTTAGCGCCTGGTTGACCTGCGGACGCTGGTTGGCATCCAGCGCAAGAGTTCGGCGCTGCTCGATCAGCGCGCGCGCCAGGGGCTTGGTGAAGAGACGTTCGGGCAGGCGCATATCGAACGGCGCGCTGCGTCCCTCATTGCCGGCTTCGTCCTTGGCCGTCAGCGTCAGCGTGACCTCTGCGCCGGCATAGGGATCCTCGCTGAGGTCCTTGACGGTCTGGCCTACACCGTTGCGGGTGCGGGCATTCGGCAGCACCAGCGAAAACTGCGGCGCATCGAACAACGGCCGTGTCTCCGCCGCGCCTTTGGCACCGCGTGCCGCAAACTGTGCGTGCGCTTCGGTGACGCCGTAATCGTCCTCGAGCTTATACGACAACTGCAAGGAGCCCCGCGCCTGGCGCTCGGGATCCTTGGCAAGCGCGATAACCGGCGGATGGTCTGGCAAGGCGCTGAAGCGCCATTGCGGCTGGCCGGACGGCGCGCGGACGTGGGCGGTGCCGTCGCCGGTGATGGTGAAATGCTTCTCGCTCGTACCCTTGGGGGCCTGCTCCTTCGCAGCCGCCTCGGTCACCCCGCCGCCCACCACGACGTCGAGTGCGCCACCGCTCGAGCGCACGATCAGCGTGCTGCCGGCCGGCACAGCCAGCAGCCCCGAAGCCGGAAGCGCTGCCTCCTTGTTCGCCGCCGAAAGGATGACCGGCGGCCGACCGGTATAGAGCGGCGGCGTCACCCAGGCATCGACCCTGACATTCTCGGCCGCGAACACACCATTCCAGTCGAAAGCGGCGGCGACGCGAACCCTTCGTTCGTCACCGGCCGCGATATAGGTCGCAACCATCAACACAACGATCAGCGCGCGGAACGCCCAGGGATCATGAATGGCGAGTCGTGGCGACGGCAGACCGGCATGGATGCGCTTGATCGAGGCCAGCGTGCGCTCGCGCTGCGCTTGCCACAGCGCCAGCGCGACGGGGTCTTGTGTCGTCAATGTATCGGTGAGGGTCGTCGCCGGACGATGGCGAATACCGGTGCCGCGATCGAGCCTTCCCAGCGCGTCCTGGCGGCTCGGCCAGCGAAACCGGAACAAGGGGGATAGCGCCGCGAGCGCCAACACCAGAAAGAGACCAAGCCCGAACGCTCGGGCGGCGAAGGGCAGAGCCAGCCACAAGCCCGCCCAGGACAGCACCAGAAACAGCCCGGCAACCGTCAGAAAGCGCGCCAGATGCGGCCAGCTTCGTTCCCACGCAATCGCGAATCCGGCCCGCCGCAAGGCCTGCGCGATCCGCAGCCGCGCAACGGCATCAGAGTTCTCCACAGGTTCCAACGGGTCGGGGGTCGCGCCGCTCAATCATCTCTCCAGGTTGCCCGGAGCAGACCCTAGCACAACGGCGGCAATGGGGCATCTGCGCCGGACCGGTAACCCACACCCGGAAATACGCATAGCACGAGGACGTGACCGGCGCCCACTTTTCGAAGTCCGTGTCCCGCCGCAGCACCCACCTTCTACGAACTTCGAAAAGTCATGGGCACCGGCAAATTACGCATGCTTGCGCCGCTTTCCATTTGAAATTCCTGTATAGGATTTGCGGCTTGCGGTGCAGGAATTCCAAATGGGCGGCACAAAGTCTGCCCCACCTCTTAACGTCACTCTCGGAACCACCATCGACCCCTCAAGGCGAGGGACGTCGTCAGCCATTCTTGGGATCACAGCATGGAAATCGGTTTCATCGGCCTTGGCAAAATGGGCTTCCCGATGGCGCGACGCCTGATCGAGGCCAAGCATCAGCTTTTCGTTTTCGATCAGCGCAAGGAAGTCGCCGACCAATTGGTCGCGCTCGGCGCCAAGGCGGCATCCTCGCCCAGGGATGTTGCCGATCGCGCCGAGACCGTGATGGCGAGCCTGCCGTCGCTTCAGGCTTCGCTTGACGTCGCAACCGGAAAGGACGGCGTGATCGAAGGCAAGCGCGTGAAGCGCTTTGTCGATCTTTCCACCGTCGGCTCACAAATGGCGGTGCGGATTCACGACATTCTCGCCAAGCGCAACCTGGTCCAGATCGACAGCCCCGTCTCCGGCGGTGTCGGCGGCGCCGAGAAGGGCACGCTGGCGGTCATGGTATCGGGGCCGCGCGCCGATTTCGAAGCGATCAAGCCGGCGCTCGAAGTGATCGGCAAGGTGTTCTTCATCGGTGAAAAGCCCGGCTCCGGGCAGAGCATGAAACTCGCCAACAACCTGTTGTCGGCGACCGCCATGGCGGCGACTTCCGAGGCCGTGGTCATGGGCGTCAAAGCCGGTCTCGATCCAGCCGTCATGATCGACGTGATCAATTCGGGCTCGGGGATGAACACGGCGAGCCGCGACAAGTTTCCCCGCTCGATCCTGCCGCGCTCCTTCGACTTCGGTTTTGCCACCGGGTTGATGGTCAAGGACGTACGGCTGGCGCTCGAAGAAATGAAGTCGCTGGGGCTGTCGATGGAAGTCGCCGAAGCGGTGGGCAGGCTGTGGGAAGTGGTGATCCGTGAAACCGGCGCGGACTCCGACTTCACCTCCGCGATCCTGCCGATCGAAAAGAAGGCCGGCGTGGTAGTCGGCGGCAACAAAGGCGGGATTACAGGGAAGTGAGACAACCGTCTCTCCCGGCCTTGAGCCCGGGACCCATAACCACAGGCGTTCGTGGGTATCGAGGCTGGAGCCGCAGCTCTGCATCTAAACAACATCGGTGGTTATGGGTCCCCGCGTGCCGCCTTCGCTAAAGCTTCGGCGCCCCACGAACCCAGCCCCGGCGAAGCCTTGGCGTAGAGGGGTCGCGGAGACGACAGCTATTTTTGGAACATCACAGCCACGGCGCCGGCCGATCCATTGCAATCAATGCGTCGACCCCGAGGCGCGGACGCACCACCGCGTATTGGTCACCCTTGACGAGCACTTCCGGCACCAGCGCGCGCGTGTTGTACGTGCCGGACTGCACCGCTCCATAGGCGCCGGCGGTCATGATGGCGAGCAGATCTCCCTCCTTCGGCTCCGGCATATTGCGGCCAAGCGCGAGGTAGTCGCCGGTTTCGCAGACCGGGCCCACCACGTCGGCCACGATCATCTGCGGATTCTGGCCCGCTTCGCGCAGCGGCAGAATATCGTGATGGGCTTCGTAAAGCGTCGGCCGGATCAAGTCATTCATCGCCGCATCGATGATGACGAAGTTCTTGGCATCGCCATGTTTCACATAGATCACGCGCGACACCAGGATGCCGGCATTGCCGACGATCATCCGGCCCGGCTCGAACATCAGCGTGCAGCCGAGGTTATGTGTCACCCGCTTGACCATCGCCGCATAGGCGGACGGCAGCGGAGGCGCCGCCTGGTCCATGTGGTAGGGAATGCCGAGGCCGCCGCCGAAATCGACATGCGAGATGTTGTGGCCGTCGGCGCGCAGCGTCTGCACGAATTCCGCAAGGATGCGGAACGCCGTTTCCATCCGGCTGAGATCGGTGATCTGGCTTCCGATATGCATATCGGCGCCGGTGACGCGAATGCCCGGCAATTTTGCCGCGCGGGCATACACTGCCCGCGCCCGCGCGATCGGAATGCCGAACTTGTTTTCGGATTTCCCGGTCGCGATCTTCGCATGGGTGCCGGCATCGACGTCCGGGTTGACGCGAACCGAGATCCGCGCGGTCTTGCCCTGCCCGCTCGCGAGACGCGACAGCAATTCGAGTTCAGGTTCGGATTCGATGTTGACGCAAAGGATGTCGGCCGCCAACGCGGCGTTTAGCTCAGCTTCGGTCTTGCCGATGCCCGAGAAAAGGATTTTCTCCGCCGGGATGCCGGCCGCGAGCGCCCGCTTCAGTTCGCCGCCAGACACCACGTCCGCGCCCGCGCCGAGCCGGGCCAGCGTGCGCAGCACCGACTGATTGGAGTTCGCCTTCATGGCGTAGCAGATCAGCGCCTTCTCGCCGGCAAAGGCTTCGCTGAACACCCGATAGTGACGCTCCAGCGTCGCGGTCGAATAGCAATAGAAGGGCGTCCCGACGGCGTCGGCGAGTTCCACCAGACTAACCGCCTCGGCGTGAAGCACGCCGTTGCGATAATCGAAGTGATTCATGGGACGCTCAGTTGCTGTTGAGAAGCGGGTCGAGGGCGAACGACCGTTTTGGGCCTTTGCCTGCGGTCGGCAACGTGCCGGCGCCATTGTTCGGATCGAACAGGTTTGGACTGCTGGCTTGCCGGGCAGCCGCTTGATCCGACTGCGCGGCCGCAACCGGCTGCTGCCCCGAAGCGGTCGGCGGCAGATCGAGCGGCCCCTTTCGCCCACACCCCGAAAGCAGGAGCGCAGCAGCTCCCACCAGGACAAATGCCCATCGTCGAGTGTTCGGGCGGTCGTTCCGAGTCACGTCAAAATCCCCAATGCGGGCCGCACCATACAAAAGTTGATCCATTCTGGCGAGACCCGCGCACGACTGAATTTCCGGTAAAGAATTGTATTGCAGCCCTATTTTCGCTCTTTTTCCAGCCGCTTCAGCCAGGCCTTGGCCTGCGCCGCCACATTCTTTGGCGCAGTGCCTCCGAAGCTTGTCCGGCTTTTCACCGACGCCTCAACCGACAACACCGAAAATGCGTCCTTGGTGATGCCAGGCTCGATCGCCTGCATCGCCTTCAGCGGCAGTTCGTGCAAGGCAACGCCATCGGCGGCGGCCTTGGCAACGATCCGCCCGGTGACGTGATGGGCGTCGCGGAATGGCATTTTCAACGTCCGCACCAGCCAATCCGCCAGATCGGTGGCGGTGGCATAACCCTCACCGGCGGCAGCTTTCATGCGCGCCTCATCCGGCACGAGATCGAGGACCATTCCGGTCATGGCGCGGATGGCGAGCGACAGCGCGCCGAACGCCTCCATCGCGCCCTGCTTGTCTTCCTGCATGTCCTTTTGATAGGCGAGCGGCAATCCCTTCATCACGATCAACAGCGCATTGAGCGCGCCGATCACCCGGCCGGTTTTGGCGCGCACCAGTTCAGCCGCGTCGGGATTGCGCTTCTGCGGCATGATCGAGGAGCCGGTGGTGAACTTGTCGGAAAGCCGCACCATCCCCACCAGCGGCGAGGTCCAGATCACGATCTCTTCGGCAAAGCGCGACAGATGCATCGAGGCAACCGCTGCCGCCGACAACGTCTCGATGGCGAAATCCCGGTCGGAGACCGCGTCGAGCGAATTGGCCATCGGCCGGTCGAAGCCGAGCGCCTTCGCCGTTGCCGTGCGATCGATCGGAAACGAGGTGCCGGCGAGCGCCGCAGCTCCAAGCGGCGACTCATTCAGACGCTTGCGAGCATCGGCGAAACGGCCACGATCACGCGCCGCCATCTCGACATAGGCGAGCAGATGATGCCCGAAGGTGACGGGCTGGGCGGTTTGCAGATGCGTGAACCCCGGCATCACCGTTGCGGCATGTTCCAGCGCGCGCTGCGCCAAGGCCTGCTGGAACAGGGCCAGCGCGGAATCGATTTCGTCGATGGTGTCGCGGACGAACAGGCGGAAGTCGGTGGCCACCTGATCGTTGCGCGAGCGCGCGGTGTGCAGCCGCCCGGCGGCAGGCCCAATCAGTTCGCCAAGCCTGCTCTCGACATTCATATGGATATCTTCGAGCGCGCGCTTGAATTCGAACGATCCCTTGCCGATTTCTGACAAAATCGTGTCTAGACCCCTCGCAATATTTTTCGCATCGTTTGCCGTGATAATCCCTTGCGCGGACAGCATGGCGGCGTGCGCCTTGGACGCGGCGATGTCCTGGGCGTACATGTGACGATCGACGTCGATGGAGACGTTGATTTCTTCCATGATCACATCGGGCCGCTCGGTGAACCGGCCGCCCCACATCTTGTTGCTCATGACCAATGACTCGCCGCTTTTTGTTGCCCCCAACCAGCACGGTGGACGCAACTGAAGGTCTCCAATAGCCGTATCTGGAACAGAATGACAAACGATATGCCCGAAAGCCCCTCGCCTGCCCCGGCCCCCTTGCGCCGCATTCCCTATGTTGTCGGTGCGGTGCTGATCGGGGCCGTGATCGGATTTGCCGGGGTATACGGGCTCGGCGGCCTCAGGCGCAATGCATCAGGCGATTCAGCCTGCGCCCCTGCCGTGAGCCTGTCGCAAAAGATCGCGCCGCTCGCCCATGGCGAGGTAGCCGCGCTAACTATGGCGACCGCCCCTCTGCGGTTGCCGGACCTGACCTTCCAGGATGCCGATGGCAAGCAGAAGAAGCTTTCGGACTGGCGCGGGCGCACGGTTCTGGTGAACCTGTGGGCGACCTGGTGCGTGCCTTGCCGCCGCGAAATGCCGGCACTGGATCGCCTGCAAGCCAAGCTCGGCGGCAAGGATTTCCAGGTGGTGGCGATCAATATCGATACCCGCGATCCTGAAAAGCCCAGGAACTTCCTCAAAGATGCCAAGCTGACCCGCCTCGACTTTTTTAGCGACAGCAAAGCCCAAGTTTTTCAAGAGCTTAAAGCCATAGGCCGGGCGCTCGGCATGCCGACCTCTGTGCTGGTCGACGGCCAGGGCTGCGAGATAGCGACCATTGCCGGACCGGCCGAATGGGACAGCGACGAAGCCGTAAAACTGATCACGGCGGCAACGACGACACCGCCGCGATCGTAAGACCACCCCTAAAAAGCTACGCCGAAACAGCGGGATAGAGGGCGCGCCGTTACGCCTCGTCGGCGACGGTGTTGCGCAGCAGCCCGATCCGGTCGATCTCGACCTCGACCACGTCGCCCGGCTTCATCCAAAGAGGCGGAGTGCGGCGGGAGCCGACGCCACCCGGCGTGCCTGTCACGATCACGTCGCCCGGTTCGAGCCGCGTGAAGGCCGAGCAGTATTCGATCTGGCGCGGGATATCGAAGATCATTTCGCGGATGGTCGTGTCCTGCACCACCTCGCCATTGAGACGGGTTTGCAGCCGCAAAGGTCCGAGATCGCCGGCCTCGTCGGGCGTCACCATCCAGGGCCCGAACGCCCCGGTATTGGGAAAATTCTTGCCGGGCGTGAACTGGGAGGTATGGCGCTGGTAATCGCGCACGCTGCCTTCATTGTAACAGGCATAGCCGGCGATGTGATCCCAGGCGTCCTTGCGGGAGATATAGCGGCCCGGTTTGCCGATGATCAGGGCCAGTTCGCCCTCGTAGTCGAGATCGGTCGAGACTTTGGGGCAGATGATGTTGGCGAGATGCCCGGTCTGGCTGTTGGCAAAACGCCCGAACACGGTCGGGTTTTCGACCTCGCTCCGGCCGGTCTCCTTGCGGTGGTTTTCGTAGTTGAGGCCGATGCAGAGGATCTTGTCCGGATTCGGGACCACCGGCAGCCAGGTGATGTCGGCGAGCGGATGCCGCGCCGCCTTGGGCGCCGCTTTCGCTGCTTCCGCCAGGGAGCCTGCGGCAATGACGGACTTCAAATCGGCAAACCGGTCGCGCAAGGCAGCGCCGAGATCAACCGCTTCGTTACCTTCAATGAGGCCCCAGCTGGTGGCGCCGTTGATCTTGAAACTTGCGAACTTCATCTGTTGTCCCTTGGGAATAGCGTGAGGCCGGCTTCTCGCTATCGCAAGCGGCTGCGGCGGGCAATGCCGCTAGTGGAGTGGATTTGGCTTTCGCTACCCATCTAGCCGCAGGTTCGTCAACCGAATGGCAAATCCTAAGCTCCACAACAAATCCTAAGCACCACAAAAGCTGGAATTCGCCAGTGGTCCTGTAATTCTAACATTCGCAAAGGTGCCTGCTTCGAAGGGATGCGAATGTTAGAATTGGGTGCAGCAAGGGCCGCGTGTCCGCACAGGTGCCGGACCGGTCCAAACAGTTGCTTAGGGAAAACGGTTGTTAGGCCGTGACGTTGATGTTGCTGCCAACTCCGGCGCTGACATTGGCGAGCGACGGCGACGTCCCACTCCCCAACAGGGTGAGGACGGAGGATTTCTCGGCATCGATGTTCGATTTCAGGACCGTCGTCGCAATCTGCGACTGTAGCTTGCCCGACTGCGCGGCAAGCGCGGCCATTACCAAACTCATATCCATCGGCTTACCCCCAACGCCGGCTAAACTACCCGGGAAGCGTTAACGAATGCTGGATATTGCGCCGGGCAAGACCGGAGTCAGCGCGTCGGTACCGGCTTGTCGCCGCGGTAGTCGTAGAAGCCGCGCTGGGTTTTGCGCCCCAACCAGCCGGCCTCGACATACTTCACGAGCAGCGGGCACGGGCGGTATTTGGAGTCCGCCAAGCCCTCATGCAGCACTTGCATGATCGACAGGCAGGTATCGAGACCGATGAAATCGGCGAGCTCCAGCGGTCCCATCGGATGATGTGCGCCAAGCTTCATGGCCGCATCGATCGCCTCGACGTTCCCGACGCCTTCATAGAGCGTATAGATCGCCTCGTTGATCATCGGCAGCAGGATGCGATTGACGATGAAGGCGGGGAAATCCTCCGACACAGCGATGTGCTTGCCGAGCTTGGTAACGAATTCCTTGGCCGCCTCGAAGGTCGTGTCGTCGGTGGCGATACCCCGGATCAGCTCGACCAGCTCCATCAAAGGCACCGGATTCATGAAATGAATGCCGATGAAGCGTTCGGGCCGGTCGGTCGACGCCGCGAGCCGGGTGATTGAGATCGATGAGGTATTGGAGGCGACGATCGCACTCGGTTTGAGCAGGGCGCAAACCTCGTGGAAGATCTTGCGCTTGACCTCTTCCTTTTCGACCGCTGTCTCGATCACCAGATCGCAGTCGGCGAGCCCGTCCATGGACTCAGCGAGGGCAATCCGCCCCACGGCCTGCTTGCGGGCGTCATCGGTGATGACCTTTTTGGAGACCTGACGCGACAGGTTGCCGTTGATGGTTGCCATGCCCGACTTCAGGCGCTCGGCCGAGACGTCGTTGAGCACCACGCCGAAGCCGGCCAAAGCCGCGACATGCGCGATGCCGTTGCCCATTTGCCCCGCACCGATCACGCCGACTTTTTTTATCATGACTGCCATCTTGTCATCTTGCGCATCTATTTTCCGAGTTTGCCGATCGCCTCGGTCAGTTCCGGGACCACCTGATACAGATCAGCTACCAGACCGTAATCGGCAACCTGGAAGATAGGCGCATCCTCGTCCTTGTTGATCGCCACGATCACCTTGGAGTCCTTCATGCCGGCGAGATGCTGGATTGCGCCTGAAATGCCGATCGCGACATAAAGCTCGGGCGCCACCACCTTGCCGGTCTGACCGACCTGCCAGTCGTTCGGCGCATAGCCGGCATCGACCGCGGCGCGCGAGGCGCCGACGGCTGCTCCCAGTTTATCGGCGAGCGGCTCGATATACTTGGCGAAGTTCTCGCGGCTTTGCATCGCCCGGCCGCCGGACACGATGATCTTGGCCGATGTCAGCTCGGGGCGGTCGCTCTTGGCGACTTCCTCGCCGACGAAACTGGAGAGAGCGGGATCGGCGACCGCAGCCGCATTCTCGACTGCCGCGCTGCCGCCGTCGCCGGTCGCCGCAAAAGTCGAAGTCCGCACCGTAATGACCTTCTTGGCGTCCCTGGACTTGACCGTCTGAATGGCGTTGCCGGCGTAGATCGGCCGCTCGAACGTATCGGGCGCGATCACCTTGATGATCTCCGACACCTGCATCACGTCAAGCAGGGCGGCAACCCGCGGCATCACGTTCTTGAAGCGCGAGGTCGCCGGCGCCACGAAGGCGTCGTAACCTCCGGCGAGCCCGACAATCAGGGCTGCCAGCGGCTCGGCCAGATCGTGCGCATAGGCGGCATTGTCGGCGAGCAAGACCTTCTTGACGCCGGAAAGCTTCGCCGCCGCGTCAGCCGCGGCCTTGGCGTTCTCGCCGGCCACCAGCACATGCACGTCACTGCCGAGCGCTGTCGCTGCCGTCAGCGCCTTGTGGGTCGCATCCTTGATCGATGCGTTGTCGTGTTCCGCGATCAGAAGCGTGGTCATCACTAGTGTCCTAGTTCCAACATTCGCATCCCATCGCGGCTAGTTCCTTTGCGAATGTTAGAACTAAAGGACACTAGCAAATATTGTATTTCTAGTGCGGTTTCGGATTTGTCATTCGCGATGCCAACTCGCGGCAGACGCTGAGGCGAATGACAAATCCACCGCACTAGAGAACCCCCGCTTCCGTCCTGAGCTTCGATACCAGTTCGGCGACGTCCTTGACCTTGACGCCTCCCTTGCGGCCCGGCGGTTCAGAAGTCTTGAGAATCTCAAGGTGCGGCGTCAGGTCGACGCCATAATCCGATGCACTCTTGTCGGCGATCGGCTTCTTCTTGGCTTTCATGATGTTCGGCAGGCTCGCATAACGCGGCTCGTTCAACCGCAGATCGGTAGTTACGATGGCTGGTCCCTTGAGTTTCACGGTCTGCAACCCGCCATCGACCTCGCGCGTCACCTTGAAATCGGAACCGTCGACCTCGAGCTTGGAGGCAAAGGTCGCTTGCGACCATCCAAGCAGGGCTGCCAGCATCTGTCCGGTCTGGTTAGAGTCGTCGTCGATCGCCTGCTTGCCGAGAATCACCAGCCCCGGCTTCTCTTCGTCGGCGACGGCTTTAAGGATCTTGGCCACCGCCAACGGCTCGACATTGCCCTCGGCCTTGACGAGGATGCCGCGGTCGGCGCCCATGGCAAGACCGGTCCGGATGGTTTCGGACGCCTGAGCCGGCCCGATCGAAACCACCACGACTTCGGTTGCCTTGCCGGCCTCTTTCAGGCGCAGGGCCTCCTCCACGGCGATCTCGTCGAAGGGATTCATCGACATCTTCACGTTGGACAGTTCAACGCCGGTTCCATCGCCCTTGACACGGACTTTGACGTTGTAATCGACCACCCGTTTTACCGGTACCAAGACCTTCATCGACCCTCTTTCGCTGGAACATCAA